>CACZUS010000016.1 GCA_902784425.1 uncultured Bacteroidales bacterium
GGCATCGTTCGCCTCATTCTGTGTGGCAATGACGGTCTCAGCTCTTTATGAGATTATTGAATGGGCAGCATCTATGACCAATCCGGAAGACACAGAAGCATTTTTGGGAATGCAGGGTTATATTTGGGATACACAGACGGATATGTTTATGTGTATGATAGGTTCTCTACTCGCATTGACGCTCTTTTCTTCATTGCATGATAAATCAATGAAGAGTGTGATGGAGTAAGGTGAGCTCAGGGGAAAAATCAAAAACGAACACGGCACGGCACGTCGCTAAGGAGACAAAATTCCCATAAAAGAATTAGAATCCGATTTATAAAAAAAAGGACAGCTGTTTTAGCTGTCCCTATTCTTGTTTTATGGTTCGTGGAATTTATCCATTATCATTAGGCTGTATGCTTGGCCATGGATTTTCGATGATGCCAGCCATTTCACACATCTTCGCATGTACACGTGTTCTCAGCTCGTCTACGGCCTCTTTCCTTGGCATGTCGAAGTTAGGATAGATAGGCTCTCCGATGCGGCAAGTGTAAAGAGGTTCTTTTTTGTTGAATAATTTGTAAAGACCAGTTCTTTCTCTATAAACAATCACCATAGGGATGATAGGAATTTTGTATTTATAGGGTTTGTAATTGTTCCATCTGCACTCTTCTGGAAAGACGTGGAACCAAGCTTTTCTTTCATGCAGTTCATCGAATGCTTCGTTGAACTTTTTGAGGGCGCTCATTGATTTTGGAACTGGAATACCTCCTGTGTGACGCATTTTGTCACGAACCTTTGTCTGAAAATTGTCAGCCCATGCAGGATACCATAGATTGGATTTGCCAGAAGCCGACCAAACAGTGATGAAGTCCCACGAATATGCGTGATTGCAGACTGTGACAGCACCGTCGGTCAATTCTTTTTTGTATTTCTTTAGATTCTCTTTTCCTTCGTATCTCATGCCATAGTAGACAGGATTGAACCATTTGCATACACTATAAAAGCGTATGGCTGCCCAGATGTTTCCTATCTTCCATTTCCATGACTTATCTAAGTAAGGGTAGTTTTCATCAAAAACTTCGTTGTATATATTTTCATAGGTCAATTTGTGGACGAAGGGATCGTCTTCAGGAAAGGTGTCCTCTACATCAGGAATGTATTCGCCTTCCTTTACCTTCATCATTTTGTACCGCTTATTTTCTAAACAAGAACTCATAAGTAAAGAATTAAATGTTAATGGAAAGAAATTAGCTATAAGTTTCTTAAGAAGGGATTGTTCTCCTTCTCGAATTTTATGGTTGATGGACATCCGTGTCCGCTATAAACAAGCGTATCGTCGGGGAGCGTCAACAATTTTGTTTTTATGCTATTGATTAATGTTTCGTAATTTCCACGATGCAGGTCTGTACGACCGATGCCCCCTTGCAGAATGGTGTCACCCACGAAGACGCACTCTTCTTTAGGGAGGTAGAAGGCGAGTCCGCCAGGTGAATGTCCTGGTACCGCTAACACATGTAGTTCGAGCGAGTCGAGCGAGATTGTGTCGCCATCTTTAATGTAACCTTCAAGCGGAAGAGCATCATCGTCCATTGGCATTTCGAAGAGGGCGAGTAGGTCTTGGTAGTGATTTAGGAAGAAGTTATCTTCTTTTGCTCCATAAGCCCCAATGCCGTATTTTTCTTGGATGAAACGATTCCCGTAGACATGATCAAAATGCAGGTGAGTGTTTAAAACCTTACAAAGATTCAAGTGGTTTTCTTCAACGTATTTTGCGAATTTATCCCTCTCCTCATTGCTTTGACAACCTGGATCTATGACGATTGTATCGTTGGTTGCTTCGTCGGTTAATAAATATGTATTAACTTGTAATTGGTTGAAAACAAATGTTTTAAGTCTCATCTTGAGTGTTTCCTCTTTTTAGTTTGATTTGTCCATGCAAAGATATAATTATTTTGTTTTTTTTGTGTAAATTTGCGTCGTTAAGTTTATGCATAAAAAAAAATAAGATGAGTGTATCAGATTTGAGTGAACAGGAGATCCTTCGCCGTGAGAGCTTGAAGGCACTGAAAAACATGGGAATAGATCCCTATCCTGCTGCAGAATATGTTGTCTCAGCGCATTCCACAGATATAAAAGCCGAGTTTAATGATGAGTTTAATGATGATGCTCCCAAACGTGAAGTGACGGTAGCCGGACGTATCATGTCTCGTCGTATCATGGGTAAGGCTTCTTTTATGGAGTTGCAGGATAGTAAAGGTCGTATTCAGATTTATATCTCCCGTGATGAAATTTGTCCGGATGAAAACAAAGATTTGTACAATGTTGTATTCAAAAAATTGTTAGACATTGGTGATTTCATTGGAATCAAGGGATATGTTTTCCGTACTCAGATGGGTGAGATTTCTGTTCATGCAGCTGAACTAACTGTTTTGAGCAAATCATTGCGTCCATTGCCAATTGTTAAGTATAAAGATGGTGTGGCATACGATGCATTCGAAGATCCTGAGTTGAGATACCGTCAGCGTTATGTGGATTTGGTGGTGAACGGTGGTGTCAAGGATATATTTTTGAAACGAGCAAGAATCGTTAAGTCTGGTGCGGCAGCTCGTCCGTTCATTACACATCACAATACGTTGGATGTGGATCTATATCTTCGTATTGCTACTGAATTGTATCTGAAGAGATTGATTGTTGGTGGTTTCGAAGGAGTTTTTGAAATTGGTAAGAACTTCCGTAACGAAGGTATGGATAAAACTCACAATCCAGAGTTTACTTGTATGGAGTTGTACGTGCAGTACAAAGATTACAACTGGATGATGAGTTTCACAGAAAAATTATTAGAGAATATATGTATCGCTGCCAATGGTTGCAGTGAAACGAAAGTGGGGGATAATGTGATTAGCTTTAAAGCCCCATATAAGAGAATTTCTATTTTGGATTCTATCAAAGAGAAGACAGGATACGACTTGGAGGGTAAATCGGAAGATGAGATTCGTCAGGTTTGTAAGGCCTTGAAAATGGAGATTGATGATACCATGGGAAAAGGTAAACTGATTGATGAAATCTTTGGAGAGTTCTGTGAAGGTACTTATATTCAACCTACATTTATTACAGATTATCCAGTTGAGATGTCTCCTTTAACCAAAATGCATCGTTCTAAACCAGGATTGACAGAGCGATTTGAGTTGATGGTCAATGGAAAAGAGTTGGCAAATGCATATTCTGAGTTGAATGATCCGATAGATCAGATGGAACGTTTCCAAGAACAACTTCGTCTCTCTGAAAAGGGTGATGATGAAGCAATGTTTATCGACCATGACTTTGTTCGTGCATTGGAGTATGGTATGCCTCCAACATCTGGTATCGGAATCGGTATCGACCGTTTGGTTATGTTGATGACAGGTCAGACTACAATTCAAGAAGTATTGTTCTTCCCTCAGATGCGTCCTGAGAAGAAAGCACAGGCAAAAGAAGAAACGAATTCTAAAGAGTAAGAATATATTATGGAGAAAACACCAAAGATAGCCGTAATGGGTGGTGGAAGCTGGGCCACTGCAATCGCAAAGATTTGCATGGAACAGGGGGATATCTGTTGGTATATGCGTCGCGAGGAGCAAATAGAGGATTTTAAGAAACATAAACACAATCCATCTTATTTGTCCACTGTACAGTTTGATACAGAGCGTATCTTCTTCTCTTCGAATATCAATGAGATAGTAAAGAAGTCAGACATCCTGATCTTTGCTACTCCTTCCCCTTTCTTGAAACAACATTTAAAGAAGTTGAGAGCTTCTCTGAAGAATAAAATTGTTGTTTCTGCCATTAAAGGTATCGTTCCTGATGAGAATCTGAATGTCTCAGAATATTTCCATCGCATATACAATGTACCGAAAGATAACCTATTGGTTATTTCTGGTCCTTCTCATGCAGAGGAGGTGGCCATGGAACATTTGACCTATTTGATGATTGGTGGTCATTGTAGAGATAACGCTAAACAATTGGCTGAAATGTTGCAATGTCACTACGTGAAGACTTCTGTTGTGGATGATGTGTATGGATTGGAATATGCCTCTGTTTTGAAGAATGTCTATGCAATAGCTGCAGGAATATGCCATGGATTAAAGTATGGCGATAATTTCCAGGCAGTGTTAGTCTCCAATGCGATTCAAGAGATGAATCGATTCTTAAACATTGTGGATGAAAAGCAACGAAATATCAACGAGTCTGCTTACGTTGGCGATTTGTTGGTAACTTCCTATTCAAAATTCAGCCGTAACCGTACGTTTGGTACGATGATAGGAAAAGGTTATTCCGTAAAAACCGCACAATTGGAGATGGAGATGATCGCTGAGGGATATTATGGTACAAAGTGTATCTATGAGATCAATAAAGGATACAAGGTGAACATGCCTATCTTGAATGCTGTTTACAATATACTTTATGGGAAAATATCACCCGCCATCGAAATCAAGGTGCTAAGTGATTTGATGAGATAAAAATATTAAATTAAATACAAATAAAATGGAGAACATTAAGTTAAACATTGAGAACGCTTTTGCTTGCGATTCAGTTTTCGTTACAAAGCAAAGTGTAAATGCATACGATGCAAAGGTAAAAGAGTGCATGGAAATGTTGCATGCAGGTACTGGACTAGGAAATGACTTCTTAGGATGGTTGACATTGCCAAGTTCAATCACTGAAAAGTTCATGGATGAAGTGATTGCAACAGCTAACGAATTGAGAAAAAGCTGCGACGTAGTTGTTGTAGCTGGTATCGGTGGTTCTTACCTTGGAGCTCGTGCAGTTATCGACGCTTTGTCTAACGCTTTCTCTGCATTCCAAAAGAGCAAAAAGAACCCTGCTATCGTTTTCGCAGGTAACAATATCAGTGAGGATTATTTGGCTGAATTGTCATCTTTCTTGAAAAGAAAACAATTTGGTATCATCAATATCTCTAAGTCAGGAACAACAACAGAGACAGCTTTGGCATTCCGCCTTTTGAAGACTCAATTAGAGGAGCAAGTAGGTAAGAAAGAAGCTCAAAAACGTATTGTTGCTGTTACAGATGCTGCTAAGGGTGCATTGCGTAAATTGGCTACTCAAGAGGGATACAAGACATTTGTTATTCCTGATAATGTAGGTGGACGTTTCTCTGTGTTGACTCCAGTTGGTTTGTTGCCAATCGCAGTAGCTGGTTTCGATATTAAGAAATTGGTAGCAGGTGCTGCTTCTATGGAAAAACTTTGCGGAAAGGATGTTCCTTTCTCAAAGAACCCTGCTGCTCAATATGCAGCTGTTCGTAACGAGTTGTATCAAAAAGGTAAGAAGATTGAAATCTTGGTTAACTATCATCCAAAATTGCACTATATCGGAGAGTGGTGGAAACAATTGTATGGAGAGTCTGAAGGTAAAGATTTGAAGGGTATCTTCCCTGCTGCAGTTGATTTCTCAACAGATCTTCACTCAATGGGACAATGGATTCAAGAGGGTGAACGTTCCATTTTCGAAACAGTAATCTCTATCAAGAGACCTAACAAGAAATTGGTTGTTCCTGAGGATAAAGAGAACTTGGATGGATTGAACTTCTTGGCAGGAAAACGTGTTGATGAAGTGAACAAAATGGCTGAGTTGGGTGTTGTGTTCGCTCATGTTGACGGACAAGTTCCTAACTTGCATATTGATATGCCATCTTTGAATGAGTATTACATTGGTCAATTGTTCTACTTCTTCGAGAAGGCTTGTGGTATCAGCGGTTATCTTCTTGGCGTGAACCCATTCAACCAACCAGGTGTTGAGGCTTACAAGAAAAACATGTTTGCTTTGTTAGGAAAGCCAGGTTATGAAAAAGAAACCGAGGCAATGAAAGCTAGAATTAATAAATAATTCGTGTTGAACGCGCGTTTATTATAATCTAAAGAGACTGTGTCTGTGAATGATTTTTGCAGACGTGGTCTCTTTTCTTTATTTGTATATGGAAGCATTTATTCAGTGGTGTTTGGATAATCTGAATTATTGGACAGTAGCTTTATTGATGGCTATTGAGAGTTCTTTTATTCCATTCCCTTCAGAGATTGTTGTGCCTCCTGCTGCTTATAAGGCGGCTGCGGGGGAACTTAATTTGTTCGGCGTAATTGCTGCCGCAACTTTTGGCGCTATATGTGGTGCCATTGTCAATTATGCCATCTCTTACAAATTAGGACGTCCATTTGTTTATTGGTTTGTTAATACCAAGTTTGGACACATGTGCTTATTGTCTCAGGAGAAGATGGAACGTGCAGAGTCTTATTTCAGAGAGCATGGGGTCTCTTCTACATTGGTGGGGAGATTGGTTCCCGCTGTTCGTCAGCTAATATCCATACCTGCTGGATTGTCTAAAATGAATTTCATTAAGTTTATCCTCTTTACGGCTATAGGTGCGACACTGTGGAATTCTGTTTTGGCATTTATTGGCTATGCACTTCATGCAGCTGTGCCTAAAGATCAGCTTGCTTCTGCCGTGAGTGAATACAAACCTTATTTGACAATAGGTGGAGTGGTATTATTCTTGCTGTTCGTTTCCTATTTAGTCATTTCAGGTATCATCAAGAAAAAGAAAGGATCAACATCAATTAATCAATAAATAAATAATCATGAAAAACAGAAACATTATTGGCAAATATTCATGCTTGGCATTTGTTGCCATAATAGGATTTTCTGCTTGTCGTTCTAAAACAGAAACGACTCCTGTGAAAGATGAGGTAAAGGATACAGCTGCTGTTGTATGCTCGGTTGCTCCTACCTATACGATTACTGAGGCTGTACAAGATTCTATCGCATTGTCAACGCCTTCAGTTCATTCTTCCGTATCGTTGATTGATGCATTGTCTAATCGTCGTACGGTTCGCTCTTACTCATCTGAACCTTTGTCAGATCAACAAATCTCTGATATGCTTTGGAGTATTTGTGGCGTTAATCGTGAGGATGGTAAGTTGACAGCTCCTACTGCTCGTAATGCACAAGAGATTGACGTTTATCTATATACGACAAAGGCTATCTACTATTATCAGAAATCTGGTCACTCCTTGAAATTGGTGAAAGAGGGTGACTTCCGCCAAAAGGCAGGAACACAACCATTCTATAGTCAAGCTCCTATCGCTATCACTTTCGTGGCTGATTTCAATAAGATGGCTGATTTTGATGAGGAAGGAAAACAATTTTATTCAGCAACGGATGCGGGATATGTAAGTCAAAATCTTTATCTTTATTGCGCTGCTTCTGGTTTGGCTACTGTCGCTTGCGGTAGTATCGACCGACCACAGATTCTTGAGACACTTGGCTTGACAAATGCTAAACCAATCTTGTCTCATCCAGTAGGTTTCGAAAAATAAATAAATACAGATGAAAGGTAAATTCATTGTGATTGAAGGTGTGGATGGATGCGGAAAATCCACGCAACTTTCACTTATGAGTCAGACATACGAGAAAATGGGTGTGCTTTGCAAGTACATCCATTTTCCTATGCTTAATCAAGGGGTGTATGGCACAATGGTGGCTGAGTTCCTCCGTGGTGAATATGGCTCTATCGATCAGGTACACCCTAAGTTGGTGGCCCTTCTGTTTGCCAATGATCGTATGGAACATATTGCGACGATTAACGAGTGGCTCGATAAAGGCTATGTTGTGCTTGCTGATCGATTTGTCTATTCCAACATTGCTTATCAATGTGCTAAATTGAAATCAGCAGAGGAGAAACAACTATTGAAACAGTGGATTTTACAATATGAGTTTGAACATAATCGGTTGCCTGTGCCTGATTGCTCCTTCTTCCTGAATGTCCCATTCTCTTTCGTTAAAAAGACTTTGGAAGCTAACCGTGAAGGAGAGGAACGTGCTTATCTGAACGGAAAGCAAGATATCCATGAACAATCCATGGACTTTCAAAAACAGGTGTATGATGAATATCAGAAACTGATAGAGGAACAACCGACGTTCATTAATATTGAATGTTTTAATTCGAAGGGCGAATTCTTGTCAAAAGAGACTATTCATCAGATGATGATGGATCATCTGAGGTGAGTTCTTAATTAAGGGATTATGAAAGAAACGAAGATAGCTGTTATTGGACTTGGTTATGTGGGATTGCCATTAGCCCGTCTGTTTTCATCTAAGTATCCAACCATAGGTTATGATCAGAATGAGAAACGCGTCTCTTCAATCATGAACGGACACGATGATACGTTGGAGGTGTCTGACGAATTGCTGCGTGAGGCGTTGGATAAAAACGCTTTTGTTTGTACTTCTGATATCGAAAAAATCAGGGATTGTAACTTCTACGTGGTAGCTGTTCCAACTCCTGTTGATACTTATAATCGTCCTAACTTGCAACCTTTGCTGAGTGCAAGTAAGACGGTTGGTGAGGTGATTAATAAAGGCGATGTGGTGGTCTATGAGTCTACGGTTTATCCTGGCGTGACCGAAGAGGAGTGCGTTCCTAAGGTGGAGGAGGTGTCGGGACTTCGTTTCAATAAGGATTTCTTTGTGGGATACTCTCCTGAACGAATCAATCCCGGAGATAAACTTCATACTGTGGAGAAGATCAAAAAGGTTACTTCTGGCTCAACTCCTGAAATCGCAGATTATGTGGATCAGGTCTACTCATCTGTCCTAATAAATGGCACGTTTAAGGCTTCCTCTATTAAGGTGGCGGAAGCTTCCAAGATTATAGAAAATTCCCAACGTGATGTCAACATTGCGTTTATGAATGAATTGGCACGTATCTTCAATGCTATGGGTATCGATACCAATGACGTGATAGAGGCGGCTGCCACTAAGTGGAATTTTATCAAGATGAAGCCTGGATTGGTAGGTGGACATTGCATTAGCGTTGACCCTTACTACTTGATTCAGAAAGCTCAGGTGTATGGTGTCCTTCCTCATATCATGACTAATGCTCGTCGACTGAACGATGGTATGGGTGAATATGTGGCTAATCGTGTGATTCGTTGCATGAACAAGAAGGGTGTCCTTGTGAAAGATGCTAACATCTTATTGCTGGGAATCACTTTTAAGGAGAATTGTCCGGACATCCGTAATACAAAGGTGTTGGATATCTACTATACATTAAAGGAATATACATCCAACATTACTATCTATGATCCGAGGGCAAGCAAAGAAAGCATTGCTACTGAATATGGAATAGAGATTACTAATACAATGCCTACTGATCGTTATGATGCTGTTGTGTTGGCAGTTGCGCATCATGAATTTGCCAATTTGAAGTTGCGATCTCTTCTAAAAGAGCCTTCTTTAGGGGTTGTCTATGATGTGAAGAGTGTTGCTCCACGCGAAGAAGTGGACGAAAGATTATAAACCTTACTGTATGAGTCGCCAAAGAATATATCTCTGTTTGGCTCACATGAGTGAGTTGGGTATGGAACAAAAATTTGTTCAGGAGGCATTCGACACGAATTGGGTGACTCCGTTAGGTCCCAATGTAACTGCTTTTGAACACGATTTGGAGCAATGGCTCGTCTCCAATGGCTCATCACCCAAATATGTGACGGCACTCTCTTCTGGTACTGCAGCTTTGCATCTGGCATTGTTGATGAGCGGTGTACAAAAAGATGACGAGGTGATCTGCCAAAGTTTTACATTCTGTGCATCTGCCAATCCGATTGTTTATTTAGGCGCTCGTCCCGTTTTTGTTGATTCGGAAAAGGAAAGCTGGAACATGAGTCCCTCCTTGCTAAAACGGGCAATAGAGGAGCGAATATCAGTTACAGGAAAGAAACCTAAGGCGATTGTGGTGACGCATCTGTATGGTATGCCTGCCAAGATACGTGAGATAGCCGAATTGTCAAAATCTTATGAGATACCATTGATAGAAGATGCAGCAGAGGCTTTGGGCTCATCTTATGATGGACGCCCTTGTGGTACATGGGGCGACTTTGGTGTCTTCTCCTTTAATGGGAATAAGATGATTACCACCTCGGGAGGAGGTGCTTTGGTCTCTTCAAGTGAGGAGTTGAAACAACAGGCGACATTCTTGGCAACGCAAGCACGTGACGCTTTCCCGTACTATCATCATACTCAAATAGGTTACAACTATAGGTTATCGAATGTGTGTGCGGGTATAGGACGTGGACAGATGACTGTTTTGAACGAACATATAGCTCATCATCGTCGGGTGGCGTCTATCTACAAAGAGGCTTTTGCTTCTGTGGATGGGATTGAATATCATGATGCTCCGTCGCCACTGCATTTTTCAAACTTTTGGTTGAGTACCATCTTGTTAGCTCCTTCCTTGCATATTGTTGGACAACAAAACAATGGTGATATTGATGCTCCTAACGATAATGTGGAAGCGCTTCGTTTTGCTTTGGAAAAGGAGCAAGTGGAGAGCCGCCCGTTATGGAAACCAATGCACCTTCAACCTATATATAGAGAATCGCCTTTGTATGAAGCTGGTATTGCAACTCAGCTCTTTCGTCGCGGACTATGTTTGCCATCTGGTCCTTGTGTGAGCGATGAGGATGTGAGACGAGTGGTGGATATCATCCGCTTATCAATAAAATAAGCAGAGCGAAAGAAAATAATAGTTGAAAGAGTTGGCATTCTTGTTTTTGTTTCTTAAATTTGCACCGCATTTAGCGATTGCCTTATGGTGTAATGGTAGCACATCAGTTTCTGGCACTGCTTGTCCGGGTTCGAATCCTGGTAAGGCAACAAAAGATAATAAATAACCTGCTGAATTTCTGTGGGTTATTTTTTTTGTATGTTTTGTTTCAATTTTTAATTATCCAATCTTCCAACCATTTATTCAAGTTTGTTTCTTATCCCACTTTTTTATTATTATATTTGTTAGCAGTAACAGTGAATGTGTAGCTATTGCAATGATAGATATACTTTAAAAAGATGAGATTATGAGAGTGATTCCTTCTTCTGAATTGATTATAAATGCAGATGGTTCTATTTTCCATTTGCATCTGAAGCCAGAACAGTTGGCTGATAAGGTGATACTAGTCGGTGATCCAGGTCGTGTGGATATGGTGGCAAGCTATTTTGATGAGAAAGAATGTGAGGTGAGTAGCCGCGAGTTCCATACCATCACGGGTAAACTGAATGGTGAGCGCATATCCTGTGTGTCGCATGGTATAGGTACGGATAACATTGATATCGTGCTGACGGAGTTGGATGCGTTGAAGAATATTGATTTTGCCACAAGAACGGTAAAACCTATGCATACACAGTTGACACTTGTGCGTATAGGTACATCGGGTGGTTTGCAACCATTCTGTCCGGTTGGCTCTTATGTGGTTTCTCGCCGATCCATTGGTTTCGATGGATTGCTCAATTACTATGAGACACCAAATTCTGCGATTGATTTGGACTTTGAACAGGCTTTCTGTAAGCATGTGAATTGGAATCCTCGCTTGGCTGCTCCTTATGTTGTGTCGGCTGATGAGGGGCTGATTGCACAACTATGTGACGGAATGGTGATGGGTGTCACTATCTCGGCACCAGGATTCTATGGTCCACAGGGACGCTATGTTCGCATCCCGTTGGCAGATCCTACGTTGAATGAGAAAATAGAGTCCTTTGATTATCATGGTGAGAAGATTACCAATTTTGAAATGGAGAGCTCTGCTGTGGCTGGCTTGGCAAAATTGTTGGGACATAAAGCGGTGACTATCTGTAATATAATTGCCGGACGTGTCGATAAAACCATGAATACAGAGTATAAAGGCTCTATGGAGGATTTAATTAAAATCGTCTTAACTCGTCTGACCAAATGATTGATGTGTCTCATCTTTCCTTTCGTTTCCCCTCGACTACGAAGTTGATTGTGGCAGTGAGTGGAGGTGCGGATTCGGTTGCCTTGCTTGATATCTTGCATCAGGCAGGATTCCCTTGTGTGGTTGCACATTGCAATTTTCATTTGCGTGGTGCGGAGTCGGACAGGGATGAGGCATTTGTTCGTTCATTGGCGAATCATTATCACCTGCCATTTAGAAAGATTGATTTTCAGACATTGTCGTATGCGTTGATTAAATCCATTTCGATTGAGATGGCTGCGCGCGAGTTGCGCTATGATTGGTTTCGTCAACTGCTTGTTCGTGAAGGGGCGAAGGTGATAGCTGTTGCTCATCACTCGGATGATGTGATAGAGACATTCTTGATGAATATGTCTCGTGGCACGGGTATCAAGGGATTAACAGGAATCAAAGAACTGACGGATAATGTGTGGCGACCACTTTTGTCTGTTTCAAGAAAGGATATTAACGACTATTTGCAGGCAAGAGGATTGTCTCATGTGGAGGATTCTACTAATGCAGATACGCTTTATACTCGCAATAAATTTAGAAATGAAATAATTCCTTCCCTTCAGTCTGCTTATCCGACATTTAAAAATAATTTGTTGAATACCATTGATAACTTAAGGCAAGCAGAGGATTTTATTCGACAACAATTGCAGGAGAAGAAAGATAAACTTTTGCTACAGCAAGACAAACTTCATTATATAATTCCATTGTCTTTGCTAAGAGAGGAGAAATCTCTCCCTTTTCTGCTTTATGAATTCCTGACACCATTTGGTTTTTCCTCTTCTACCATAGAGGATATCGAGAAATCAATTTCGTCGGACCATCCCGGACATCGTTTTTATAATAAGAAGAAAAGTTGGATGTTGGTCCAAGAACGCGATCATCTGTTGATTCAGTCGATGGAAGAGGGAAATGAGAAGACCGAATATGTTATTAATGACATGGAGGATTTCCAGAATTTGCCGATTGCGATGAGTTGTCGGAGAATGCCAGTTTCGGATTGCCATATTCAAAAAGATGCTCTGCATTGTTATGTGGATCAAGCTAAGGTGACTTTTCCTTTGGTATTGAGACGATGGAGAAAAGGAGATTGGTTTATCCCTTTTGGTATGAAGGGGAAAAAGAAGTTGAGTGATTTCTTCATTGATCAGAAACTGACAAATGATGAGAAAGATTCTCTTTGGGTGTTAACCAATGGAGATAATATCGTTTGGATAGTGGGATATCGGTCAGATAACCGATATAGAATTATGGAAAACACTGAAAATGTATATGTTTTAGAGTTTAAAAATAAAGAGTTATGAGTTGGGTCGATTATTTTTGGAAATCATGGACACGATTTTCTGATTTTACATCGAAATCAGATCGTAAGGAGTTTTGGATATTTGCTCTGTTTAATTTGGGCATATTTTTCCTGTTGTTTCTATTCGTTTCATATACTTTGTTGTCTAGTCAGACTGTTCAGGATCTTGTCACTGAATGTATTACGGTTGTCATGAGTATTTTTGACATAAAAAGTGCACCAGAATTCACGTGGGATACGGGAACTATTCTCATACCATGCACGATTATGATGGCATTTTTCCTGTCTGTATCCTGTTGGATTCTTTTTGTTAGTTGCCCAATCGTGTTGTTCCTATTGGTTTTGTCAACCTTTGCGGCTCTTTTCGGAAAGGGTATATATCCAATTCAGGTCACGTTGATCTATTTGCTAGTGGTGATGATTCCATATCTGGCTTTGACAGTACGTCGTCTTCGTCATGCAGGATGTAATTTGATTGTGATTGCCAGTCAGTTGATACCCGTAGTGGGACCTATTATGTATGTCTATTTTTTGTCGAAGCAAGGCACTGAATCCGCATAAAAGAAGATAACAATGAATAGAACAGACAACATCCTGAATGGTCTGAACGAATCTACTGTGATTTACAAGTACTTCCCAATGAAGTACTTAAAGATCCTATTGCAGGATTGTCTGTTAAGAGTGGGACATACCTCTAAATGGGAAGATGTTTATGAGAATTTTTTCTTAAAGAATGAGTTTGTCTTCAGAAACTTATCTGGAAATGGGAAACGGTTAATTGGATGTGTATACGGACAGTCGTGGACCTTGCAGGGAGAGTCAGACGCCATGTGGCGAATCTATTCCAACAAGTACCGTGAAAGTTGTGCTGTGAGAATCAAAACTACGGTAGGCAAGTTGTTTTCGGTTATCTATCCGTTAGATAGTAAAAATCCTGTGCATGACACTTCTACTTTTATTGGTCGGGTTGACTATCTGACAGATGAGGAACTTATCAAATGGCAACAACGTTCTATTCCTGCATCTGAGATGATGAGGGTGATGATAGAATCATTCTTTGTGAAAAGAAAACCATTTGAACACGAACAAGAAGTGCGGATTATCAGAACGATTCCTGGTGATTTCTCTGATGTGGGTGTCGAATTCCTTGAGTTTGAAATTGATCCTCATCAGTTGATTGATGAGTTTGTCATTGAACCTCGTCTGACGGATGCCCAATGTGCGGAGGTGCGTTCACAACTGATTGATTTGGGTGTTTCTCCAGAAAAAATTAGTCAGTCGGATTTATATCGATTTAAGCCCTCTCGAATAGTTATACAACCCTAATAAAACTGATTATTAGAAGATATGAAAAAGGCTTCCGCTTTTTTGAGTGGAAGCCTTTCTTATGTGGGTGTTGCTTGTTACTTAGTCTCTTTCCTCCTAGTCCATAGAATGAACAGTACAAAGGTAATGATGGTGCAGATGGCACCTATTCCGTAACATATAGTTTGGGCTAATCCGAAAGAAAAGCAGAAGAATGTACTACTAACGCACGTCATAAATAAGGCAGGAAGCAGTGTGATATAAAAGAATTTCTTCTTGCTATATAGGTAAACTGTGATTGCCCATAAGGTGAATACGGACAATGTTTGATTAGCCCATCCGAAGTAATTCCAGATCACATTAAATCCGTCAGGATTAGATATGTTGAAGAACAACAAAGCTATTGTGACTGCAAACATAGGAATGCAGATGTATAGTCTTTTGCTAATACTTTTTTGTTCCATGTGAAGGAATTCGGCAATGATGAGTCGAGCAGAACGTAGAGCAGTATCTCCGCTGGTGATAGGAGCTGCCACTACTCCCATTATAGCTAAGATACTACCAACGGTACCCAACCATCCTTGACTGACGGCGGTAACAACTTGTGGGGCTTGTAATGTTGCTTCTTTACCTAATTCGGATGCACCACCTCCATAGAAGAAATACATGGATATGGTGGCCCAGATAAGTGCGACGACACCTTCTGTGATCATGCTTCCGTAGAAGATGGCACGACCATGTTTCTCATTGGTCATACAACGAGCCATCAATGGACTTTGGGTTGCGTGGAATCCGCTAATCGCTCCACATGCTATGGTGATAAATAGGGCGGGGAATATATCTTTCCCGTTGAATGAGGCTGTGCTTATTCCTACATCATATAATTCGGGTAGCGATGGCCACTTGATTAATAAGTTGGCTCCTAAAGCGACGGCCATGAACAAAATAGCAAAGGCGAAGAATGGGTAAATCTCTCCAATGATTTTGTCGACTGGCAACATGGTAGCTATTATATAGTATATGAAAATGACTGCACACCAGTAATATACAGTGCTGACGGCTTCTTTATTGGCTATTTCAGAAGAACCAGTTATAAATTCATCGGTCATGTCACCTAGTATCAATGCTGGACTGTATACGAAAACAGCACCAACCATTACCATGAGGAATACTGTAAAGACTAACATCACTTTCTTGGTTCCATTGCCAAGATAGATACCAATCAGTTCTGGCAGTCCAGCTCCCTTATTACGGATTGACAACATGCCACTTAAATAATCATGAACTGCTCCGGCAAAGATGCATCCGAGAACAATCCAAAGGTAGGCTGCCGGACCAAACTTTGCACCTAGGATGGCACCAAAAATAGGTCCCGTACCGGCAATGTTCAAAAACTGAATCATGAAAATCTTCCATGTGGGTAGAGGAAGAAAATCCACACCGTCATTCTGACTAATGGCTGGTGTCACTCTTTCTGCATCTGGTGCAAAAATCTTTTCTACGAACTTTCCGTAAAAAAGGTAGCCTATTACTAAGGCTACAAGACTTACTAAAAATGTTACCATTGTTTATTGACTATTATTTATTGCAAAGATAATCATTTTATGTTTATCGTATCTTTTTCCAAAGCTTTATTAAAGGATGATTGATTTTTTCAATCTGAGGGTATTCTGTTTCTGTTGAGCCAAATTGTTTGTAATATTGTGCAATTGATGGCTGCATGCTTCCCTCAAAATCAAATCTTGATAATCCTTTCTGTTGGGCGAGAAGTATTCCGTGCCACACCAATAAGGAGGAGGCTCCTGAACTCTTTTCCTCATTGTCATATACTGGAATCATATAATAGGCAGTGGTTGAATCCCATGCCAGGAAAAGTGACGCTAGGGTTTTGCCTGTATGGTCGATGGCATACAATAATGCACCCTTCTCTCTCTTCATTGCCTCTTCACAAAGGGTAACCTCCACGTCTGGAAGATTCAAATTCTTCTCTCCTCGTTGTTTTAGACAGGATGTGTGAAATTGATAAAAGTCTGCTGCGCAATGCCCCTCTTTGACGATGATGCCATTCCGTTCAGCCTTTTTGATCTGTCTCTTTTGTGCGGAAGAAAACCTTTGAAAGATAGTCTCCGGTGATTGCTGAATGGATTCTATTACGTATGTGTGTCTGTGAGAAATCTTGTATCCTTTGTCAATCCATGGGTCTAAGAGAGTGGAGGAGGGAAAATATTGCATAAACCAATGTAAATTCAACTTTTCCACTTCGGAAATGATTTTGTCTGAGATTTCTTTGTCGGTAGAGACGTCGGATCTTGTCCATGGTCCGTTGCATTGCGACAGGAGTGGTTGCAGAACCATTCTGAATCCATATTTGCGAACAATTAAATAGGGGAGGAATGCGATGATTTCATTCTGCTCATTCCGTATTAGAAGAACGTCCCACTCTTTGTGACCAGCAACACATTGCATCCACCAAGCTTGTTGAAAGAGTGGAATTTCGGGGTGCTGTTGGCAAAAGGATAGGTATTGTTCTTTGTTCGTCATGGTAATAGGAAAAAAGAGACGAGTTTGACTCGTCTCTATGTTTTTTTATTTTTCAGCTAACAGAATGGACATGCATTCTTTAAGGGAATCTCTCCAATAAGGAACCTTCACTCCAGCTGTCTTGATTTTCTTTTTGTTGAGCACGCTATAAGCGGGGCGTTCAGCCTTGGTTGGGTATTCGTAACTTTCGATAGCACCAACAGTTGTCTTGTATCCAGCTATTTCGAAAATTGCTTTTGTGAAATCGTACCAACTGATGACACCTTCGTTTGAGAAATGGTAAGTGTCGAATCCTTTGAATCCTTTCTCTAATAGTGTCATGATGGCATAAGCAAGGTCTGTTGCGTAGGTAGGTGTGCCGATTTGGTCGTATACCACGTTGAGGCTTTCGCGCTCATGTCCCAGACGAAGCATTGTTTTTACAAAATTGTTGCCATATTCGCTGTAAAGCCAAGCCGTTCTGATGACGATTGCGTCGCATCCGGTTTTCTCAACTTCTATTTCACCGGCTCTCTTTGTCTTTCCGTATACACCGATCGGAGCAGTTTCGTCGCTCTCTTTCAGTGGCAGACTGCTCTTTCCACCAAAGACGTAGTCGGTGGATATGTGAACAAGTTTTGCACCCACTTCATGTGCGGCAATTGCTAGATTTTTCGGTCCGTCGATATTGATTTTCGCAGCTAACTCTTGGCAGTCTTCCGCCTTGTCTACCGCAGTAAATGCGGCACAATTAATGATAGCGCCAATGGATTCTTTCCTGACGAGATCTCGTAGTAGATTTAAATCAGTGATATCCACTTCGGGAACATCTGTGAACAAAAATTTGTGCGCAGGATATTGAGTGGAAATCTTCTTTATGGAGCAGCCCAATTGGCCATTTCCCCCAGTAACCAAAATATTCATTTTAAAAATTATTTGAAAAGTTCAGCGTCTTTCAATAAAGGATGTTTCTTGTCTTTTTCAGACAATAACATTTCCGACTCTTTGATTGGCCATTGTATGCCAATTTCAGGGTCGTTGTACATGATTCCAGCGTCCGATTGAGGGGCATAAAGATTGTCCACCTTGTAGGTGAAGATAGCCTCTTGACTTAGAACGACAAAACCATGAGCGAAACCTCTTGGGATGAAGAGTTGCTTTTTGTTTTCCTCGCTTAATAAAACAGCAACGTGTTTGCCGAAGGTAGGAGAACTCTTTCTAATATCGATAGCCACATCTAAAACTTCTCCTTTGATGACGCGAACAAGTTTAGCTTGAGAGTGTTCGCCTTTTTGGTAGTGAAGTCCGCGAAGAACGCCATAGGAAGATTTGGATTCGTTGTCTTGGATAAAGTTCACCTTCCCCACATGCTCTTCAAATTCATTCTGTTTGAAGGCTTCCATGAAGTAGCCTCGACTATCATTAAAAACTTTGGGTTCAATTACCCAAACACCTTTAATTTCCTGTTCAGTGAAAATCATTTTATTTTATAGTAAAGATAAGATGTATTGACCATACTGTGTTTTGGCTAATTTGTTTCCAAGAATACGAAGTTGGTCATCGTTAATCCATTTATTACGCCATGCGATTTCCTCGATGCATGCAATGTAATATCCTTGTCTTTTCTGAATGGTTTCAACAAAGTTGCTGGCTTCCAACAAGGAGTCACAGTTTCCAGTGTCCAGCCAAGCGAAACCACGTCCGAACAATTCTACATGCAATGTTTTTTCTGTCAAGTATAGTTTGTTGAGATCAGTGATTTCATATTCTCCACGTGCGGAAGGCTGTATGCTTGCGGCTTTCTCGGTAACCGTTTTGTCGTAAAAGTACAAGCCAGGAACCGCATAGTTGGATTTTGGCTTTTTCGGTTTCTCCTCTAAGGAGATGACATTGCCATCATTGTCAAATTCAACCACACCGTAAGCAGTTGGGTCTTTCACGTAGTAGCCGAATATAGTTGCACCTGTTTTTGTGTTTGCTGCTTTTTTCAGCATTGCGGAGAAGTTTTGCCCGTAGAAAAGATTGTCTCCCAATATAAGGCAACCAGCTTCGCCATTAAGAAATTCTTTTCCTAAAACAAATGCCTGTGCTAGTCCGTTTGGATTTTCCTGTATTTTATAACTAAATGACATGCCTAAATCGACTCCGTCACCTAATAGTTGTTGAAACATAGGAAGATCCCTAGGTGTGGAGATAATCAACACTTCACGAATGCCTGCTAGCATAAGCGTGGATAGTGGATAGTAAATCATTGGCTTGTCATATACAGGCATAATTTGCTTGGATATGGCCTTAGAAAGAGGATATAGACGCGTTGCGCTTCCTCCTGCTAGTATAATTCCTTTCATAATTTCTCCCTTATTTCTGCTTTTTCAGAAGAACAGTTTCAATAGCGTTTTTTAATTCGTTCTTTGACATTGCTCCGCGGGCCATTTGAGCCTGACCGTCTTGCGGAATAAATACTAACAAAGGAATGGATGTGGCTCCAAACATTCTTCCTAGTTCTCTCTCTTTGTCCACATCGATTTTGTAAATATAGATTTGCCCTTTGTATTCGTTTGCTAATTCATCCAAATAAGGCGAAATCATTCTACATGGACCACACCACGTAGCGTAGAAGTCCAAAATACATGGTTTGTCTCCTAGATACTTCCATTCGTTTGCATTGACGTTCGCAACTTTTTTATTAAAGTCTGCATTATTTATATGGATGACACTACCTTCTTTGTCATTTTTTCCATCCTTGTTCGCTGCACAAACACATGAAGAAATTCCGACTAGGAAACAAAGGACAGCTGTTTTAAATATACTATTTCTCATATCAGATAATTTTTGTTCGTAAATTTTTTCCAAAAGTACTATTTAAATTTCAAAAATGAGTCCCTTTTCTGAAAATCTTTTAACTCAATGTGTTAAAAAAGATGTAAATTAGAGGTCTAACTATCCTAAAAAACATTATCTTTGCAATAATTTAGTCAACGCAACTGTCATTATGTATGTCAGAATATTTTGGTAACATATTTAAATCTTTTATTGATTATTGTTCTAACAAGACCTATTCTCGTTGGATTGTTTTGTTGCTAGACTTATTCATTGTTCTTTCCTCTTTCCTTTTTATTGTCTTTGTCGCAGGATGTACTTCCTCTTCATTGCCTACTATTGATGTATTAGGAAAGTTGTTTGCTGTCTTATTCCTTTACGTTCTCTCATTTATGTTCGTAAAGCCTTATTACAGCATGATTCGACATTCTGGTGTACGAGATGTTATTCAGATAATTAAGGCTAATTTGTTGGTTCTCGGATTGTATCTAATGTTGATGCTGTGTTCCTTGCTCATTAGCGACTTAAAATTTTATCTGTTGTCTTTCCCTGAGATGCTTTTTGAAACATGCATTGTGATTATTTCAATGATTATTTACAGAATTGGGGTAAAGCTTTTCTATTCGGATTTTGATTATGGACATAAAAATGCCTCCTCTAATGTTATTATATATGGAGCAGGAAGTGTCGGTGTTGTGGTGAACGATGCTTTGAGACAACAAGAGGGGTTGCATAATCGCGTAGTCTCGTTTGTGGACGATAATCGTAGTAAGATGAATAAGACCATTGATGGTATTCCGATTCTGCCAGTGGACGAGGTCTTGACTCCTACTTATGTAAAAAAAGAGAATATCGATTGCTTGATACTTGCAGTGCCGAAAATATCTGCAAGTAAACGACAGACAATCATCAATCGCGCTTTGAACCTTAATCTTAAGGTGAAGTCGGTTCCTCAGATTGAGTCGTGGATTTATGATACGTTCACGCCTAACCAATTGCAAAATGTTAAGATTGAAGATTTGCTAGACCGTGATCCAATTGTCCTAAATGATGGCAACGTAGAGAAGGAGATAGAGAATAGGGTGGTGCTGGTGACGGGTGCCGCTGGTTCTATTGGCAGTGAAATTGTGCGTCAGATAATGAAACACAATCCGAAAAAAATTGTTGCATTGGATCAGGCAGAGACGTCATTGTTTGATTTACGTTTCGAGATAGAAAACTCCGATGTGTATAAGAAATATTTAACGAAGTTGGAAATTGTTATTGCGGATGTGAAAGATGCCGTATTCATTGATTCTATATTCGCTAAATATCATCCGGATTTAATTTATCATGCTGCGGCATATAAGCATGTCCCTTTGATGGAGGGGAACCCTTATGAGGCTACCTTGATTAATGTGTTTGGTACAAAAGTAGTGGCGGAGGCTGCCATTAAATATCGTGTGAACAAATTTGTTATGATTTCAACAGACAAGGCAGTGAACCCGACGAACGTAATGGGAGCCACAAAACGTCTTGCTGAGATCTTTGTTCAAAGTCGCTCTTCGCAGACGACCTCTTTTGTTACTACACGTTTTGGAAATGTGTTGGGATCTAGTGGATCTGTTATTCCACTGTTCCATAAACAATTAGAACATGGAGGACCGATTACCGTGACTCATAAAGATATTATTCGTTATTTCATGACGATTCCGGAAGCGACAAGTCTCGTTCTCGAAGCTGGAGCCATTGGTCATGATGGAGATATTTTCGTGTTTGACATGGGACAACCAGTGAAGATATATGATATGGCGAGAAATATGATTCGTTTGTCTAAGGCAACTGGTGTGGAAATCAAAGAGATAGGACTTCGCCCAGGAGAAAAGTTGTATGAGGAGTTGCTTTCTGACAAAGAGAATGTCATACCAACGGAGCATCCTAAGATTATGCATGCCAAGGTTAGTCGTTATGAAAAAGAGGTAGTGGATAAGTACATGGATGAGTTGTACATTGTTCTAAATGGATGTAATCCAATGAATATTGTTGCGAAAATAAAGGAGTTTTTGCCAGAATATATAAGTAATAATAGTGAGTTTACAAAATTAGATAAGGACAGCGTTTGAGATGATTACATTGTATCCATTAAAGTTTGAGTTGAATTTGTTGGAGTTGCTCTGGGGAGGTCGCCGGTTGAAAACGTTTAAAGGACTTCCGTCCAATTTGAATGATAAGATTGGTGAGAGTTGGGAGATTAGTGCTGTTCCTGGTAGAGAATCGGTTGTGTCGAACGGTCCCTTAAAAGGAAAAAGTTTGAATGAACTGATAGAGATATATGGAGATTTGCTATTGGGTAAGACGGTTTCTTCTTTGTTTGGCACGAAATTCCCTTTGCTGGTGAAATTTATTGATGCGGCAGAGGACCTGTCTATACAGGTTCATCCCAATGATGAGTTGGCACAAGCTCGACATGGCTGCTTTGGTAAAACTGAGATGTGGTATGTAATGGATGCCGTGCCAGAAGCTAAGTTGTATTGCGGGTTTAAGACACCTATATCGAAATATGAATATCAAAAGAGAATAGAGGATAATTCGATATGTGATGTCTTGCAAGAATATTCGGTATCAAAGGGAGATGTGTTCTTTATTCCTGCTGGTCGTGTGCATGCTATCTGTGGAGGATCATTGGTGGCAGAGGTGCAGCAAAGTAGCGATGTGACATACCGTATCTACGATTACGGTCGTTTGGATTTGAACGGGAAACCACGGGTGTTGCATACTGATTTGGCGATAGATGCCATTAATTATGCTGTTTCTGATTCAAACAAGATGGTCTATGAAAAGAAAATCAACAAACCTGTTTGTGTGGCTGAATGTCAGTTTTTCACTGTGAAATTATTGGATATAAACAGGGGATTTCATCGTAAATTGTACAAGTATGATTCTTTCATCATATACATGTGCTTGCAGGGGAATTGCACAATTGAGGTGCTGAGTTCGAGGGGATATGCAGACAATGAAAAACCTGAATTGACGAAAATTTCTTTGACAGTAGGAAATAGTTGCTTGATACCATCCTCCGTGGCTGATGTGATGATTGTGCCAGACAATTTGGCTGGTACAACAAAGCTGTTGGAAGTATACATCGATAACAAACATTATAACAAATAATTTGATATTGATAAAAAAAGTTAAAATGGTTTTGTTTGCCGAAAAATTCTTTATATATTTGTGCGTTTAGATTTTGTAAAAACATAAAAATAGAATATGATTATGAAGACAAAACTTTTTGCAATTATTGCAGTTTTTTCTTTAATTTGCTTTGAAGCAAGTGCAGTTTCTCCTTGTAAGGGTAAATGTAGAGACGGTAAGGGCACGTATACGTTTGACAATGGAGAGGTTTATACTGGTACCTTCAAGGAAGGAAAGTTTGATGGAAAAGGAACTTACAAGTTTAAAACTGGAAACGTATATGAAGGCGAATATAAAGCAGGTGTTCGTGAAGGAAAAGGAAAAATGACATATGCTTCTGGTGATGTGTATGAAGGAGAGTTCAAAAATGGATATCCTGACGGAAAAGGAGTGTATCGCTATTCAACAGGTGATAAATATGAGGGAGAGTTTAAAGAGGGAAAGATGAATGGTGAAGGAACTGTTACATTCAAAAGTGGAACAAAACAAGTCGGCATCTTTGAAGAAGGTGACTTGGTGGAGGAAATCAGTATTGAACGTCCACGTAAGAACAGAAAATAAATGTTTTTCTAACATATAATTAGGGATGCTACCATTGGTAGCTCCCTTTTTTTTTAATATGAAATTTTTTAGATCTATTATAATCATATTAAGTGTCCTTGTTTCTTCATGTCAACAAATTCAAGAAAAATTTCAAGATAAGACGGTTGAAGGGGAAAAGGATTCTGTGCCTGACAGCACAATCGTTTTGCAAGATACTATGGCGGTGGATTCTGTCGCTCCATTGTCGAAAGATTCAGTGCATATAAAGTTTGTTTTTAAAGACGTAAATGGAAGGAACATCAGTACAAGTATTCCTGTTAAGATGTGTTTCAACTCGGTTTTTGAAACCATTTATACGAATCAGAATGGATGTGTGGATACGATTATTGATTTGAGTGATGTTCAGATTGTTATCGCTCCTGATACTTTGTATTATCCAGTGTCTGATTATGCAGGCGATATCTTACATGAATCTTTTGTGTTGCCTTTGAGATCCGTCAGAGGCCGTATTATGGAGGAGGATGGTACTCCTTTGCGTTTTATGCCTATTCATGTTCATTCAAAATTCAAATCCAAGGGGAAAAAGGATATAGAGTCTTTTGACGATGATTTTATTGTCAAAACCGACTCGTTTGGTTATTACCGTACTTATGTGCCAGAGGGTGTCTTTCGTGTAACGTTGCGCAGTTGCGGATTCTTTGTGGGTGCCATATCAAGACATGAACTGCTCAGTTACCCTACGCAGAACTTTTTGTTTATCCCGTTTGAATTCCGTAATTTGTGCGGAGAAATAACGCCTGCATATACGATGTCGATTCGATTGAATGATATAGATCTTACCATTTCTGCTGATGTGATGAGCGAACTATTCAAATATGATGACGTATTAGAATCAGCATCAGAAGTCTATTTTATAGCAGAACGCGGAAATTCCACACTAAGAAAGAAATCGACAAAGAGAAATGCCGTTTTCCGCAACACCATGTTCACAGTGTGTGTCCATTAATCCATGAGACTATGGTCTGTAGTTGGATTGTACAAGAATATCTTGTGCATTCTTGTTGTCAGTTAGAAGTTCCTCTAAAGTGATTTGGTCGTTTCTTCCCATGTATTGACTAACGATTTTCCATCCTAGCCATAAAACTGCTTGACTCGGCGCTTGATGTTGGCTGTCGTCAGAGAAGTACTTCGTGTTGTTGGCTGGGTATATGAAATCAGATATGGTCTTACTGTCGGTTGAGAATAATAGATTGTGTTCTCTTAGGTAGTTCCACATTCCTTTTTCGTTCTGTTCACACCATTCCCATTGGTCTTGGTCGTATCCGATAAGCAATTTCTTGTCTTTCTGAGGAAGCAATGCTTCTTCTACATATAACATCTTTCCATAATGAATCATATTGTCTAGCAGGTTACCACCCACTTCAGTACTAATCGGATATTCTGAACAAATCCAGTGATACAATGCATCTGGTACGATCTTCTCTCGTTTTAGATTTGGAATCATGTAGTCGTATATTCCAGGTACATATTTGTATTTTTCGTAGTCTGCTCCTAGAAAATATTCAACAGAGACATAGATTGAGGATGAGTCTGCTGCAATATATTCAGCAAACCCAGAAAAGAAGGTACATACCTTAGGAATTCTGAAACTAGGTATTAATGTTTTTGCTCTAGAAAAGGCATCGGTGAAATCCTTTTCCAAATCAGAGACGTCTTCGAATTCTCTTTCACAATCCTTGTATAGATCGTGGTAGGCAGGGTGGGATAGGAACAAGTATAACAATGTAGACGGTTGAACGTTTTGTGCACCCGTCATTGCTCCTAATTGATAGAGGTATAATTGAAATCGTTCTCCATGTCTTTCTTTTATGGCATCAATCTTGTCGCTTAGACAAGCTGAGTCACCCTTGGGAATATCAACTGTCAGCATATCATAATTGCCTTTTCTGGCTGGCTTTGTGATACACAGATCCAACTGGTATATCTCTTTGTCCATTCGGATGATTTCCGTTTGAGCCTCAGGAATGTCTTGGATGACTATTTGTTGAAAGCGATTCTGCTTGTTGCAACTGAATGCGACAAGCAGAATGAATGGTATGAATTTAAACGATTTCTTCATCATACAGATTATTGGTAAAGTTTTGCTTTTAATGCGGCAATCTCATCACTTGTAATGTAGTCGTCATAGTCCATTCTTTTGTCGATGATACCATTGGGCGTTAACTCAATGATACGGTTGCAGACGGTTTGAATGAACTCGTGGTCGTGTGATGACATTAAGATGTTTCCTTTGAACACTTTCAATGTGTTATTGAAAGCCTGAATAGATTCCAAATCCAAATGGTTGGTTGGTGAATCAAGTACCAAGCAGTTGGCGTTTTTCAACATCATACGAGAAATCATGCAACGCATCTTCTCACCTCCTGATAGTACGCTTGCCTTCTTGTATATCTCTTCACCGGTAAACAACATTCTACCTAGGTATCCTCTCACAAATGATTCGTTTGTGTCGGGAGAGTATTGTGCTAACCAATCGACTAACTTCATATCTGTGTTGAAGAAGTCTGTATTGTCGACAGGAAGATAGGCTGGAGTAATGGTGACACCCCATTTGAATGTTCCTGTTGTTGCTTTTATTTTGTCATTGATGATTTCGAAGAAGGCAGTCATGGCACGAGGGTCGTGTGACAAGAAGACAACTTTGTCCTCTTTTTCAATGTTGAAAGTGGCATTCTTGAACAATACATCACCTTCTGGTGTGGTGTATGACAAATCATTCACCTCGATAATCTGATTGCCTGGCTCGCGGTCTGGTGTGAATATGATGCCTGGATATTTACGAGTGGAAGGTTGGATCTCTTCAATGTTGAGTTTTTCCAACATCTTCTTACGACTAGTTGTTTGCTTTGATTTAGCCACATTCGCACTGAATCGTTGAATGAATTCCAACAACTCTTTCTTTTTCTCCTCGGCTTTCTTGTTTTGTTGTGCTTGCTGACGGAGAGCCAACTGACTTGACTCATACCAGAAGCTATAGTTTCCGGCAAACATGGTTATTTTGCCGTAGTCAATATCTACAGTGTGTGTGCAAACTGCATCCAAGAAGTGACGGTCGTGAGAAACGACAAGCACGGTGTTCTCAAATTCAGCCAAATAGTTTTCCAACCACATGACAGTTTCAAGGTCGAGGTCGTTGGTAGGCTCATCCAACAATAGGTTGTCTGGCTTTCCGAATAGTGCTTGCGCTAATAGTACACGTACCTTCTCTTTACCACTTAGTTCCTTCATGAGTTTGTAGTGCAAATCTTCTTTGATGCCTAATCCGCTCAATAGAGCTGCAGCATCACTCTCTGCATTCCATCCGTCCATCTCGGCAAACTTCTCTTCTAATTCAGAAGCACGGATACCGTCTGCATCGGAAAAATCTTCTTTTGCATATAGGGCGTCTTTTTCTTGCATGACATTCCATAGTGGCTCGTGTCCGCGAAGCACTGTCTCGATGACAGATACCTCATCAAATTGGAAGTGATCCTGACGGAGAACAGAGAGACGTTCTCCTGGAGCTATAGTGACAGTTCCTTTGGTTGGGGTTAAATCTCCACTGATTACTTTTAGGAAGGTTGATTTTCCAGCGCCGTTTGCGCCAATGATTCCATAACAGTTACCACCCGTGAATTTTAAATTCACATCTTGAAAAAGAATTCGTTTTCCGAATTGTACTACAATGTCTGAAGCAGTTATCATAAATATTGTCTTTTATTTCTTCTTGCAAAGATACGATTTTTAATTGTAACGTGAAAGCTGTACTTTCATAGTTTCTCGAATGGTTAATCTTTGTAAAGATCTGCCGCTTCCTTCCAAATGATTTCAGGGTCGCGTTTAAACCATGTAATCTGTTTTTTTGCGTAATGACGTGTGTTTTGTTGAATCATCTGTTTGGCATAGTCGAGTGTCCAGTTGCCGTCGAAGTATTCAAATAATTCTTTGTAACCGACAGTGTTAAGTGCATTAAGTTCTCTGTAGGGGTAGAGTGAACGAGCTTCTTCCAACAGTCCTTCCTCAAACATTTTTTCTACGCGCAGATTGATTCGCTCGTATAGTTCTTCCCTTGGTCGGGTGATGCCTATTTTTTCAATGGTGAAAGGCCTTTCTTTCTTGCTATTCTTCCGAATGGAAGAGTAGGGCTTGCCTGTTTGCAGGCATATCTCTAAGGCGTGGATGATTCGTTTCCCGTTTTTAGGATCAACGGTTGCGTAGTATTCCGGATCCAACAATCTTAGTTCTTTTTGTAGGTTTTCAATCCCTTCGGTTTCGAAACGTTTCCATAGGGAACTTCGTAGTTCTTCGTCTATATTGGGTACATCATCAATTCCCTTGCAAATGGCATCGATATACAACATGGATCCTCCAGTCATGATGAGAGTGTCGTGTTTCTGAAAAAGTTCGTTACACTTGGCAAGTGCATCGATTTCAAACTTTCCACAGCTGTAATAGTCATGGATGGACAGATGTCCGACGAAGTGATGGGGCACACGTTTCAACTCTTCCTCTGTAGGGGCGGCAGTGCCAATCTTCATTTCTCGAAACATTTGTCGGGAATCGCACGAAAGTATTTCTGTATGTAATTTCTCTGCCATTTGCAGACTATATTCAGTCTTGCCAACGGCTGTAGGTCCGAGAATGATGATTAGTTTTTTCTCCATGATGTGAAGATATAGAAAAAAAAGCGAGGATGACTCCTCGCCTTTTTTTATGAAATTTTGAAAATTGTTTCAAATTAGAACCAACGTACGTAGCAGAAGTCTTGACGATGTGCCAAGTCTTTGTTTTTAGGGAACATGCGGAATGCATATTTATATGCACCTGCACGAGAGATTCTGTCTTCCAATCGGAAATACAACTTTGTTCCTTCTGATTTGTAGAGTTCCATCTCTTTCACATCGTCAAGAGTTTCGTTGTTTTCTGCATTGAAGATAGTAACGAAATCAACGCCAATACCTTTGTCTTTCAATTCTTTGGTGTCGATGACAGCCTCTACTGTATAGTGGTCGCCCACCTCTGCGTTGGTTGACAATTTATCGGATAGAGAAGTTGAAACGATTTCAATCTGATCCCATTTAGCAGCAACTTCTTCCTTCCATGCAGCAATCTCTTTAGCTTTTGCGTAGTTGTCTTTTGTGACGAATGCTTTACGCTCAGCCAATGGGTTGTAGAACTTTCTTGTGTAATCATCCAACATACGTTTTGTTGTGTAGTTAGGAGTAATCATCGCGAATGAGTTCTTGATGGTCTTAATCCATTCAGGAGAGTATCCCTTGCTGTTGGTTGCGTAATACATAGGGATGATTTCCGTCTCCAAGATTCTGTAGATGGTTGATGCATCCAATTGATCTTGGTAGGTTTGGTTCTCGTAAGTTCTTTTCTCGGTCAATGCCCAACCTGCGCCTTCACGGTAGCCTTCCAACCACCATCCATCTTTTACAGAGAAGTTGATGACACCGTTCATCAAAGCTTTCTCTCCTGATGTACCAGATGCCTCAAGCGGACGAGTAGGAGTGTTCAACCAGATATCCACACCTGCGATTAGACGTTTTGCCAATGCAATATCGTAGTTCTCCAAGAAGATGATTTTACCAACGAACTCAGGCATACGAGAAATCTCGATGATACGTTTGATCAATCCTTTTCCTCCACCATCTGCTGGGTGAGCTTTTCCTGTGAACACGAATGTAACAGGACGGTCAGGATTGTTTACGATTTCAGAAAGTCTCTTCAAATCAGTGAAAAGCAAATGAGCACGTTTGTATGTTGCAAAACGACGACCGAAACCGATAGCCAATGCGTCTGGGTTGAAATTACGTTTCACCTCCATGAAGCGAGCAGGATCTCCCTGTTTTGTGCTCCATATCTCTGTATATTTTGCATAAACGTAGTCTAATAATTTCTTTCTCAAATCCTTCCTGATTTGCCAGATTTCCTCATCAGGCACATCGTATATTTTTTGCCAAATCTCTGGATTGGATTGGTCTTTGTAGAATTTGTCTCCGAAAGTCTTTTCATAAAGTTTTCTCCATGATGAGTCAGCCCATGAAGGAAGGTGAACACCGTTTGTCACATAGTTTACATGAGACTCTTCTGGGAAGTAACCTTTCCAAATAGGGGCGAACATCTTCTTGGAAACCTCACCGTGCAACCAGCTCACACCATTCACCTCTTGGCAAGTGTTGCAAGCGAAGACGCTCATAGAGAACTTCTCGTTTTTGTCGCCTGGATTCTCACGACCCATATCCATCAACTCATCCCATGAGATGCCTAGCTTTTCAGCATAGTGGAACATGTATTTTCCGAACAATCCTTCGTCGAATTTGTCGTGACCAGCAGGAACTGGAGTGTGAACAGTATACAAAGAAGAAGAACGAACTACTTCGAATGCTTGATGGAATGACAATCCCTCTTCATGGATGTAGTCGCATAGACGTTGTACGTTGATCAATGCAGCGTGACCTTCGTTACAGTGATAAGTATCGTGCTTGATGCCCAATTTCTTAAGCAACAATATACCTCCGATACCTAACAAGTACTCTTGTTTCAAACGGTTTTCCCAGTCGCCACCATAAAGCATGTGAGTGATAGAACGGTCGTATTCGGAGTTTTTGTCAATGTCTGTATCCATCAAATAGAGGTTGATTCTTCCGACTGCAACCTTCCATATATTAGCGTAGATGATACGGTCGTGATAAGGCACTTCCAATAAATCTGCGTTTCCGTGTTCATCTTTAATCAATGTTACAGGAAGATTGCCGAAGTTCTGAGGTTCGTAGTTGGCAATTTGATCGCCATCCATAGACAATGTTTGAGTGAAGTAACCAAAACGATATAGGAATCCGACTGCCGTCATATCCACGTTGCAATCGCTGGCCTCTTTCAAATAGTCGCCGGCCAATACACCAAGACCTCCAGAATAAATTTTAAGGATTTCTGTGATACCATATTCCATGGAGAAATAGGCTACAGATGGTTTCTTGGGATCTTTAGGAGTATCAACGTATTTTTTGAATTCTTTATAGACAGCGTCTATGTTTGCCAATAATTCCTTGTTGTTCTCTACTGCTTCAAGTTTCTCTATTTCGATAGTGTTCAAGAAGAGAACTGGGTTCTTTCCGCATTTAATCCAGAAATCTGCATCGATCTGTTTGAACAGTTTTCTTGATGCTGGATTCCATGACCAGTATACGTTTTGAGCAATTTCTTGTAGTTTTTCCAATTTGGCAGGAACTTTTGATTTTGTGGTAATTTCCTTCCATTCTGGATTGTTAGCTGAATTAATTCTGATACTCATTTTTTTGTTTGTTTATATGGGAATTACTCTAAATTCCCGATTAGTTATTTGTTTTTCTATAATGATGTTTCTTGTCCATTCTCGAAAGAGGTCTTCTTTAGCACAAATCATGAATGACCTTCCAACGTTATTTCTTTTGTTTTGACAATGCTATGTCGAACGCTTTTTGATAATATTGAATGAAATCGTCCCACGAACATTTTTTTGCTAGTGCCAAAGCTTTTTTATGAATATTGTCGATCTCTTTTTTGTTCATCTTTGCCAGTTGCTTGATATTGTTTTGAATTTCATCAGCCACTGCGAAGTAATTCGTGTCTGTGCGATGGATGACAGCAACGCCGTTGGATATGTCTACGGGTTTGGCAGAACACCATAGACCGAATCCTGCCAAGTCGGTTGTGATTGTAGGAATGCTGAAAACAGCACTTTCTAGTGGTGTATAACCCCATGGCTCATAATATGAGGCAAAGATGGTTAGATCCAATCCGATGAGGAGATCATAATAGCTCTTGTTGAAGATGCCATCGTTGCCATTGAGATATGAAGGAACAAGAATGACTTTTACGTTTTGCTCTGGTTCATTGTCGAAGTGAAACATACGCATCGTGTGCAGAATCTTGTCATCCATGAAATTGTATATCTCATGCGTGATGTTTTTCCTGTATACATGGAATTTTGCGTTGGGGTCGGAAAGTTTTTGTTGAAGATCTTTGCGTGCGCCCATATTCCAACCGGGAACAAGAATGAATGCAACGATTTCGCGTTTGAATGAGGTGTCGCATGCAATCATGCGGAGAGATTCTAGAAATAGATCGATACCTTTATTTCTGAATTCATAACGTCCGCTTGTTCCGATAAAAAGTGCATCGTCTGAGATTTCATAGCCAATCAATTTTTCGGCAACTGTTTTCAGCGTGTTTCTTGCCTCTTTTCTCTTCTTTGTGTATTGAGCGCCACGAGGCACAAAATCGTCTTCAAATCCATTGGGTGTGACGATGTCTGGCATTTTCTCCAGCAACTGTTTGCATTCTCTTGCAGTGATGTCACTGACGGTGGTGAAACAGTCGGCTTGGTGTGCGGCACTCTTTTCCACTAAGTGTTTTGCTTTCACATTCAGCTCGCAAGCCATTTGATCTCCATTGTATCCGGAAAAATATTCATAGAGAGATTTTCCGTTGAAGCAGATGGAGCGACCAGTTGTGGTGGCATGCGTTGTGAATAATGTTTTTATATATGGGCAGTGAATCTTTGTGTATAGCAGACCAGATCCCGTTGTCCATTCGTGAAATTGTGCAACGATTTTCTTTTTCTCTACTTTGTGGAATTGACAGAAGTTCTCGATGAGTTTTGCTGTTGCATATCCAAATAAAACAGATTCTTTATAGTCTCCGTAGGCTTCCATAGAGTCTACTTTGAAGTGGTCCCACATCTCATAAAGAAACGCATCCGTCTCTTCGGCAAAACCTCTGTGATCAATTAAAACAACAATGGGATTGCCAGGAATGTCCCATCTTCCGGCTCTTACTTTTACGTTGTTTTTGTTGCAATTAGTTATCCACTTTTTGAGAAGTGATTTGTCTTCTTTGAAAAAACTGTTTTCTACGCCTTCGAAGTCAGGTCCAATGTAGATTAACTTGTCGGAATAGATGGTGTTTAATGCCTTTGCTTGTGTGGACAATACGGTGTAGATGCCTCCGATCTTGTTGCACACTTCCCAACTAACTTCAAATACGTAATCTGGTTTATTCTCAAATTCATTCATATACTTTTCAGTCGATTCCCATTTTGATGGACAAATATAATTATTTTTTTTATTTTTTTGTTGGCAATACTATTTTTTTGTTAGTACCAGTTTGGATAATCTCCTGAGTCTGTTCTTTTCTCATATTTGAGATCTTGTAACATGGATGAATTTACACCAATGTGGAAATTAAATCCTTGGTTGTTGCCAAATGGAATGAAGTCTAAGCTGGCTGACCAGCAGTGCAGATTTCTTTTGATTCCGCAAGAGGTGTAAGACATTTCATGATTCAGGAAATCATATCCGGAACTTATAGTGAAAGTCCAGTTTTTTGAAAAATTAATATTGCCGGAGAAATTGAGCGATTGAGTCAGTCTTCTATCAAACTCCAATGTCTCTTTGTTGAATTTGTAGTTTCCGTATGAGATGGAGTAGCTGACGTTTAGGTTCCAAGGAAGAGAGAATTTCTCATATTCGTCAGGGTCCTCTTTCTTCTCCTTTTCTTTCTCTTCTGCCTCTTCTATTTGATCTTCCAATAAGTCGTCCAAGTTTTCTGCATCAGGATTAATATCATCATCCTCATCCTCTTTCTCCTGTTTTTTCTTTTTCTTAAATGTACTATTGTTGAATGTATAGTTGAAGGATGTCCTTGCATTGGTCAATCTAAACAGACGTCCGTTGCGTTCCATTTCAGATATGTTGGACTTATAGTAAGATCCATCTTTGTCTATTTTATATGTATACGGGCAGAAACCTGCATTAACATTCAAGTTCACCTTTTTCGTTATTTTTAAACGTAAACTGGTGGACAGATCAGACCATGGCGCTTCATCCTCTTCAGAGAATAGCTTATAGCTGGTGTTGAGGGAAAAATTGTCGATTAGTGATATCTTTTTATAACCAGTGGTGTCTTTTTCACTGGCTACTTTCATTTCCAAATTGTTGGATAACCCTAGATTGATGACGCCACCTCCGTTACTGGTTGGACCTCCGTAGTAGTTGCTACTGAAATATCCGTATTGTGTGGTGTCGATGGTTCCATCCAGAAATTTCCTTGTGTATGTGCCGTAATATTCTTGTCCGAAATGAGGCCATGGCTTCTCCATTTTAGGTGAGAATGAGAAGCTGACGGAAGGTTGCAATACGTGTCGGATCATGTTGATTTTCTTGCCCCAAATAGGTTGGAAGAATCCGTAGAGTTGAGTACTCATGCTTAGGTTTGCACTCATGTCATTGATTCGATAGAAACCATTTTCGTGACGTTTTTCTACCGTTTGCTCTTGTTCATTCCATGATTGGTATGTCTTTTTAAAATACCATTTTTCATTATAGTTTAATGAAGGTGTGAAAATCAAATATTTAAATAACGTATAAGATGCGCCGATGTTGACTTGGTTCTTGACACCATTGTTCCAATCGTTCAGAAGATTAGCCTCGAATAATTTGTCTTGTTTGGTAGAAACGTAGTTGTCAAAGTTCATTCCGTAGTTTAAATAGATTTTTTCGTACCATTTGTCTTTTCCCACCTTTTCTTTTCTTTTGAATGGGTAAACACGAGACATGCTCAAATTGATGGTTGGCAATTTGAGCGAGATGGTGGAGTCGCTCTGTCTTTGGTTGAGTGTGAAGTTGGTGGTCAAAGAGAAGGGTGACTCGGGAAATTTATATGTGTAGTTGATACTGGATGATTTGTTGTTTTCTCCGTAGGAAGAAGGGTTGTAGTGAGAACTGGTGTTGTTTTTGTTGTATGAAGATGTCGAGAAGTTGATGGAAGACGAGAAGGAGCTGAAAGGGTTCGCTTTAGCGTCTTGTGCGTGCGACCATATGATTCTAAAGTCTTTGACTTCAGTATAGTCGGGTAGAGTCTTCTCACTTGTTTTCGTCGATTGAAAGCTAACGCTTACATTTCCGGCAAATTTGTATCTTTTCCTATATTGGGAAGTAGCACTTGCGGCCCATGAACCTTTTGTGTAGATATCACCGCGAATAGCTAAGTCGAAATAGTCATTTATGGCAAGGTAGTAACCTCCATTTCTTAGATAGAATCCACGGGAACTCTCTTCTCCGAAAGTAGGCATTAAAATACCGGATGAGTATTTTTCTGTGAATGGAAAGAAACCAAAAGGTAATGCAAGCGGAAGAGGAACATCTTCGATAACTAAGTAAGCCGGACCTGCAACGATGTATTCTTTGGGCTTCACCTTTGCTTTGGTTAAGTTTAAGTAGAAGTGAGGATGTTCATGGTCTTCGCAGGTGGTGTATTTGGCATTTTTCATTAGAAATGTGTTGTCTTCCAGCTTTTTCGCTTTTTCGCCTGTGACGTAACCGTCGCCTTGTTGGGTAACCACATTTCTGATTAATCCTTTTTTCGTTTTGAAGTTGAAGTCTATGCCATCCGACTCGTATGAGTCGTTTCCATCTTTGAATACGGGTCTTCCAACCAGTGCGCCAGTTGTGTCTTTACCGGGCAAGGCGTGAACAATGTTGCTGTCTGTGTTTAGTTCTATGTGGTCGGAGGTAAGCTCCATTGTTTCATAAGTGACTTTAGCATCTCCGTATAAAAAGGCCCGACCGTTCGCAAAAAACACGATAGAGTCTTTTGCGGAATAATGAACAATGTCAGTAACAGCGTCTTTGGAATATTTTTTTTGTGATTTAGATGTTTTTGTAGAGTCGACCAAGGAAGTGTCATTTTTCGCTTTTGATACGTCATCCTTTGCCATTGTATTCGTCGTAATCACAGTCGAAAACAAGACAAAAAATAAAAAGTATTTATATAAATATTTGAGTATCAAAAGATTAATTATATTTATTTTTGTAATCCGTATTGCGTGCAAATTTACGAATAATTTTTCCTAAATTTGCCACAGAAATATTAAAAATAGAATTTGATGAAAAATTCTTTGAATTTTGTACGTTTTTTATGTTTCGCAAGCTTCTTATGCTATTCTGTTTTTTCGATTGCAGCGGAGAAACAGTTTGTTGTTGTTATTGATGCTGGTCATGGAGGAAAAGATGCTGGCGCGATAGGTTACAGCCTAAAGGTAAAGGAGAAGACGGTCAATTTGAATACGGCGTTAAAGTTAGGTGCGCTGTTGGAGAAGGAGCCGGGAGTAAAGGTGGTTTATACCCGAAAGAAGGATGTTTTTATTCCGTTGGATGACAGAGCACAAATAGCCAATAAAGCGAAGGCTGATTTGTTTATATCCATTCACGCCAATGCTGCAGAGAATCGGTCTGCAAAAGGAACGGAAACATATACGGTAGGATCTTCGTCTGCAAACTTGGAAGTGGCGATGCGAGAGAACTCTGTTATCTTGTATGAGTCTGATTACAAAACGAAATATAAGGGTTTTGACAATAGTTCCGAGTCATACATTATGTTTGATTACATACAATCAAAGTATATGGAACAGAGTGTTAATTTTGCATCCTATATAGAGAAAGAGTTTGTGTCGTCTAAAAGAAGTAGTAGAGGGGTGAAACAGGCAGGTTTTTGGGTGTTAAAACAAACGTCGATGCCTGCAGTGTTGATTGAGTTAGGATATCTTTCGAATAAAGAGGAAGAAGCATTTTTGAATAAAGATGCCAATCTTGATAAAATGGCCAAGTCTATTCATCGCGCTTTTGTAGCTTATAAGAAGAAGCATGACGGAAAGGATGGAACATCGTATCGTGAAGAGATGAAGAAGAATGCAGATGCTGTTAAATCGGACGAGGCAAAGAATAGTGATGAGAAAAAAAAGGATGAGGTGAAATCATCAGAAACAAAAGGAACAGAAAAAGCAGTTTTCAATGAGAAGGAGAGTCCGGCTGCAGAAGATGATAATGCAAGCAAGAAAGAGACGCTAAAAAATGATACGGTAAAAGTAACAAAAGAAGAGAAACAGGATAAAAAAGAGGGAGAGAAAAAGGAGACTTCCGCACCTGTTGCGGCTAAGGATGAAATACGGTATGCCGTTCAGTTTTGTAGTTCTAGCACCAAAAAGCCGTTAGACTGTCGTGATTTTAAGGGATGTGTCCCAGCACGAGAGTTTGTTGAAACGGGAACTTATAAATATAAATATGTGTATGGTGATGCGAAGACGTTTCAGGAGGGGTTGAAATTAAGAGATGAGGTGAAGAAAAAGTTTCCGGATGCTTTTTTGGTTGTTATCAAGAATGGAGTGAAACTGCCAACAAGTGAGGCGAGAAATTATTACAAGTGAAAAAAATGAGTATACGCTCAACTAAATAGGATTTGATATGAGTATTTTGAAAGACATTACGAATTTAGCTATATCCAAAGAATTTAAAATTGGATTTTGGGTTATTCTTACGATTGCAGCGACCTATTTTGGTGTTAATTATCTAAAAGGCATCAATATCTTTAATCCGACTAATTATTATTATCTTAAGTTTGACCACATTAATGGGTTGGTGGAGACAAACGACGTAAACATAAAGGGATATAAGGTTGGATTGGTTAAGAAGATTATATATGATTATGAACATCCGGAGGCAGATGTGACGGTAATCTTACAAGTGGATGATGATTTGAAAATTCCTAAAGGAACGAAAGCAGGATTGGTTTCTGGTTTGTTGGGAAGTCCGACGATAGAATTATTCATCGATCCGTTGAACACCTCATCGGAGTATTATAAAAAAGGAGATACAATTCCTTCCTATATAGATAATGGTATAATGGATGCACTTTCTGCAGAGTTGATGCCTCGTATACAATCCATTATTCCTCAATTGGATTCCTTGATGGTCTCATTGCAAGTTATAGCACAAAATAAGGCCATAGAAAAATCATTATCAAATATAGAGGTGATTACAACTAATTTGAAAGGAACTTCCGTTTCATTGAACAAATTGGTTGATAATGATGTTCCTCAGTTGATTGGAAATGCCAATTCAGTTATGTCAAAGTTTGATAAGGTGGGAGATAACCTTTCTACGATTGATTTTAATAAAACAGTAACGGAATTAAATCGTACTTTGGCGAGTGTTCATGGCGTGGCGGATAAGATCAACAAGGGTAACGGAACATTAGGTTTGTTGTTGAATGATAGTGAGTTATATAATAAGCTTGGGACAACAGTATCGAGTGCGAATGATCTTTTAGTAGATTTGAAGGCGAATCCAAATCGTTATGTTCATTTTTCACTTATGGGTAAAAACAAAGAAAAATAATTTAGAATGATTCTAAATAAAAAATATATTTAGTTGTATTTGTAACAATTTAATATCTTAAATTTGCAGTGTTTACGAGCAAAAGAAAATATTGTCGTAAATGCTGCATTTTTTATAATCAACCTAAAATCAGATAATTAAAAAAATAACAATTTTGTAAATGGTTGAGTATTAAGAATAATATATTTATTTATCTGAAACAGAAACAGTTGTCTACTTTTTTTAATAACCAAATTTTTAGTTAGATTTTTTTTCAACAAAAAAAAACACAATTTTGTCATGCAAAGAAAAAACAAAGTTTTATGAACGAGTATAATGAAAAAGAATCAGAATGCATAAGTTTGTGGAATAAGTGTCTGGCAATTATTAAGGATAATATTTCAGAAGCACAATATAGTACATGGTTTGAACCAATTGTTGCAGAGAAATGGGAAGATCGTACATTAACGATACAAGTGCCAAGTCAGTTCTATGCAGATTTCGTGGATGAACACTATTCTGAATTGATGAAGATGACCTTCGATCGTGTCATGGGAGAGGGAACAAAGCTGATGTATAGTATAGTTGCAGAGAGTGTTCAAAAGACGAAAATAGTTGTTGCTCCAACGCCGCAGCATGGAGCATTCAATCCGTTTGCATCAAGAACGAGAGCAGCCATTGATCCTCAATTGAATCCTAATTATACATTTGATACGTTCGTAGAGGGATCTTGCAATAAATTAGGTATGGAAGCAGGATTGTCGGTTGCGAAATCCCCTTACAAGAACACTTTTAATCCATTGTTTGTATATGGTGGTTCTGGTTTAGGAAAGACACATTTAGTACAAGCAATAGGATGGGAGATATTGAAAAAATTTCCAGAAAAGAATGTTTTATATGTTGATGCCAACAGATTCCAGTTGCAGTATTCTGATGCTCATTTAAGTAATAGAATAAATGACTTTTTGAATTTTTATCAGCAGATAGATGTCCTCATTGTGGATGACATTCAGTTCTTCTCTGGTAAGACAGGTACGCAAAATGTATTCTTCCAAATATTTAATCATCTTCAGCAGCAAGGTAAACAGATTATTCTGACGTCGGATTGCTCACCAAAAACGCTTCAAGGTTTGGACGAAAGAATGTTGACACGTTTTCGTTGGGGCTTAACAGTCGAGTTGGATGTTCCTAATCAAGATACGAGGAAGGCAATACTTCAATCAAAAGTGAAAAATGAAGGTTTGTTGATTCCTGAAAATGTGGTCGAATACATAGCTCGTAATGTGACAGAGAATATTCGAGAGTTGGAAGGCGTCGTTGTATCATTGTTGGCGCAGTCGACGTTGACCAAAACAGAGATTGATATAGAATTGGCAGAACGTGTGATTGGACGCATTGTGGAGGTGGCAGATAAAACCATTACCATTCAATCCATTCAAAAGTTGGTATGCGATTATTATCGCTTGGAAGCCAATGATATTCAAACGAAATCAAGGAAAAGAGAGGTGGTTCAGGCACGTCAAATCGCCATGTATCTTTCACGTAAGTATACGAAGAATTCACTCTCTTCTATTGGCGAGCAGATTGGCAAGCGAGACCATGCAACAGTCTTATATGCTTGCAATGCAGTGAACGATTTGCTGAAATATGATAAATCTTTCAGACAAAGTTTAGAAACAATTGAAAATTCATTAAAATAATTTTATATTTGTAGCCGATTAAATTAATACGGATTATGGTATACAAGTTTGTTATATTATCTGATGAGGTGGACGATTTCGTTCGTGAGATAGATATTGATTCTGAGGCTACATTTATGGAGTTGCATGATGCAATTCTAGAGTCAGTTGGTTATGCAAATGATCAAATGACTTCGTTCTTTATTTGTGATGATGATTGGGAGACGGGAACGGAGATTACACAAGTAGAGATGGACACTGCTTCGGATGTTGATAGCTATGTGATGGATAAGACGAAGTTGTATGAACTCGTTAGCGATGAAGGTCAGAGACTTGTGTTCGTGTTTGATTACATGAACAATCGTTCTTTCTATATGGAATTAAAGTCTATAATTACGAGCAATGATTTACCAAAGGCAGTGTGTAAAATTTCCAAAGGAAAGGCACCTGCACAGGTGTTGGATGGCCTCTTTATGGATGATGCAGCAATTTCAAAGAAAGACTCTGCAGTGTTTGATGATGGAGGCGAAGACTTCTTGGATGGAGAGGGCTTCAATGAAGACGAATTGGATGGTTTAAGTATAAATGATAATTATTTTGAGGAGTAACAGATAGGTTGCTTTGAATTTTGGTATATTTTTTGTACCTTTGTATTCGGGGAGACGGCCTAATCATATATTTACATAGTTGCTCTTTTATCAGTTTTGGCTTTTTGTCCTCAAAAAAATGAGATACGTTGAAAAAATTTTTTTATTTCACGTCGTCTCTATATTTTAGTTTATGAATTTAATATCCATGGTTATGAGGAAAACATTAATTTTAGCAGTTTTATCTTGTTTCGCATTTTCGATAACATCTGTCAGTGCCCAGAAAACTTTTGAAGGGAAGGTGCTGAAGGAGGTTAAAGAGTGGCGTATTGATGGTTCAAAGAAGAAATTGGATCATGTGACAAAATATAAAGACGGAAAGAAAGTGGAGGAAATAGAATATTCTTCCATCGGTGAACAAAAATCACGTACAACCTATACATACAATGAAAATGGTAAGTGTATAGAGGAAAAGTATTATGATGAATATAATAAATTGGAAAAAACAGTCCAATTTGAATATTTTGAAAACGGCAAGAAAAAGTCACAAAAGAGTCTTCTCCCTAATGGCAAGTTGAAAAGCTATAAGGAGTTCGAATACATAGTTGAATAATAAAATAATGGAAGAAATCGTTAAATCTATTGACGAAAAGCTTTCCGCTTTTGATAAGATTACGTTGGACGAGATGAGCGGAATCCGACTGATGAATCGTATAGATACGAAGTTCCTCGTGAACGTTCATCAACTTCCAACCCTTTTGGAGATGGCGCAGAGGGATTATTATGTGCAAGAGATCGGAACGCTAAGAAAGGCATTCTATCGTACATTGTACTATGATACTCCTACAGCCACTATGTATGTTGTACACCAGGATGGGAAATTGAATCGTCAGAAGATTCGCGTACGTGAGTATGTGGAATCAAATTTGATGTTCCTTGAGGTGAAAACAAAAAACAATAAGGGACGTACGTCAAAGAAACGAATTACCATCACTGATGAAAATGTGCTTGAGAATCAAGAGGCGATTGCTTTCTTGGATGAAAAATCCAAGTTTAAAATGAGTGAAATCGCTTACCGATTACGCAACAGTTTCTTTAGAATCACATTGGTTAACAAACAAAAAACAGAACGTTTAACAATCGATTTCAATATCAATTTTGAAAATTGTGTGACTGGCATAAAAAACACAATCTCTAAATTGTGTATTGTTGAGGTCAAACAAGATGGTAACGCTCATTCGTATTTTAAAGATTATCTTTCTTCCCTTCGTATCAAACAACGCAGTATTAGTAAATATTGTTTGGGAATGGTGTTGACAGACCCTTCTATAAAATACAATCGTTTCAAAGAGAAGGTGCGTTATATTAACAAGTTATGATAATTAGTAAAAAATAATAAAAAAAGATTATGGAGCTTCTAGCAAGTATTTTCGACTACGAGTTTTTCGGTAGTGCCTTGGTTAATAGGGACGGACTTGGACTATTGTTATTCCGTTTCGGATTGAATGTTATCGTCACTTCTTTGATTATCGTTTGGCTGTATTACAGCAAATCAAAAAGAAGAGATTACGTGTTTACTTTTACTTTGATTAGCACGACAGTCTTCTTGCTAATTTTCTTATTGGGAAGTGAGAAACTTCAAATAGGTCTTGCACTAGGATTGTTTGCCATCTTTGGTATTATCCGATATAGAACGGATACTGTGCCAATTCGTGAAATGACCTATTTGTTCCTTATCATCGGTCTTTCTGTAATCAATGCTTTGGCTATCAGCGTCAGCTACGTTGAATTGTTCTGTACAAACTTCCTGTTCGTCTTGATGACTTGGGTGATGGAGAAGACTCGTATCGTATCAAAAAGCGCTTGCAAGTTGATTAAATATGAGAAAATAGATTTGATCACTCCAGACAAGTATGATGAAATGCTCGCAGACATTAAAAAACGTACAGGTTTGAATATCACTAAATGTGAAGTTGGTTATATCGACTTCTTGAAAGATACAGCTTTGGTTAAAGTTTATTATGAATCTGCTAGTCAGGAGATTAATACAATTGACCAAATCACTCGTGCTAAAGATTTCAATGGATAAGGTTTATCTAAAAATATTCGTAATCATCTTCTCCCTCTGCTGTTCATTTCCTGTAATGGCAGGGGAGGAGAGTTATGATTTTACAACTTCGATAGATGCTGGTATCTCAAAGAAATTCTTCAAGCGTCTGAGGGTTGGATTAACGGGGTCTGCTTCCCTAAAAGAAAATTCCACTACCCTCGATAAGTTGTCTTCCAAGGCGGATGTATCCTATATGGTGGTCCGTAAGGTCCTGAAAGTTGGTGTTTCATATTATGCCATCGCAAAAAACAGAGACAACGATTTCTTCTTCAACCAGAGATTCCAAGGCTATACGAATGTTAAATACGATATTAATCGGTTCTCTTTCGCTTGGCGGTCTCGTTATCAAATGACGTATCGTCCGGAGAAAAAGGAGGAGAAACAATGGGTTAACTATTGGAGAAACAAATTTTCGTTTTCTGCGAAAATCCCCAAAGTGCCTTTGTACTCGAGTCTTGCTGCAGAACTGTTTTATCGAACCAATAACTATAAGGGAAATTATATCACTAAACTGAGGTACGAAGGAGCCCTGAAATATGAATTTGATAAAAAGAATTCACTAAAGTTGTATTATCAGTATGACGACCCTGTAAATGTGAAAAAACTAAAGAACGTTAGTAACTTAGGTTTGTCGTATCAGTTCAGCTTTTAACATGATGAATACTTCTATGGACTCCTGTTTTATACGATTTTAATTTATGGAAACTGCCCTTTTAATATTAAAGAGGATATGTAATTATTTTGATGAAGTTCATTGGAAAGTGGAGTTTTGGTTTGCTATATTGAATGCTATCTTCGTTTTCCTAATCTCACACAAATATTTTGTCTTGCTTCTTTCTGAGGCATCTACTCTTCATCCCGTCTATTCTGTGGTTGCTTTTTTCTGCCATTTCGTATGCTTGACCTTGTTCGTGTTGGGAGGGTTCTTTTTTCAACTTTACGTTTCCACACGGAAGTATCATTTGGCAAAGTGGACGACTATAATATTGGCGACGATTGCTCTTATTATTCTGATTATTGATGCATACGTTTTTTCATTGTATAGATTTCATTTGAATTCCTACGTGTTGACTCAGGTATTCGGTCCCGCATCAGGGCAGGTGTTTGAGTTTACAATAGGGCAATACATAGCTGCGGTCATGGTTTTGTTGTTGCTCTTGACGGTAGAATTGTTCGTGTTCAAATTATCGGAAAAATTGGCAAAATTTGTTCCTTTCAAATATGTGGGATGCATGTTGTTGTCAATATTTCTTCTCTTCCTTTCGGTTCAATCTTATCGCTTTTATGAACTCGATAAAAATCCGCAGTCAATAATCGCCATTGAGCGATATTTCCCAGCGTCGATTCCCCTATATCCTGACATAAAATTATCCGATGGTTCGACGCTTCATTTAAAGGTGTCTGATAATCAATATAATTATCCAAAACAACCATTATCAGTATCGCCTACGGGTAAAAATCTCCTCATTATTGCTTTCGATTCGTGGAGATATACAACGATGGATTCCTTATGCACCCCCAATATATATTCCTTTGCCAAAAAGGCTGTGACATTTGATCAGCATTATAGTGGCAGTAATGGAACTAAATCGGGTGTTTTCTCCCTTTTCTATGGTTTGTCAGGTTCCTACTTCAATGATTTTGACAAACAATCAATCGAACCTGTCATTATGCAAACTATGCGAGATAATGGATATGATGTGCGACTCTTCCCTAGTGCTTCGTTGCGGAATCCACCATTGGATAAGACGGTTTTCTTACTCAAATCAGTGTGATCCTGCAGGAGGCATGAACGCATGGCGGCGAGATGAGAGTTTGGCGAATAACTTCCTGACCTATTTATCAGAAAGAGATACGACGAAACCGTTTATGTCTTTCCTCTTTTTCGATTCTCTGCATAGTATGATAAAGCCAGATGACTACAAGGGACCATTTCAACCATCGTGGACCTATGCCAAATATGAACAGCTTGGCAAGGATGTCGATCCTACAGAATTTTTGAATCTGTACAAAAACATGGTTTATTATTTAGATAGTCTGACGGGACTTGTCTTGTCTGAATTAGAAAGTAAAGGCTTGTTGGAGAATACGATTGTAGTGATAACAGGAGATCATGCACAAGAGTTTGATGATAATCACCATGCATTTTGGGGACATAATGGAAATTTTTCGGATGCGCAGATAAGAGTCCCTATGATTTATTATTACCCTGGCTGTGAGGCAACTACGTATCATCATTGGACAGCCCATTATGATGTGGTACCTACACTGATGCGTGATATGTTTAATGTGACGAATCCCGTATCAGACTATTCCATTGGGAAATATCTTCAAGACACGACAGAGAGAGATTTTCTTGTGGTGGATAGTTATATAGCTATTGGAATGATTGATGCAGGGAAAAATATTACCAATCTCTTTTATGATGGTGCATACCAAATAACAGATGCCAGTTTGAATGAGGATTTTCATGCTGTGGTGAATGAAGGTTTGTATCGAAAAGTAGACGAACAGTTGAAAATGTTTCAACGTTAATAGGTTTTAAAACGACATACTCACTATATGAATAGTAGGATAGATGAATGTTTTTTTTGAAACCCAGTAAAAAAGAGTGTTTTTTCGATGAATTGGCGATAAAAAATGGTTTTTTTATTTTGTCGTTTGTTATTTTCTTGTTTTTTTTGCAAGACAAAATGGCTTGAAATTTTTATAGTTTATATTTATTATATTTAATAGTAAAATTTATGGTTTATACACATGAAGTGCAACAAATGTGTTGTGTTGCCAAAGGTCCTAATCATGGACCAGCACCTATTCCTGAGGAAGGAAAATGGGTGCAAGCAAAAGAAATCAAAGATATTTCAGGTTTAACCCATGGTATTGGATGGTGCGCCCCACAACAAGGAGCATGTAAGTTGACATTGAATGTAAAGAAGGGTGTGATAGAGGAGTGTTTGGTTGAAACAATCGGATGTTCTGGTATGACACACTCAGCAGCAATGGCATCTGAGATTCTACCAGGAAAGACTTTGTTGGAAGCATTGAATACAGACTTAGTATGTGATGCAATCAACACAGCAATGCGCGAATTGTTCCTTCAAATCGTATATGGACGTACTCAATCAGCATTCTCAGAGGGTGGTTTGGCAATTGGTGCCGGATTGGAAGACCTTGGAAAGGGATTGATTGGTCAGATGGGTACTTTGTATGGTACGAAGGCTAAGGGAACACGTTACTTACAGTTGACAGAGGGATACATTACTAAGATGTTCCTTGATAAAGACGATCAAGTATGTGGTTATGAATTTGTTCACATGGGTAAATTCATGGATGCAGTTAAGAAGGGCGTTCCAGCTGCAGAAGCATTGAAGAGTGTTACAGGTACCTACGGACGTACTAAGAAAGAAGATGGTGCTGTTAAATCAATTGACCCTAGAAAAGAATAATTGTTATGATAAGAGAAGTTAAATTTGAATCACAAGACCGTCGTATCAAGCAGATCGAGGATTGTTTGAAATCGCACGGCATTTCTTCTATCGAAGAGGCAAACAAAATCTGTGACAAAGCAGGTTTGGATCCATACAAGACATGCGAAGAGACACAGATGATTTGTTTCGAAAACGCAAAGTGGGCATATGTAGTAGGTACTGCTATCGCATTAAAGGAAAAAGCAAAAAATGCAGTTGAAGCTGCAAAATATATTGGAGAGGGACTTCAGTCATTCTGTATTCCAGGATCAGTTGCTGATGATCGTAAAGTAGGTTTAGGTCACGGTAACTTGGCAGCTCGTTTGTTGTCTCCAGAATCTAAATGTTTCGCTTTCTTGGCTGGTCACGAGTCTTTCGCAGCAGCTGAAGGAGCAATCAAGATTGCAAAGATGGCTAACAAATCAAGACCAAAAGATAAACCATTGCGTTGTATCTTGAACGGACTTGGAAAAGATGCTGCACAAATCATCTCTCGTATCAATGGTTTCACATACGTTCAAACTAAGTTTGATTACTTCACTGGTAAGTTGAAGGTGGTTAAGAAGATCGCCTACTCAGAAGGAGAGCGTGCATCAGTTAACTGCTACGGTGCTGATGATGTAAGAGAAGGTGTAGCAATCATGTGGAAGGAGAACGTTGATGTATCAATCACTGGTAACTCAACAAACCCTACACGTTTCCAACACCCAGTAGCTGGTACTTACAAGAAAGAGCGTGTATTGGCTGGCAAACCTTACTTCTCAGTTGCATCAGGAGGTGGAACAGGTCGTACTTTGCACCCAGATAACATGGCTGCAGGTCCTGCTTCTTACGGTATGACTGATACTTTGGGTCGTATGCACTCAGACGCTCAATTCGCAGGTTCTTCATCAGTTCCAGCTCACGTTGAGATGATGGGATTCCTCGGAATCGGTAACAACCCAATGGTAGGTTGTACTGTAGCATGTGCTGTTGAGGTAGATTTGTTCTTGAACAAGAAATAAATTGAGATATTTATATTAGGAGGGTGATGACGAGTCGTATCGTCATCACCCTTATTGTTAAAAAATGTTATGTTTTTTTTGAAAGCATCGCTTCTTTTTAAATCGTTGGTTTATAGCTTAGTTGTTGCTACAGAGAACCTTTTTTACGAGATTTTGTTACGTTTTCTGTGAATGGACATTAAAAATACTTTCTCTGTTTTTTGTTTTTTTAAGAAATATGTCTACCTTTGTCAATCTATAAATGCATATATATTACATTTATAATAATACTAATTCGATGAAAAACGTTAAATGATGAATAATATTAAATGTCGTATACTAATGGTGGTAGCGTTCCTTTCAATGTTTTTGTTAGGTAACGCACAGGAAGAAATAGTTTTAAATCAATACCATTTCAATTACTATTTGGTGAATCCTGCAGTGGCAGGAGCGGAGCGTTGTACACACTTGATGTT
>CACZUS010000017.1 GCA_902784425.1 uncultured Bacteroidales bacterium
AGTTTTATACAAAGCAGGGATTGAATTTGATCTCATATCGAAGAAAATAATAGAGGTGGACATACTACTTCGTTGCGTTTTGGTATGTAAGACACAAATCTTCACAAATCTAACAAATATGAGTTTCTATAAAAGAGATTTGTAAGATTTGAACAGATTTGTAAGATTTCTCGCGAAGCGACTCATGATGAAATTCCCATTATTGATAGATAAAATATATATTTGCAAATACATAATATCGATGATGACATCATGAAAATATATTCACGTGCCATTGGATGTTATGTGATAGTAAAACAAATGGAATTTTTTAAGAAATTATAAAAAGTAAAAAAATGAGAACTTTGGTTATATCACTTTTCGCAGTCTGTACTTTAGGACTCTTTGGCTGCTCTAAATCTAACAGTTGTATGGTTGGAAAATGGGAGACTACAGACTATGTATGTGAGAATAGAGGGACTGAAATAGGTGAAGCTGTTATTGAAGGTACTAAAGAAGGAATTTTGCTTGACAAATACGAGTTTGATGCTTCTGGCTCATATAAATGTATATGTTTCTATGGAAAGATTCTTCTCGAAGGATCATATAAGATAAAAGGCAACTCTCTTATAATGACGCATTCGAAAATTAGTTCAAGAGAGAGATTGCAAGACGAATTTAAGGAAGTTGATGATTCTGTTAATGAAATTTTCACGCATAATGGTATATTTTCTGCGAAAGAATCTAGAACAACACCTGCAAGATATTTAATTAGAGAGATAAATGACACAACAATGATTTTGACGTCAGACTACAAAATGGCATCGTTTGATTATACAAATGTGTTTTTTCTGAAGAAAGAAACTAAGTGATTTAAAATCATGGAATCAAAAAACAATGGGGAAAAAGCTATTATTTGATATTATGCCTAAAAGCTATTTATTTACAATTATATCATTACTTGCGTCAATTGTGACTTATGGAAATGATTATGCCGTTTTGGCAAGAGGATCTTCATTAGAACCAGTTGATTCCAAAGATATTAATATTGAGGTTAAGGAAGAAATATTGACCATTCGATTAACTGATGAAACTAATGTGGCCAAACCCTATGGCGAGAATGAAGGCACGTTCTATAATACCAAAGCCTATGTCGATGTTGATTATACGTTCTATAATCATGGAGAGGCGACAGATATGTTAGTGGCTTTTGTGGCTTATTTCCCCTCTACAAACCGCTTTTTAGATAATATATTTGACGGCAGTCCATATATCCATGATTTTACGGTAGAAGTGAATGGGCAATCACAGCCTGTAACCACCTCTGTCCCTGGGTTACCCAAAAACTACAAACAAGAGTTATTAAAGGTTGAATACGGTCATTTGATTTACGAAGGAAAGTATATTTGGGAATATCTATATACATTCCCTGCAAAATTTGTCAAGGGAGAAAACAAAGTACATCACACCTATTCTTATGATCTTTGTCATTCTTTTAATTTTTGGAATCTTGAGTATGCCCTATCCCCCGCTTCACATTGGAAAGGAGGAAAGATTGGCAAATTCACACTCCGAGTTGAATGTCCAAACACGGCTAAGCATTTTTATGTGAAATGTGAAGACTTACAAAACGTGTCTCCAATATTTACAAAAGGAGTCGGGAAACAAAGGAAATCACCTAGATATTCTGGAAACAGGGAGATTTCTATGCGGGATGCCGTTGCTCAATGGACAATGTACGAGTATAGTCCCGAATCGAGACTTGATATATATTCAGTGGTTCTAACATATGTCGATGAGTATGATACGGAAGATTATCCTTGTGGCTATTCCTACGATCGAACTCTTGGATTTAGGCCTTCATGGGGAAAATTGAGCGGACAACCTCGTATCCTGCGAAATATGCCGTATGCTCATCGTGGCTACGTTTTCAAGACCAAAGAGATGAAAAAAATTTTCGGAAAACTATGGTGGTATATTCCGGATTCCACTTATGTACCTGACATGTCGGATTTTACAGAGCGGGAACTGGAATTTATCAATGGCACGTATAAGGAGAAAAAAGAAGAGAGATAACGTCCTTCCCTTATGTCTCTTACTCGTTTGATGAAGGTTTTTCGCTATTGTTTTCTGAGTATTCCGCCCATATCTTGGCAGCAGTCTCTACGATCTGCACGCATGGACGTTTGCTATAGTAGGCTGCGGTTCGCTCTGCTGGCTGCGGACTCTCTTTCTTGTCCTTGTCCAATCCCAACAGATCGCGACATTTTAAGAATCCGTTTTCTGCCTTGAATCGTTCTGCCAATTCCTGCACAATTCGATAGTTTTCTCCTTTGCCTGCTGCATCCTTAGGGTCGGTCGTGCCATATTTTAATCCTGCTAACAGAAACATTCCACAGGCGGCCCCGCAAGTCTCCCTCATACGTCCGATTCCGCCACCAAATGATGCGGAGACTTTCAACGCTTGCTCCTCGGTCAGCCCATATTCATCTGCAAAGGCTCCCACCACCGACTGCGAACAGTTGTATCCACTCTTGAACAATTCTACTGCTTTCGCGATTCTTTTCTCTTTGTCTTCCATATTTGAACGTTTTATTTCCCAAATATACAATAAAAGTCTTACATTTGGATTGGTTTTTATAGTTATGTTATGACGCACACTCAGAATGATAAAAGTCTGAAATTATACAGAGCATCTGCTGGCTCGGGTAAGACGTATCGCCTCTCTTTGGAGTTTCTCAAACTTCTGGTGAACGATCCGTATTGCTACAATAAGATACTGGCTGTTACTTTCACCAATAAGGCAACCACCGAGATGCAGACTCGTATCATGGGCGACCTCTTCTCAATCATCAATAATCAGGATCCACAACTTTTGGCTACCTTGCGAAAAGAGTTGAAAGAGGAATATGATACCGACCTGACCGACAACGATGTGCGTCGAAAAGCCGAACGTGCCCTCTTCAACATCCTGCATGATTATAGTCACTTCCAAGTGAGCACCATCGATAGCTTCTTCCAAATTATTCTTCGTAATCTGGCTCATGAATTGGGATTGGGCGCCTATCTGAACATTATCATTGAGGCGGACGACTCTTTAGACGAGGCCATCGACCTGATGGTGGAGGAGTTTAAAACCAATGCCAACCTTCGCGCATGGATGAATGAGTATTCAAGCGAAAAATCGGCTGACTCTAAAAAATGGAACGTGGTTCAGGATATCACCTCCTTCTCAAAAAATATCTTTAAGGAGGTTTATAAAGATTATGAGAAAACACTCGAGGAGAAATTGTCGGACCGATCTTTCTTGTCAGAATACAAAAACAAACTCTACGCCATAAAGAAAAAGAGGGTGGAAGAGATCCTCTCTTTGACGGCTGAATTTGATAAAATCCTCGGTGAAAACGGACTTTCTGTGAATGATTTGTCAAATGGAGTAAAAGGGGCTTATTCTTTTATCAATTCCCAAAAGAAAGGGGAATTTAGTTGTTTGGATGAATATAAAAGAGCATCAGAAGCTGCGTTAGATCCAAATCGTTGGGCCTCCAAGTCGCATCCTCGCCGCGATGAAATCATTCGGTTGGGAGAGTCTCGACTGTCACCTTTGCTCCTTTCCATCGAGGAAATCCGTGCTAAAAATATTCAACACATCAATACGTGCGAATTGATTGTTAAACATTTCAACAAATTGGGTTTGTTGTGTGATGTCTCTAAACAGATTCGTACGGTCAATCAGTCGCGTGGTCAGTTTATGTTGGGTGATACGCCTAATTTGCTGAAATCGATGATCGATGATAGTGACACACCATTTATCTACGAGAAAATCGGTACGGTGTTGGAACATATTATGATTGATGAGTTTCAAGATACGAGTCAGACGCAATGGCGCAACTTCATGCCACTCATTAAGGAGTGCATCGACAAGAATGCCATGAATCTGATTGTGGGTGATGCGAAACAATCTATCTATCGTTTCCGTAATGGTGATTGGAGTATTATTGAAAGTCTTGATGGCGCCTTTCCTGGGGTGAAACCGTACATTTTGAAGGCGGAAGACAATTGGCGAAGCATGGAGAATGTCATCAACTTTAACAATTCCATCTTTGCTCCTTCTGAAGGGGGGAATATCTCACCCATTTTGCTTCCCGTGGTGCCTAATGTCGAATCCGACCATCCTCTCTTCTCTATGTTGAAAGGGGTGTATGCTGGTGCTCGGCAGAATTGTCCGAAGGCGTCCAACAAGGGAAAGGGTTTTGTTTCGGTGGAGTTCCTAGATAAAAATGTCGATGGAATGGGCAAAAATGCTATGCCTGCACTTCTGCTGAAACGCGTGACAGAGTTGCAAGAAAAAGGTGTGCGTGCGAGTGATATCACCATCTTGATACGAACCTCTAGCAACATTGCCGAGGTGGCAGATTATTTCACAACTTACAGAGACCGACATCGAAAAGAAGTCGATGAAAGGGGCTTATGTTACGATCTTATCTCGGACGAAGCCTTCCTGTTAAGTTCTTCCTCTGCCTTGAATATGATTATCAATGCCATGCGTGTCTCTGTCGATCCTCAAGATATGGTTTCGACAATGGATCTCTATTCCGTCTACTTAGATATTCTCTATAAGGAACATCCGGAGAAGAAGATAAAATTCTCTGATTTGAACTTTCAGTCCACTCCCGAATACATTGCGTTAATGGAAATTATTGAGAGTGTGAAGAATCTTCCTATCTATGAGATGGTGGAGGAGTTGTGCAGGAAACTGCAGTTGAACCGTTTGGATAATCAGACCTCCTTCCTCTCCAAATTTATGGATGAGCTGAATGATTTTGTTTCTCGCCGATCGCCTGATGTAGCTATGTTTTTGGATTATTGGGATTCATATCTGAACAGAAAGAAGATTCCGTTGAGCGATAATGCCAATGGTATTCAGATTATGACCATTCACAAGTCGAAAGGATTGGAGTTTCATACGGTTATCATCCCATATTGTGATGAGGATATGTGGAAAACGAATAAGGGGAAAGATGGTAACCTATTGTGGTGTGGTACGGAAGGCCTTGAACCTCCATATAATGAGTTGCCTGTTGCTCCTGTTGATTTTTCAGACGAAATGAAAAATTCATTTTTCAATGCTGATTATGAGCGGGAGAAGATTCAGATGTTAGTTGATAGTGTCAATGTGATGTACGTTGCCTTCACACGTGCGATATGTAACTTGTACGTTTTATGTTTCGAGGAGAAAGATGATAAGATGAAACACACCTCCTCCTTATTGTCTGCTGCTTTGCAAAACCGTTTGGCTCCGGTGGAGGAGTCTGAATCGTTGGAAACAGAGGAGGGTGAACTGGTGGAAGCACCATTTGTTATGAGACGTTTTACCGATGGAAGCGTACTTTCTTCTGAAAGGGATGTAAGAAAAGAGAATCGTTCCGATAATCCGTTTAAGGATAAGGCACACTCTCTAAAAGGGACTTTTGAATCTTTCCAACGAAGAACCCGTTTTAGAAATTCTAACAAAGCCAATGCATATATCAATGGTGTGATGGACCCTTCTGCCTATACTAACGAAGCGATACAGAAGGGACTCTTATTGCACTATCTTTTCTCGAACATCATTTCAGAGGAGGATATTCCGAATGCCTCTCGTCGACTATTGTTTGAAGGACTGATATCCTCCGAGCAGGAACGGTTGTCATTGGTTGACTATGCCAAGGAGAAGATTAAAGAACATAGGGAGTGGTTCCAGCCAGGATTGAAAATCTATAATGAATGTTCTATTCTGTCTCGCGATGAAAAGACAAAACGGGTGAAAATCAGTCGCCCGGACCGTGTGATTCGTCAAGGTAACAAAATGATTATCATCGATTTTAAGACCGGTAAAAGATTGAAAAAACACCAAAGACAGGTGGATGAATACGCCTCTCTGTTGAAGAAGATGGGGTATGAGACGGAGACCTACCTGTGGTACCTTAATGAAGAGGCCTGATAGTTAAACAAACTTTAATGTAGTCGAACCTTTTTGCCCACTTGAATGGATTCGCCTTTAGCCTTATTCATCTTTTTCAGTTTCTCTTTCTGAATACCATACTGTTGTGAAATGGAGAGCCAAGTATCTCCCTGACGTACTATGTGATGATCGACAGATTTGTTCTTTTTCTGTTTAGGTTGGATGAAGATGTACTCTCCGACCTTTAGGTTATAATTGGCAGGGAAGTCGTTGATGGCTTGTAGCTCTTCTACGCTCATTCCAAGTTCTTTTGAAAGCTTGTAGAAGGTGTCGCCCGCCTTTATCTGAACACATTTCACACCATTGATCTTCCCATGTTTGACCACAGGCGTGCTATTTTGGTTTGAGTCGTTTTTAGGGGAGGGAGTCTCATTCCCGTTGATGGAGTAGTTTTCCGACACCTTTTCCGACAAGTATTTATCAGGATTCTTATCGTACTCGTATAATTGATTTTGCTCGATGATTTCGATGAGCAGACTAGGGTATTTGGGGTTGGTGGCGTAGCCTGCGTTTTTGAGGCCTTTCGCCCAGCCCTTATAGTCGGTGGTTTTTAGTTTGAAGAGAGCCGCGTAACGGTCTTTGGTGAGGAAGATGGAGTGGTCGCGAAAAGATTCGTCGGCATGGGAGTAGACGCGGAAGCACTCGTGTCGTTTGTCATCATTTTTGTGGTATTTCTTTCCGTTGTAGTTGCCCGAGCATTTGATGCCAAAGTGGTTGTTTGCTTTGATGGCGAGGTCGCTTCGTCCGCTGGCAGATTCCAATATGCCCTGTGCGAGGGTGATGCTGGCAGGGATTTTGTATTTGTACATCTCTCGGATGGCTGTTTTGTGGTATTTTTGAATGTAGGCGGTGGTCTCAGCCGATTTGTAGGATTGTCCGAAGAGTGAGAGGGAGAGAAGTCCTAAGAGAAGGGTCAGTCCGAGTCTGTTCATAATGCAGGAGTTAAAATTCGTCGTCCGAAAAGGATTCTTCCTTCTCGTTGTTTTTATTTTCATAAGTAAAAACTTTCCAATAGAGGTATATCGTGATACCAAGAATAGCGCCTTGGACAACGGTCATTATGATAAATGAAAGTGTATTCATGACATCATTGATTCATTATATTTTTGTACTCTTTTCTTTCTCACTCTGATGTTGATGTAGATGGTCAGCCAGATGGTAATCAGCAAGAGGAGCAGATAGATTCGAGCACCATCGATATAGATGATGTTAGAATCATTGGCATCCATTCCCTTGTGCATGAGTTTGGCGATGATAGCGTTATTGTCTAGTTCCCATCCATGAATGCTGATAAGGCTCCAATCGTCGTTCAATGGCTTGAAGAGGGCGGAGATGAATATCAGAATCAGCATGGTTGGAGTGATGTATTTCAACACGAATTTAAAGAAGCGGGGCACTGTGATATTGGCATATCCCGTGATGAGTTTCCATCCCTTGTCCACTCCCAATATCCATGAGAAGGCGATGGCTTCGAACATAGCAAAGAGGAAGAGTGCCATGGTGCCACCCCAGTAGTCATACTCGTCGAAGACCCCCTTGTCGAAGAAGAGAATGCAAGGCAATGCTAAGAAGAAGACGAAGCTTCCGGTTATGTAGGAGGATTTCTTCTGACTCCAATCGAAGCTTTTTGATAGATGGGCCACTGTCGGTTGGATAATCGATAGTGTTGAGGTGATACCAGCGAAAAAGAGTAGTCCGAAGAAGGCAAAACCAGCCAGGGTGGAGAAGACGGTGCCCCACTGTTCGAAGAGGTAAGGCATGGTTCGGAATCCCAATCCGAAACCACCCGATTTTGTCAGTTCAATCACTTTGTCAATGCCAAAATACCCGATGGAAATGGGAATTATGATGGAACTGCCTAGTATCACTTCTGTAAATTCATTGGTGAAAGCAGAGGTGAGAGAACTGAGGGCAATGTCTTGTTCTTTCTTTAAATAGGAGGCGTAAGTTTGTATGGCGCCCATACCCAGCGAGAGGGTGAAAAAGACCTGTCCGGCCGCTGCCAACCACACATTAGGATTGGCCAATGAGTCGAATTGAGGAGTCCATAGGAAATTGAGTCCCACCGTTCCGTCGAAGATGGCACCATCTTCACCTGCCTTCAGTGTGAATGCTTTGATAACGAGGAAGATACCAAAGATGAAGAGTAGGGGCATACAAATCTTTGCCACCCGTTCGATTCCACCTGCAATTCCCTTGCTAAGAATATAGATATTGAGTGCCAAACAGAAGACAAACGATAGGAAAGTATCATAAGGGATTCCAGAAACGGAAATAGAGAGGTTCAGATAGCGGTCGAAAAAGTCGGAGATCTGAAGTTCTGTCATTCCGTCGAAAGTGCCGAAGAGGCTATGGAGCATATAAGAAAAGATCCAACTTTCGATAAAACAGTAGTAGGAAGCGATGATGATACTGGAAAATAACCCGATGGAACCGATGTAACGCCAATGTACACGACGTCCGAGTTTCTGCATGATCATCGGAGGTGAGTGGTGTCCGAAGAGACCACCCAGTTTGCCTGTCGACCACTCAATCATGGTGAGGGGTAGACCCAGCAGTACGAAGGAGACCAGATATGGAATGATAAAGGCACCACCCCCGTTTTGAATGGCTTGGATGGGGAAACGGAGAAAGTTACCTAACCCGACGGCTCCGCCAGCCATTGCGAGGATCAATCCTATACGTGAATTCCATGCTTGTCTCTTTTGTGCCATATTTTTAAAGAATTACCATCTAAATCTTAATCCTGCTTGGACAATACCCATCTGACCAAAACCAACCTCTGCAAAAGCACCGATGTGGTTACCTACCTCAATGCCGAGTGGTGAAACCTGAAAACTGAAGATAGCCTCATTGGCGATTCTTGTCTTTACTCTGCCAATAAAATCGTTCGCATCCTCCAAATTCTCGTAGTGAGTCTCTCCTTTCGTGCGTTTCCACATAGCACCTGCGGCGAAACTGGAATAGATGACGAAATATTTATGATGCACCCAGTTGGCTTTTAATCTAGGCATGATAGAAAGATAAAACACGTTTTTATCAGCTACTTTTAGATTGTGTTCCTCCCATTGTGACTTTTCGCCAGCGTAACTGAAGTCAATACCCAATCCCCAAGTGTGATTGAAACGATGGTTGAACATGATGTTGAAAGATCCCGTTGTTGTACCTTTCATCTCTTTAGATTCATCAAAATTGCCATGAACGAAATTCTCCCATATCTCATCGTTAGGTGTTTCTTTAAAGTCAGAATAAGGGAAAAATCCATAACTGACTGCTACCTCCGATTTGGACAAATCACTCTCACGAATCGCAAAACACGTTGTTCCCACAAAAAAGCATGCAATTAAGCATAAAAAAAGTTTCTTCATCTTTTTACAATTATCAAATATAAAATGAGGCCAAAAGCCCTGAAAATTATCGACAAAGTTAAGATTTTCTTTTGAAAAATCTTGTTTTTTATAATGGGTTCTATTAATTCATCTCTTCACTTTGGGAAATTCTTGTGAGGTGTGATGAACTGCGCCCGTTGTGAATGAGGTGAGATTAAATTTCCTGTTTATCTTGGTGCATTGTTATAAACCGATTGTAGTGTGTAACTAGGATCGTCGTTATTATATGCATTCATCATTATGTCAATCACCTCTTTGCCGTTGTTGAGGTAGGCTCCTGTTCCGTGATCAATCAGGCCAGACTGTTCTTTGCCAGTGCCAGCAGAACCGTTATCCCAGAAAAAGAGGGCTAATCCGTACTCTTTGGCGGCTTTACAGACATACTCGAGGTAATATTTGCGAAATGCTTCTGCACGATCGGTGCTGCGGTGTACACAGCCGAATTCTCCGAGGTAAACGGGAATGCCATTGTCAACAAACTTTTTCTTCATTCGGTTGAAGTTATCGACCACATTCTCTTCATCTCCCCATTCTTCCTTGTCTCTGCCAGTGTGACCCCATTCTGTTTTCTCATTATTGAGTGCGTAGGTATAGGGGTCGTAGAAGTGTACAGCGACAAGCAATCTGTTCTTAACTATGTCTGTAGGTAATTTTAGTTCGCTGATGGTGAGGTCTATGTTAGTGACATAGCCAGGGCATCCCAGGTATCTATATTTATTTTCACCACCAGTGGAACGGACCACATCAACAAAAAGTTGCAGCCACTCGTTGTAAATGCGGTATTGTTTGCCGCCATCGGTTCTGTTTTCGCCCCAACCCCAGTTGCCGTCGTGAATTTCGTTCATGGCTTCAAAGATCAGATAGTCGCCTTCTTGTTTGAATCTTTCGGCTATCTGTTTCCATATTGCAGCAAATTGGTTTTTCACTTGAGTGTTTCGTTCTTCGCTTTTGGATGCACCTAATATGTCCAACCAGTATTTGCTGTCGGCTCCATCGTGGTGTATGTTGATGATGGCTTTGAGGCCAGCTTCCTTTGCGTAGCCCACCACTTCTGCCACTCGATTCATATATTTCTCTTCGATCTTGTAATCAGGTGCGTTGCCGATGTGTCCCATCCATGTTATGGGGATACGTACGGAAGAGAATCCAGCAGCTTTTACCGCTTGGAATGTTTTTAATGTTGCAATGTGGTTTCCCCATGCTGTTTCACTTGCATATCCGTTATTTTGGGCATCCAAGTTGTTGCCCAGATTCCATCCCAGTCCGAGGCTTTGTGTTATGGTTTGTACGGATGTGCCGTCGATAGCGTGGTTCTTTTTGAACTTGATGTTGCTTGCGTTTCCGTCGAATGCTATGGTCTTTCCATCTTCTGTGGTGATGATGAAGTCGTTTCCTTGTCCGAAGTGAATGTTTTCGATAGAGGAAGTTGGGTAGGTCTGTGTTGAACCGTCGCCCATTGTCACCTCGATTATATTTTGTGCATTAAGTGTAATCGTACATATCGCTAATGCAAAAAGAATAAGTCTTTTCATGTGTGTCTGGTATTGAAGGTTATTTTTTTATGATTTTCACGATTTGGTTCCCTATTTTAATGAGATAAGGGGCTGGTGCCATTTCGTTTGTCGGTATAGTCAGTTCTGTTTTTTCGGCAACAGTCGAGTATAATACTTTCCCATCAGTTTGTATGATTTGTATCTGAGCCCCGATTTCGAGTTCGGTCAAGAAGATGTGGTCTTCTACGAGGGTGCTGATTGAGAATGTGTTTGCCGAAACTGCATTTAGGTTGTTAGAAGAGGAAAAATCAATTTCTACTGTTTCGATGTCTAGTCGGAATTTGCTTCCGTCTGTATATTCCAATTCGAGTTCATCTTCGTCAAAGATTATAGACGATACGTCGCTTCGTTCTGCTTTTTCCCCATTTATCATTACTGCTTTTCCTGCATAAGCGAATGAGGAAAATCCTATAGCAAGTAATAGCGAAATAAGTTTGTTTACCATGTTTTTCAGTTGTTTATGATTGGTTAGTTGAATTTCGAATTTAGGTGTTTTTCGTCCTTAAAATGAATGCTTTAAAACTCATTTGCAAAACTAAGAAAATCTTCGAAAAAATAATATTTTTGTTTAACAAATAGAACTTCATCTTAATAGTTCTTGGTTGTAGAATTTAGAATACTTGCTAAGTTCGGAGTTGATATGTACATAACCGTATGTTTCGTATAGGGGGGGTGTCTTTTTCATGTGGTTGTCCGATTTTTTTGCGCTAAATAGCGTGTGTATCTATGATGAATGTAGAAAGCAAGCGAAATCATGATGCAGAAGAGAATGACTAATAAGATTTGGTTAATAAGGTTGTCACTTGCTTTTATAGCACTATATGCTTTGATGAGAGGCCAATGCAAACAATAGATTGGCATTGTCAGTTTTGCTAATTTGACAATGATTCCATTGGAACGATGAGAGAATATGCCTATTCCTGATAATCCTATGGCTAATAGTAGATAAAGGGACCCGATAAATAGGACAAAATAGCAATCAATCTCACCGTGACTTGTAAGGGTGATATACGAGAAAAGAATAATAGACAGGATGATGCAGGAAGTATGAATCAGTTTCTTGTGGTTGGCTTTATGGTATAATCTTCCTATACGATCGGAGGTGTAGTATAGTGTGCATCCCATCATTAATGTAGAGATGGCTCTTAAAATTCCGGAAGGTATGTGAAACAAACTAACGCTCCATGGAAATGGCGAATGCAGGATTTGAATGAATAGGGACAATAAAATAATAGGGATTACCCATATTAGGTAGTGAGAAAAGAGATCGCGATATCGGTTGGCAAGAAACAAGACGATTGGAAGGGCAAAAAGCATGGCAGATAAGAACCACAAAGGAACATCTCCGAAGAGGGTCATTAAATCAGGGTTATAAGTATTTATTAGAGGCAACTGCAATTGGAAAATTTCTAGGATGTCGTATGAAATGACGTTTAACCAATCTGTGCCGATGTTTTTTATGTAAGCGAGTGTTGACAAGAGAGTTCCTGCTACAGCAAAAGGAGCAACTGGCAATAGTCTTGAAAGTGTGTATTTGACAGAAAATTTCATGGGTTCTGCTATCGGTGAGGTTCTCGCCATACAATTCTTAAAGGCAAAATATCCCATTAACATGAAAAAAAACTCAACACCGATGTTACCTAATGGCATGTGCAACTTTAGTGTTGATGCATGATGCAACACGATGAAAAGACAAAAAATGATGCGAAGTAATTCGATGACAGTGAGTTTTGATTTCATATTGCAAATATAGATAGAATGAAGGATAGATAAAAATTCTATCCTTCATTTTTGCTAATTTTTATTTGTCAACATTGTTTTTTGTTTTAATTAAACGTTGTGTTTTGAATCTAAAAACATCTTTTCTAACGTGTCAAAATCTAAAAGAGATAGCTATCTCATTATATTTCGTGCAATTTTTATGCCAAAAATTATTATAAAATAAATTTTTCAAATATTTGTGAGGATTTTATTTAAAAGACGTTATCTTTGCGAATTATGCTAAATGGCATAATTATTGCAATACATTTTGTGTTTGAAATTATTAAATTTAATCTATATAAAAAATGAACAAAAAAAGATTGTTAGGAATGGCTGCCACTGCTGTGTTGGCATTGCCTATGATTTTGGTTTCTTGTCATAAGGAAGATGACGAAGATCCTGAAGTTTTAGTTTCGAAAGTTGAGTTGAACATTCACGAGAAGGATGTTTTTGTGGGCGAAAATTTTACGTTGGAAGCAACGGTTACTCCAAAGAATGCAAAGAACAAGAAACTTACTTGGTCAAGCGGAGACACGAAGATTGCTACTGTTGATAATGGCGAAGTAAAAACATTGACTACGGGTACTACTTACATCTATGTAAAGTCTGCAAATGGATTGAAAGACTCTTGTAAGGTAATTGCTCATGGCAATATCGAATTTACAGATGCTAAATTGCTTTCTGCTCTTGTCGCTGATAAGAGTATCAATACAGATGGTGATGATGGAATCTCTCGTGCAGAGGCTGCCGCAGCTGAAACTATGGATATAAGTGATAACGGTGTCTCTTCTCTTGATGGTATCGAATATTTTACTGGTTTGAAAGAGTTGGATTGTAGCGAAAATGAGTTGACTTCAATTGATTTGACTAAGTTAACTAAGTTGACCAAGTTGAATTGTAGAAATAATAAGTTAACTGCTCTTAATATTGAGAATAATACCGCTCTAACTTATTTGAATAGTTCTAAAAACAAGATTGACACATTGGATATCAGAAAAAATTCTTCATTGGAAACAATTCTTTGTGGTAACCAAGACACAACACTTAAATTATTCCTTACTATTGATCAATATAACGGAGTATGGAACGAAAAGAAGGGTAATTCAAGCAATAGCGGAATCGACTTGGTAATGAACATTTTTGAAGATGTTGTTTTCCACTCTTCTGCTTTTGATAATGACCTAAAGAATGGGGAGTCTGCTTCTATTAGCGTGGATGAAAGTTCTTTCTCTTTCCGATTGTATAAAAATAATACAGATTTGTCTTTTATCGAGTCTTCTTTGTTGGAACAATTGAAGTGGGAAAGTTCTGATGAAGCAGTTGCAACTGTAAAATCTTCAGTTACAAAGAATGAAGATTCATACTACGTTCAGGTAAAGGTTTCTTTGAAATCTAAGGGAGAAACAGAGATTTCTGCTACAGATGGACAAGAAAACAAGATCGCATTTAAGTTGAAGGTTACAGAGTAATAAATCATACTTCTATGAAAAAGGCCGTCTCGTATGAGATGGTCTTTTTTGTGCTTATAACGTATGTAGGGAAACGTTTTAGAAACGCATTGTTTAAATCCACATGCCTTCTTCTGAGTTTTGCAGGTCGGCTATTGTGATACTATCGAGATAGTTTGTGATGATTTTTTCTAGGTTTCTCCACATGGGTAATGTGCGACAGGTCTCCTTTTGTGGACACTCTGGTCCTTCGCAATCAAGACAACTGACAGGCGCCAATGACAGCTCTGTCAGACGAAGAATCTCACCTACTGTGTATTCTTCAGGTTTGCGAGTCAGTTTATATCCGCCACCTTTCCCTTGTGTCCCTTCGACAAGTTTGTGTTTTACAAAGAGAGACATGATATTCTCTAGGTATTTAAGAGAAATTTTTTGTCTTTCCGAGATGTCTTTTAATCTGACGTTTTTAAAGGTGGAATACTGATCTGCGAGGTCGATGAAAACCCTCAGTGCATATCTCCCGCGTGTTGATATCATCATGGCTGTCTCATTTTATAGATACACCCCAAGGAACTTTTGGAAACAGTTCCTTGGGGTGAGTTGTGAATTGAAATAATTATTTGCTGTCATGCTTTAGTTTGCGAAAAGAGGAGTACTCATATACCGATCACCTGTATCGGGTAAGAGAACCACAATGTTTTTACCAATGTTCTCATTTCTCTTTGCCAACTCTATGGCCGCCCATGTGGCTGCTCCAGAGGAGATGCCTACAAGGATTCCTTCCTTCTTCCCGATGAGCCTTCCTGTTTCAAATGCGTCTTCATTTTTCACTGTGATGATCTCATCGTAAATGCTTGTATCCAATGTGTCTGGCACAAACCCGGCGCCGATGCCTTGTATCTTGTGCGGACCGCTGATTCCTGTGGATAAAACGGCAGAAGTGGCAGGTTCCACGGCTACTATTTTTACATTTGGGTTCTTACTCTTAAGAAATTTCCCTACCCCTGAAATGGTGCCTCCTGTCCCTACACCGGCAACGAAGATATCCACTTCCCCATCTGTGTCTTCATATATTTCTGGGCCTGTTGTCTCGAAATGGGTTCGAGGATTTGCCGGATTGACGAACTGACCAGGTATGAAACTGTTGGGTATCTCTTCCGCCAGTTCGTTTGCTTTGGCAATTGCTCCCTTCATTCCTTTTGCACCTTCTGTCAGTACGAGTTCAGCACCATAGGCTTTCATAAGCTGACGTCTCTCTACACTCATTGTTTCGGGCATCACAATGATGATTTTATACCCTCTTGCGGTAGCGACACTAGCTAACCCGATTCCTGTGTTTCCAGATGTGGGCTCGATGATGGTGGCTCCTTTCTTTAGTTTGCCAGAGTATTCCGCATCGTCAAGCATAGCTTTGGCGATGCGGTCTTTGACACTCCCGGCTGGATTAAAATATTCTACTTTGGCAACCAACCTTGCTCCTAGATTGAACTCCTCTTCTATGTGAGACAACTCAAGAAGGGGAGTATGTCCAATCAGCATGTCGGCCGTTTTATAAATTCTTGACATAAAATAGATTCTTTTTGTGCCGTAATTTATGATTTTTTTCTTTTAAAACATAATTTTTTTAGTGTTTTATACTATCAAAACCGTGCTGCAAATCTGCGATAATGTCATCGATATGCTCCGTACCGATAGACAAACGAACTGTAGTCGGTTTGATACCAACACTCAACAACTCTTCTTCTGACAATTGTGAGTGTGTCGTACTGGCTGGATGGATAACCAATGACTTAACATCGGCTACATTGGCAAGTAAGGAGAAGAGTTCAAGACTTTCAGTAAACTTCTTGGCATCTTCAGCAGTACCTTTTACTTCGAATGTAAAGATGGAACCAGCTCCCTTAGGGAAATATTTGTTGTATAATTCTTTTGCTCTTCCTTGCTCTAAGGATGGATGGTTTACTTTCGCTACTTGAGGGTGTTTCTTTAAGAAATCTACTACCTTCAATGCGTTTTCAACATGGCGTTCAACCCTCAAAGATAGAGTCTCTAATCCTTGAATCAACAAGAATGAGTTGAATGGAGATATAGCAGCTCCTTGATCTCTCATGAGTGTTGTACGAGCCTTGATGATGTATGCCAAGTTGCCAACAGCTTGTGTGAACACAACACCATGGTAAGATGGATTTGGCTTGGACAATCCTGGGAACTTGTCGTTCTGTGCCCAGTCGAATTTTCCTGCATCAATGATGACGCCGCCCATTACACTACCATGACCACCGATGAACTTCGTAGCAGAGTGAACAACGATGTCAACACCATATTCGATCGGACGAAGTAGGTATGGAGTGGCAAATGTGCTATCTACAATGAATGGAATGCCATGTTTGTGAGCAATATTGGCAATGGCTGCCAGGTCTATCACCTCTGAATTTGGGTTTCCTAAAGTCTCTGCATAAAGCAATTTCGTATTCTCTTTTATAGCTTTTTCAAAGTTCTCTGGGTTTGTCGGATCGACAAATGTTGTTGTTAATCCTTGCTCTTTTAATGTGTGAGATAGCAAGTTGAATGTTCCACCATAAAGATTTGAAGCAGAAACGATGTGGTCTCCTGTTGTTGCAATGTTTTGAATTGCGTATGTGATGGCTGAAGATCCACTGGCTGTTGCCAATGCTGCGGCACCACCTTCCAATGCTGCAATTCTTTTTTCGAAGATGTCAGATGTTGGATTCATTAATCGAGTGTAGATGTTTCCTCCCTCTGTTAATCCAAATCTACCTGATGCCTGTTTTGCATCTTTAAACACATAAGATGTAGTGGCGTAGATAGGTACTGCTCTTGCATCTGTTGCACTGTCTGGTTGTTCTTGTCCGACGTGTACTTGTAAAGTTTCAAATTTGTAATTCTTGTTTGACATATCGACCTCCTTTTTTTATTGTTATTTTTATTTCCTTTGTTTCATTTCGATGTTGCAAATATACAAACAATAAATATATAAACCTACTATATTGGTGGGTAATTTAAATAAAAATTTAAAATTTGTTTTTATTCTGTTGGTAATCAACAATTTAAAAATACTGTAAAATCGACTATTTAAGAGTGTTTTAGTTTAAAATTTCTTCTTTTGGAGTAAAAATTCCTTTTGTTGGATAGTATTTAAGGGTTGTTTTTGTGTATTTTTGTCGTCAAAATGATGTGCGAAACGATATTCGTGCCATTTTTGCACTAAAATCCCCTTTAATTTAATAAGGTATATATATTTTTTGATTAAAATATGGGGTTGTTTCTTGTTATAATCCCCTAATAACATACTAAATTAGAATGATTTTAAAACATTAACACTCAGATAGATATAAAAATATTTTACGAATTTTAATAAAAAACACACCAAATTAGTAGGTTAATAAAAAAATGTGTTTTATATTTGCATCGTTAAATAAAATTAATGGGAGGATAAAATTATGGCAAAGATTATTGAAAGCTCATTAGAGTTGGTTGGTAATACACCACTTTTAAAACTCAACAATTATTCTAAAAAAACAGGAGTGTCAAATGCAACAATTTTGGCAAAGTTGGAATACCTGAATCCTGCTGGTTCGGTAAAAGACCGTATCGCACTTGCGATGATTGAAGATGCTGAAAAGAAAGGTATTTTGAAACCGGGTGCTACGATTATTGAACCTACTTCTGGTAATACTGGTATCGGTTTGGCTGCTGTTGCTGCTGCTAAAGGTTACAAGGCTATTTTGACCTTGCCCGACACCATGAGTGTAGAACGTAGAAATCTCTTGAAGGCTTACGGTGCTGAAATCGTATTGACCGAGGGTGCAAAGGGAATGAAGGGAGCCATCGCCAAAGCAGATGAACTCAATAAGGAGATCAAGGGCTCTGTTATCTTGGGTCAGTTTGTTAACCCAGCCAACCCTAAAGTTCACCGTGAAACGACAGGTCCTGAGATCTGGGATCAAACAGATGGTAAGGTAGATATCTTCGTAGCAGGTGTTGGTACCGGTGGTACATTGACTGGTGTTGGAGAGTTTCTGAAGTCTAAAAATCCTAATGTGAAGATTGTGGCTGTAGAGCCGGCTACTTCACCAGTGTTGTCAAAGGGTACTGCGGGAGCGCATAAGATTCAAGGTATCGGTGCAGGATTCGTGCCTGATACATTAAATACTAAAATCTACGACGAAGTGATCGCTATTGAGAATGAAGATGCCTTTACAGAGGGAAGAAACTTTGCAGTAAGCGAAGGTGTCTTGGTAGGTATTTCTTCTGGTGCAGCGTTGAAAGCTGCTTCAATATTGGCTAATCGTCCGGAGAACAAAGGAAAGAATATTGTGGTTCTTTTGCCAGATTCAGGTGACAGATACTTGTCAACTGCTTTGTTCTCAAATAATTAATAGTTAACATTTGGACATATCTTCCGTGATGACCGAAGGCGAAAAAGCCTTCGGGAAGGGGGATACATTTTCAAAAAAAGAGTTTTTATGACTGAAAATCAAGAGAAATTACGAAATAATCATCCGTGCTTTGCCAATAAACCTGGTAATCTCGGAAGAATACACCTACCAGTCAGCCCTGCGTGCAACCTTGGTTGCCGCTTCTGCAGTCGCGTGCTCAACGACACGGAGCATCGTCCGGGTGTGACGGCAAAGGTGATTACGCCAGAGGAAAGTGTAGCCATTCTGAAAAAAGCGTTGAAGATATGTCCAGACATCAAAGTAGCTGGCATCGCAGGACCTGGAGACACATTAGCGACCGATACAGCTTTGGAAACATTCCGTCTCGTGGGTAAAGAGTTCCCTCAATTGCTCAAATGTATGAGTACCAACGGATTGCTACTCGACGAGAAGGCGGACAAAGTAATCGAGGCAAAGATTGATTCACTGACGGTCACTGTCAATGCGATCGATCCTGAAATAGAAGCTAAACTAAATAAGTTTATTATCTATCATGGTAAGAAATACGATGCGTTGGAAGGTGCCAAGATATTAATCGAAAATCAATTGAATGGTATTCGAAAAGTGGCAGAGAGTGGTATCACCGTAAAGGTTAATACAGTATTGGTACCAAGAATCAATGGTAGTCACATCGAGACGATAGCGAAGACGGTTTCTTCGTTGGGAGCCTCCATCTATAACATCATTCCGCTGATTCCGACGTATGAACTCAAAGACGAGAAAGCTCCTTTCTGTTTCCAAATCGAAGAGGCAAGAAAGAGTGCAGAGAAGTACATCGATGTGTTCCGTCATTGCAACCGCTGTCGAGCTGATGCGGTGGGAGTGCCAGGCGTAAGTGAGTTCTCTAAAGAGGTTTATTCAGACGATTTTGTATTATCAGATACTTTCTCACATGGATGATAAACAAAAATACAATGCTTTTCGAGTAGCGGCAGCTTCAACGGATGGATACACGGTCGATACTCATTTCGGTAGAGCTACGGATTTTTACATCTACCAGTTCTTCGATGGAGAGTGGATCTATGTTGAGAAACGTACAACGCCACCAGTGTGTCAAAATGGTGGACATTCCCGAGAAGACATGGAGAAGAGAGTGGAACTCTTTTCTGATTGTCAATACATCACAGCTTCACGCATCGGAACGGGTGCAAGTGCACTGCTGACGCAAAAAGGAATCATCGCGATGGCATTGCCGGGCGACTTGATTGAAGCTTTAAACAAAATTTATACTTATAACGAGATTCAAAATTTATTTTAATTATTCACCCGCCACCAGTGTGGCAATAAAAACAGTATAATCACAATGGCAGAAATCAGACAGATAGCAATTTACGGAAAAGGTGGTATCGGTAAATCAACGACCACTCAGAATTTAACAGCCGGTTTGGTTGAACATGGTAAGAAAGTGATGGTAGTGGGCTGTGACCCTAAGGCGGATTCTACCCGTTTATTGTTGGGAGGATTGGCTCAAAAAACAGTGCTGGACACTATTCGTGATGAGGGTGAGGACATCTCCTTGGACAGAATCATGCGTACTGGTTTCGGAGGCACTCGTTGTGTGGAGTCTGGTGGACCAGAACCAGGTGTGGGATGTGCCGGTCGTGGTATCATCACTTCCATCAATATGTTGGAGAACTTAGGTGCATACACCGATGATTTGGATTATGTCTTCTATGATGTGTTGGGCGACGTTGTCTGCGGTGGTTTCGCAATGCCTATACGCGAAGGTAAGGCCAAAGAAATTTACATTGTGGCTTCGGGTGAGATGATGGCGTTGTATGCTGCTAATAATATAGCAAAGGGTATTCAACGTTATGCAAGAACAGGTGGTGTACGCTTGGGTGGTATTATATGTAACTCAAGAAATGTAGATCGCGAGTTGGATTTGCTACGTGCTTTCGCAAATGAACTAGGAACTCAATTGTTGTATTTCGTACCACGTAACAATATCGTTCAACGTGCCGAGATCAACAAGAAGACTGTGATCGAGTACAAGCCTGATTCAGACCAGGCACAAGAATATCGTAATCTGGCAGAGGCGGTTATCAAAAACGAGAGTTTTGTGATTCCTACGCCGATGACACAGGAGCGTCTTGAAGAGATTTTGCTCGAGTATGGTTTGATGGATAATGCAGACGACTATAGAATTTAATTGAGAACTAAAAGGTTAAGAGTTTAGAGTTATGGGGTACAGGATTGCAGTTGCCACATCGGATGGATTAAATATCGACCTGCATTTTGGGTCGGCTCAACAGTTTGAGATTTATTCTGTTGAAGGTCTTGATTTCTACAAGATAGAGACAAGAAATGTACCGGTGTCACAGGAACAACAGTATTCTTATGCAAGAAATGTTGAGGCTGGATGTGGCAATGGTTTGGGTCCAGGTGATGGTAGTGGCTGCAATTCTGGATGTAACTCGGGCTGTGGCAGTCGAAACGGCTGTGGTGGCGGAGAAAAATCGGAATCGGTGGAGTTGCTTTCTGATTGCCGCAGTGTAGTCTGCAAGAAGATAGGTCGCAACATCCTTAAACAGTTCGAGAGAAAAGCCATCTCAGTTTTTGATGTAGAATTACCTATCAAAGAAGCCTTGTCAAAGATAGTCTCTTACTACTACAAGATCGATGAAAGAAAGTTGAATTTTAAAAATCAAGAAGAGTAAATTTATTATATGGCGAATAGAATCAATTTAAACATGACCACCGTCGAGAATCGCGAGTTGCGACTCGGTACGATCATCGGGTGGGATGGCTCGGCAAAGCAGCTGATCGAACAGTCTGCCTATGATGAGCGAAGCATAAAGAAACATGGTGGCTGTAAGGGTGCCGGACAAGGTTGTAGACTTTGCGAATTGCAGAGCCCGTTGAACCAAGAGACCATGTGTTCCAATGCTATCGTACAGTGTCAGATAGGTAACCTAACCGATTGTGTCTTAATTAACCATGCACCGATTGGTTGTAGTAGTGAGGATGCGAAGTTCAATCTTACTATGCACATGGGACTTGCACGTCGCGGCAAACCACAACAGAATACTCTTAATATTAGCACAAACTTACAAGAAAAAGATATGGTGTTCGGTGGCGCTGCCAAGTTAAGACAGGCCATTCGTATTGCCAAAGAGCGTTATAATCCGAAAGCTATCTTCATCGCCATGGCATGTGCAACGGCTATCACGGGTGAGGATATCGACAGTGTGGCAGAAGAGTTGGAACCAGAAGTGGGTGTACCTATCATTCCATTGCACTGCGAGGGCTTCCGAAGCAAACACTGGAGTACCGGTTTCGACGTTGCTTTCCATGGTGTCTTGAGACAGATCGTTGATAAGCATCCTAAGAAGAAGCAGAAAGACCTCATCAACATCATTGCTCTTTGGGGTACTGACTGGTTTACTGATCTTTTGAAACCATTAGGACTTCGGGTAAACTACCTTTTGGATTGTGCTTCGTTCGAAGAGATTCGTCAAGCCTCCGAAGCAGTTGCCACCACTACCTTTTGTGAGACCCTTGGTGGTTACATGGGTGCAGCGTTGGAAGATCAGTTTGGTGTTCCACAAATCGACGCTCCGCAGCCTTACGGTATCAAGGGAACAGATGCTTGGTTGCGTGCCATAGCCAAGGTGGTTGGAAAAGAAAAAGAAGTAGAAGAGTTCATTGAAAGCGAACATAAACGTATTGCTCCTAAATTGGCGGAGTATCGCGAATATTTCAAAGGAAAATATGGAATGGTGCTTACCGGTTCAGCTTACGCACATGGATTGATCAGTGTATTGGCTGAGTTGGGCATCAAAAATGAAGCAGCTCTGGTCTTCCATCACGATCCAATTTATGATGGTGCTGGTAAGAACCAGGATACGCTGAAGGAATTGGTCGAGACATACGGTGATATTCCTCACTATACAGTTAGTAAGACTCGTGCCTTCCAGTTGCCTCAGCTCTTAAATCGAATTAAAACAGATTTCTTAATCATTCGTCACCCAGGACTTGCCTCTGTGGCTGGTCATCTCGGTGTACCTACATTCGCTTTGGGAGACGAACACATTCCGGTCGGTTATGACGGTATCTTGCGTGTGGGTGAAATCTTGAAAGGTGTGTTGGCTCGTACGAAGTTCAACAAGGTCCTTAAACGCCACGTTCGCTTGCCTTACAACGACTGGTGGTTCAGTCAGGTCGATCCGTTCAAACTGACAAATGATAAGAATGTGTTTGAAGAAATCGAAAAGAGACTCGGCGACTAAGTTTTATTTAACAGAAGAGGCATGAAAAATGGATTAGTGCCTCTTCATTTTCCAAAACATCAAAAAGATTCAAGTAAATGAGCGAAATACAAAAGAAAAAACCTTCGGTAATATCCGATGTTAGATATGCTTGTGCGGTAGGTGCAACCAATACCGTAGTAGCCATCAAAGGAGCTGTACCTATTGCCAATTGTAGTCCTGGATGTCAGTTGAAGACAACAGCCATGTTGACGTTTGAGAATGGATTCCAAGGAAGTATTGCCGCTGGAGGTGGTAACATGCCAAGTTCAAATGCTACGGAAAACGATGTGGTCTTCGGAGGTATCAAGACACTCGACAACCTGATTAAGTCAACATTAAAGATTTATGATGGAGATTTGTTCGTAGTCCTGACGGGTTGTACAGGAGAGTTGATTGGAGATAATGTTCCTGATTTGGTTGGTAAATATCAGAAAGCAGGATATCCGATTGTCTATGCCAATACAGCTGGATTTAAAGGAAATAATCTTTACGGTCATGAGGTCGTCGTGGATGCCATTATCGACCAGTTTGTTGGAAACTATGACGGTGAAAAGCAGAAGGGTCTTATCAACCTTTGGTTTGAAACGCCTTATTACAACCAGAATTGGAGAGGTGATTATCAAGAGCTTGCACGTATATTGCGAGGCGCTGGCTTTGATGTGAATGTTCTTTTCGGTCCTGAAAATCCAGGAGTCGAAGCTTGGAAACGAATTCCTCAGGCGCAGTTCAACTTGGTGGTTTCTCCTTGGGTGGGTGTGAAAAATGCTGAACATCTCCAAAAGAAATATGATCAGCCATTCTTGCATATCCCAGAAATTCCAGTAGGCGAAGAGGCTACGACTAAGTTCATTCGCCAAGTTGTTGAATATGCTGGAATCGATAAGAAACAGTCCGAAGAATTTATCAAACAGGAATCGAGCATTTACTACTACTACCTTGAACACTTCTCTGAGTTCTTCGCAGAGTATTGGTACGGTATGCCAAGCGAGTTTGTGGTGACGGCAGACGCATCTTATGCGCTAGCTTACTCTAAATTCTTGGCTGACCAAATCGGACTTATCCCTAAGCGAGTGATTATCACCGATAACACGCCTGCCAAATTTCGTCCTGCCATCACAGAATACTTCAAAAACAATATTTCTGAAGGCGTGAGCATCGATGTTGATTTTGAAGAAGATGGTTACGAAGTGGAGAAACTCATCGAGAGTGTTGAATTCACGGCTGGTAAACCATTGATTTTAGGAACTTCATGGGAGTTGACTCTCGCCAACAAGAAAGGCGCTTTGTTCTTTGAGATTTCAACGCCATCGTCAGAGACACTCATCGTCAACCGCTCACATATCGGTTACAAAGGTGCATTGCAGTTCTTGGAAAGAATTTATAGTGCTTCCGTAGGAGGAAAATAATAAAAGTGGATGTTGTCTGAATCTGCAGGCAACATCCCTTACTCAAAAAAATAACATAAAAAAGGCAAGTTAATGACACGACTAAATAACATAAAATATATGGTTACAGCAGCGAAGATGCTCTTTGTTGCTGGTCGTGGACGAATTGCCGAAAATTCACCAATCCGTTTTGCGTTCCTGTTTTCTGTAGAACCTTACATGATGTATAGACAATGTTCCATGTGCGAATGTTGTTGCCGATGTATTATGCCAGTGTGTTAATTAGGGTAGCTGGCCCCCCCCACAATACAATTACTAATCTTACCCTGGATTTCAAATTAAGCATTTATTTGACGTATAGTGTAAAACAACTACGCAAATGATTTGTTTTTAAGTGTTTATATCTTCAATATTTTATAATCGGCAAAACAATAACAGACATGGCAATTTACAATAATGTATTAGACTTAATTGGCAACACGCCCATCGTTCAACTCTCAAGACTGAACACGGGCAAGAGTTCCCTTTTCCTGAAACTGGAGAACCAGAATCCAGGCGGTAGCATAAAGGATCGAACTGGCTTGAATATGATTGAACAAGCGGAGAGACGTGGAACGATTCACCCTGGACAACTCATTGTGGAGGCTACGGCTGGAAACACTGGATTGGGTCTCGCATTGGCAAGCAGAATGAAGGGATACAAGCTCTTATTGGTGATCCCGGACAAGATGAGCGTCGAGAAGATTAATCACCTTCGTGCATTGGGCGTGGAGACGGTCATTACTCGTAGCGATGTTGGTAAGGGACATCCTGAGTATTATCAAGATTTAGCTGCTCGAATTGCTAACGAGAGGGGAGGCTACTACATTAATCAATTTGAGAATCCTGATAACCCTGAGACCCATGTATTGACTACGGGTCCTGAGATTTGGGAACAATTGGAGCATAAAGTAGATGCCGTTGTTGTGGGTGTTGGTTCTGCTGGAACACTGACAGGTTTGACCAAATTCTTCAAGAAGGTAAGTCCGCAGACCGAGTTCATCCTTGCCGATCCGAAAGGTTCCGTTTTGGCGGACTACATCAACCTAAAGAAACTACGTAATGATGCAGGTTCATGGTTCGTTGAAGGTATCGGAGAGGATTACATCCCTAAATTGGCGGATTTTGATTTGGTGAAGAAAGCCTACGAAGTGACCGATGAAGAGAGTTTCACCGCCGCCCGTCTTTTGCTGAGAGACGAAGGCATCTTGGCTGGCTCATCCACAGGTACGCTCTTAAGTGCTGCTCTTCGTTATTGCCAGGAACAAACGGAGCCAAAACGTGTGCTTACGTTAGCATGTGATAGCGGTAATAAATACCTTTCTAAAATGTTTAATGACAATTGGTTGAAGGAGAAAAACCTAACTCTCAACCTTTAATTTAAAATTTTTAATTCTAACTCTTAATTTTTATTATATATGGCTTTAGGATTTTCAACAAGGGCCATCCACAATGGAGAGGAACCCGATTTCAGAGAAGGTGCGAGCGGTGATGTTGCCGTACCGATACATTTGGCTACTACTTTCGCGAGACGAAAAGCAGGTAGTCCCACAGCAGGATATGAATATACTCGTAGTTTGAACCCTACCCGTAAGGCGTTGGAAGAGAAATTGGCAGCGTTGGATGGTGCTAAATATGGCTTAGCTTTTTCGTCGGGCTTGGCAGCCGCTTCTACGTTGATTATCTCCCTCCTGAAGGCAGGTGACCATGTGATTGGTTTCGATGATCTGTATGGAGGAACGAGACGTCTGTTGAGTAATGTCTTTGTGAATTTTAATATAACGGTTTCATACGTCGATGCGACTGTCCCTGAGAATATAGAGAAGGCAATAAAGCCTGAATCTAAACTGATCTGGATAGAGTCGCCCACCAACCCGTTACTAAAGATTGCTGATATTCGGGCTATTGCACAAATCGCCAAGAAACACGGACTCATTCTTGTGGTGGACAATACCTTCTTGTCCCCCTACTTCCAAAAACCATTGGATTTAGGAGCCGACGTAGTGGTCTATAGTACAACAAAATATATTGGAGGACATAGTGACACATTGGGTGGATCCATTGTTCTAAACAACGAGGAGTTCTATAAAAAGATAGCCTATAATCAGAATGCAGTAGGAGCCGTTCTATCACCTTTTGATAGTTACTTGACCTTGCGTGGAGCCAAGACCCTCGCCGTGCGCATGGAGCAGCACCAGAAGAATGCATTGGCATTAGCCGAGTTCCTGCAAAACTCACCCAAAATCAAACGTGTGCTTTACCCAGGATTAAAGAACCATCCACATCATGATATAGCAGCGTCGCAAACAACTGGTTTCGGAGGTGTCTTTTCATTTGAGTTGGAAGGAACCCTTGAGGATGCTGAGAACTTCTTGTCCAAGCTGAAACTCTTCTCTACGGCTGAGAGTTTGGGTGGCGTGGAAAGTTTGGCAGAGATCCCTGCCATCATGACACACGCTTCTGTTCCGAAAGAGGTGCGTGAGAAAAATGGTATTTCCGATACGCTGATTCGTATCTCGGCAGGTATAGAGAATACGGAAGACTTGATTGAAGATTTCAAACAAGCATTAGGCTGAAAATAGAGATTTTTATTATCTGTAAAAACATAAAGTTATGGGAAAGATTAAACCAGAATTCCAAGAGAATGTTTCAGAAACACTCTTGATCCCTCTCTACATGAGAGCAAAGGAATCCAAAGAAGAAAATCCGATTATCACAGACAAAACATCGGAAGCAATTCTTTCGATGGTTGATTATAACTTTAGTAGGTTTTATACAGATGTACGATGTCAATTGTGTATTTCATTCAGAACCAAATATTTCGATGATGCAGTACGAAACTTTGTAGCTAAATATGACGATGCAGTGGTGGTGTTGATTGCTTGTGGTTTGGATCCACGTGTCGAGCGTATCTCCATCAAAAAGAGTTATCAGGCGTATGAATTGGACTTTCCTGATGTCATCAATCTCAGAAGACAATTCTTGCCTGAATCGTTGAACAACAGATACCTTACAGGTAACATAACGACTGAAGGATGGATTAAAACCATCAAGGAGGAGCATCCCAGTGGTCATTTCCTCTTCATCTTGGAGGGGGTTGCCATGTATCTGACGGAAGAGGAGGTGAAGAGGGTCTTCAAGAATATTGATGATAATTTTGAACATGCTGAGATTTACATGGAACGCATGAACAAGTATCTGAGCAGGAGAACCTATCTTCACGAGTCGGTAAAGAACACCAACGCCACCTTCCGTTGGGGATGCGACAATCCGAAGGAGATAGAGCGATGGAGCGATTCCTTTAAACTGAAGAGTGAATATTACTACTATTCAGACGAGTATAACAGGATTCGAAAGAGAATAGGTTTAAAAGCTATTCCGCTCAAATACCTTCCCCGAAATCGTCGTTCGTTGGGAATCTGGAGTTACGAGAAAAGAGACAGAATCATTGCGAAACAATAATAATAAATATCTCATCATCAGTTATTTCGAAGTAAGTCCAACAAGCTTACATTCAATTCTTACCGACAACAGATGATGAATGAAATTTAATTAAAAAAATCCGTTCGATCACTTTTTATTACAGCCATTAGGCGGATGAGGGCATGTCAATATGATATGCTCCCAGGGAATTGTATGTCAAAATTTTTAAAAATTACACAATTAACAGAGTAGAATAAAATGAAAATATATCATCAGTTATTAATAGTATTTTCGCTATATGCAGCGACAACAAGTGCACAAGTGGTCCCTTCAGATACAGTTGCTAAGGGACAAACATCAACAGGGTCAACTGTGAGTACGCAAGACATCTCTTCGGAGACGGCTAAAGAGCTGATACCAGCCATAAAGTTTGGAGATGAAATAAAGGTGCGATTGGGTGGTTTTTTCCGTGCTGAATATTACGTGGATAACCGCGAGATCGTAGGTGCCTGCGATGGTCTTTTTGGCTTCTTCCCTGCAGACCATGTTTATGACAGTAATGGCGATGACCTGAATGAAGTGGTGAGACAGAACTTTTCCACGCAGGCTACTCGATTCACTGCCACATTGGATGGTCCAAAACTTGGAAAGGCAACTTCCAAGGCATACGTGGAATTTGATTTCTCGGGAGGAAACACTGTCAATGTCAGATTGCGACAGGCATGGGCTAAGTTTGGCTGGCAGAAGGGTGAATTGCTCTTAGGAAAGGCTTGGAACCCATTCTCTGACGTTCCGTTCCCATACGTGGCTGGATTGCATATTGGTATTCCATTCCGTCAATTCAACAGAGGTGACCAGATTCGTTACACGTTCAAGCCAACTGATCGTCTCAACTTAGTTGTGGCTGGAGTATATCAGACAGAGCATAAATCGATACTCGAGGAGTCATCGAATAGTGATATTCGTCAGAATCCAACACCAGAGTTCCATTTGCAGTTGCGTTATGCTTCTCCTGTAGTTAGTGCAGGAATCCTTGGTGAGTTCAAGAGCCTGCGCCCTGCGACTAAAATCGCTAATGAGGATGGTAGCGTGTATAAGACAGATGAAAAGGTAAATTCATACGCGTTAAGTTATTACTTTCAGGTGATAAAAGGAAAATTCGGACTTAAGACGGGCGGTTTATACGGCAGTAACTTGAGCGAATATTTCCAGCAAGGAGGTTACGCTGTGAAATCAATAGATGAGAAAACGGGCAGACGCACCTATTCCACTTCGAAAGTTACATCGTATTGGCTCAACCTCTCGTACGGCAAGACATGGGCACCAAGCCTGTTTGTCGGTTATTCAAAGAATTTAGGATTTAATGATAACATCTTGGCTGGCGGCGACTTCTTTGGTAGATGGCAAAACGTCGATCATATCTTCAGAGTATCTCCATCGTTGAAATTCTCTCACAAGCAATGGACCATTCAAGCAGAACTTGACTATGATTTGGCTGGCTATGGATCCATAGATTATGCCGATCACGGAAAGGTGAAAGATACGCACAATGTGTCGGCTGTCAGAGGACTTTTCGCTACAACATTTTTCTTCTAATCATTATAAAAAACTTATTGTCTAACATTTAACACATTAAAAACATATGAAAAAGAATAATTTATTTACAGTCGTTTTACTTATTGTATCCTCATTTTTCTTGTTTTCCTGCGGTAATGCCTCAAAGGAATCAACTAGTAGTAAAAAAGAACTTTCAGTAGGCTTCTCGCCTGGTCCTTATTCCGATCTCTTTAAAGCGACCATTCAGCCAGCTCTCGAAAAGAAAGGTTATACCGTGAAGGTGGTGGAATTCACTGATTGGGTGACACCTAACCTTGCTTTGGCCAACAACGAGATAGATGCCAATATTTACCAGAACACCCTCTATCGACAAAATTTCTGCGACACAAAAGGTGTTGATTTGACGGCAACTTTCTCCGTGCCTACAGCGGCTTTGGGATTATATTCCGACAAGTATAAAGCAAAGAGTCTTGACGAGTTGAAAGCACAACTACAGCCAGGTGGCATCGTTTCAGTCCCTAATGATGCAGTCAACCTTGCACGTGCGTTGCGTTTCCTTCGCTCGATTGGCTTGCTCACGATAAAATCTACGGTTGATGATAAAACAGCAACAGAAAATGATATTGACGAGAATCCATTCGAACTTAAGATTGTTCCATTGGAAGCAGCCCAGTTACCTCGTTCCTTGGATGGTAGCACACTTGCAGTGATCCCTGGCAACTATGCCATCTCTTCAGGATTGAAACTCTCTTCCTCCATTGTAGGAGAGGCTTTGCCTTCAGAACTTCTTATCTGGTTCGTCGTAAACACGAAAGATGCCGATGCTCAATTCGTAAAGGATGTGCAGGAGGCATACGAATCAGAGGATTTCAAGAACTATTTTGAGGATCCAAAAAATGAGTTCGACAGGTTCCAACGTCCACAATGGTATGTGGATAAATGGAATATCCAGAACAGATAATAGTTCAATTCCTTTTATAGATGCTCGATCAAACAGGATCGGGCATCTATTTGTATAACTCATAAAAAGTAAGAAGTATAGATGATAAAATTTAACAATGTAAGTGTTTCATTCAAAGATAAGAAGAGTCAGATAGTGCATGCTGTCAAGAATGTCTCTTTTGAAGTTGAGGATGGAGAAATTTTGGGAATTGTGGGCACCAGTGGAGCGGGTAAGAGCACACTTCTTCGTACGGTCAATCAGTTACAGCTTCCTACTGGCGGACAGACAATTGTGGATGGTAACGACATTGGCAGTTTGTCGGGGGCAGAGCTGGCAAAGGCTCGTCACTCTATCGGTATGATTTTTCAGCAATTCAACCTTGTCAGCACCAAGACGGTGGCACAGAATGTGGCTTTCGCCATGGAGATAGCAGGGCGCAGCAAAGAAGAAATTAAACAACGAGTGCCAGAACTGTTGAAGCTTGTGGGTTTGAGCGAACGGGCGAATGTCTATCCGAATACATTAAGTGGTGGGCAGAAGCAGCGAGTGGGAATTGCCCGCGCTGTGGCCAACAATCCCAAGATCCTGCTTTGCGACGAAGCCACGTCGGCTTTGGATCCAGAGACCACAAATGATGTCTTGCAGCTTTTGAAAGAGATAAACCACAAGTTCGGTATCACCATTGTGCTTATCACTCACGAATTAGATGTGGTCAAAAAGATATGCCAGCGTGTGGTGGTGATGAATCGTGGAGAGGTGGTTGAAATAGGTGATGTGTTTGACGTCTTTACGAACCCACAGCATGAGTTCACAAAGACACTCTTGTCGCACACCTTCGACCTCGACCTTCCGGATCGTTTGACGCACGATTATTCGAAACCGTTGGTGAGAATAGTTTACAACGGCGAGAAAGCAGAAGATGCCATCGTATCCAACGTAGTGAAACAGTATGCGGTTGATGTGAATATTTTGCATGGTAAGATTGAGTACATCAATGACAGACCATTTGGTATTCTGATTGTTCAATTGATTGGAGAACAGGATGAAATAGAAAAGAGTTTAGATTATTTGAGTAAAAACACATATAGAACGGAGGTGATAAATGAACGAAACTAATTATTCAGAACTGGTTGGTAACTTGTTGCCAGCGTTTGGTGAAACATTGGAGATGTGTGGAATCGCGCTTGCTTTGGCGATTTTGTTAGGTGTACCGCTTGGCGTGTTGTCTTATCTTACGAGCGACCGCAATATATGTCAGAATAAACTTATCAATCTATTGGTCAGTTTTATACTGAATGTGATTATGTCAACCCCGTTTGTGATTTTGTTGGTGTTGTTGCTGCCTTTCACAAAGTTGGTGGTGGGCACCTCCATAGGACCTGAGGCCGCATCGGTGCCGTTAGGCATTGTCGCCATTGCTTTCTATGCACGTTTGGTGGAGGGCAATTTGCATGGTGTGGACAAAGGGGTGATAGAGGCATCGATAGCCATGGGAGCCACATGGTTCAAGATTGTCACCAATGTCTTGTTGCCAGGTGCATTCAGTGGCATGATACGAGGATTGACCGTTCTGGCGGTCACGCTGGTGGGCTATTCGGCTATGGCTGGTATTGTGGGTGGCGGTGGCGTCGGTGACCTTGCTATTCGGTTCGGCTACTATCGTTACCAGACCGATGTTATGATCATCACGGTGCTTTTGCTTATTGGATTGGTACAGATTATTCAGACACTGGGAGAAAAGGCTTCTCAAAAAACGCAAAAATAGGCCGATTATAAACAATACATAAGAACCCAAATAGTGTTAATTGTAACGAAAGACATTGCTCCGCGATGAGGGTGGGGCGATGTCTGTTTGATTTCTAAAAGAAGTCCATAGAACCTACCTGTAATATTAAAATCAATCTGGCTTTTTGTCCTTCCTAACAAACTTACTTTTTTATCAATTCATAATCATGCGTATAATCACAGTGTCAATATCGAATACATTGTAAATGTATTAATCTACTAAATTAATAGGTATTTATAAATGTATTATAATCAATGCAATACAAAAAAATCTTTTTATTTTATTGAATATAACCTACCAAAGTAGTATGTAAATAAAAAATTGTTTTATATTTGCATCGTAAAATCAAAAAAGGAGGATATTATATGGCAAACATTCATCAATCAATCGCAGAATTAGTAGGGAAGACCCCACTTCTTCAGCTTAATGGGTATAGTAAAGCAAAAAACCTTAAGGCTAACATTATAGCAAAATTGGAGTACTTCAATCCCAATCAATCGGTCAAGGACAGAATAGCCCTTGCCATGGTGGAGACGGCAGAGAAAGAAGGCAAGTTAAAGAAAGGAGACACCATAATCGAACTTACTAGTGGTAACACGGGTGTAGGTCTTGCTGCTATAGCAGCAGCTAAAGGTTATCCTTTCAGAGTCTATATTCAAGATCAGGTGTCGAAAGAACGTTTTCAAGTAATTCATGCTTTCGGAGGGAAAACGGTTAAACTTTCTGAAGTGCCTGAAATAGTTGAAAGTTTTGAAAAAAATGGTCCTGATTTCATTGAGTGTGTAAAAGCGTTGGAACGTCATGTTGCAGGAGAAAAGAATCTGTGGTTCGCTGATCAGACCCGCAACCCAGCCAATCCTAATGTCCATTTTCATACAACGGGTCCTGAGATTTGGAACGACATCGACGGAAAGGTGGATGCCTTTGTGGCTTGCGTAGGTACGGGCGGTACACTTTCAGGCGTGGGAAATTTCTTGAAATCGAAGAATCCGAATGTAAAGATCTTCGGTGTACAGCCTACAGAAGATTCTTTCCAATCACCTGAACGTCCTGACCAAGAGGAGATCACGGGTGTGCATCCGTTCGAGAACACCAAGGAGGAGTATATTCCAGCCAACCTCGACCGTAAGGTATATGATGGTTATTTTGAGGTACACACGGATCAAGCATACGAGGCAGCTCGTCTTTTGGCGAAAAAGGATGGTGTGTTGGTGGGCGCTTCTTCTGGTGCTGCCCTCTATGCCGCTACTCAACTGGCTCAGCGTGAGGAGTTCAAAGGAAAGAATATCGTTGTCCTTCTGCCAGACACTGGATTGAGATACTTGTCAACGCATTTATTTCAAGCAGAATAATATATCTTTTTCTACCTAAAGGTTCTTTGTCTTTAGGTAGTTTGTTTTTTTTTATTTGAGGAGAAAATGAATTTTATTTTTATATCACCAAATTTTCCATATACCTATTGGAATTTTTGCGACAGACTTAAACAAAATGGTGTTAATGTATTAGGCATTGGCGACTCTTCGTATGATGCGCTGAACATAAATCTGAAGAATTCACTGACCGAATACTATAAGGTGGATTCCTTACAGGACTATGACCAGGTGTTTAAGGCTGTGGCTTTTTTCTCGTTCAAATATGGCAAAATCGATTGGATTGAATCCAACAATGAGTTTTGGCTAGAACAGGATGCTCGTCTTCGTACTGATTTTAATATCAATACAGGCATAAAATCTGATAAAATTGCCAACTACAAAAGTAAATATCAGATGAAGGAGTTTTATCGTAAGGCAGGTGTGCCTGTGGCACGCATCCAGCATGTCACGACGATAAAGAAAGCTCAGGAATTTGTAAAACTTACAGGGTATCCGGTCTTCGCAAAACCTGAGATAGGGGTTGGCGCCACTGATACGTTCAAGATTACGAATGATGAGGAGTTACAAGATTTTTTCAATCGAAAGCCCGATTTCCCATACGTCATTGAAGAGTTCGTGACGGGAGACATCTGCTCTTATGATGCTATTGTGGATAATGAGGGCAATCCTCTCTTCGAGAGTATGACAGTTTGGCCTCCTTCTGTAGCGGACATCGTCAAATATCAATTGGATTTGATGTACTATACAGCCTCTGATTTGCCAGCGGGACTTCGTCGATTGGGTCGTGCGGCTGTGAAGGCTTTCGAGGTGCAGAACCGTTTCGTGCATTTGGAGTTCTTCCGACTATCTGCAGACAAACCTGGACTTGGCAAAAAGGGTAGTTTCGTTGGATTGGAGGTCAATATGCGACCTGCAGGGGGGTACACTCCAGATATGATGAATTGGGCTCACAGCACGGATGTTTATCAGATATGGGCTGATATGGTGACATCCAACAAACGTCTTTTACCAGACAGCAACCAACATCAATATTGTGTCTTTGCTTCAAGACGTGATATCCATGATTATGTGCATAGCCATGAGGAGATTATAGAACGTTACGGAGACAAGATGCTCATGTGCGAACGTATGCCCGACATGATGGCTCCGCAGATGGGTAATCAGATGTACACAGCGTATGCAGCAGATTTGAAAAAAACTTTGGAGTTTATTAAATTTGTTCACCAACAAAATAACTTATCTATTTAGGAATGGAGATTAATTATTATAAAGAATATAGCCATTATCTTGGAAGAGATATGGAATTTAAAACCTATGGAAGACCGGGTGGTAAATTGGCCTTCGCCTTCGCACCTCAGAATGGAAGATTCTATGATTTCGAGAGCTTTGGGATGGTGAATGAGTTGGAACCTTGGATTAACTCAGGGAAACTGATGTTGGTCACTCCTGACAGTATCGATTTGGAGACTTGGAGCGATGAGAATGGTAATCCTCGCTATCGAATTGAACAACAGGAGCGCTGGTTCAAATATATCACCGAGGAACTTTTTGCCCGTGCTGTGCAACTTAATAATTCGTTTGGCTACAAAGCTTTGGTGACAGGCTGTAGCATGGGAGGCGTGCATAGTGGTAATTTCTTCTTTCGCCGCCCAGATCTGTTTGATGTGATGATTTCACTCAGCGGACTCTTCAATGCCCAGTATTTTTTTCATGACTATTTCGATGATTTGGTCTATAATAATTCTCCCGTTCACTTCTTGCGTAATCTTCCGCCTGATCATTACTATAACCAGCTCTACCGAGAAAGCCGCATTATCTGTTGCGTGGGACAGGGTGCATGGGAAGATGAATTGTTGGCTGGTACTCGCGAGTTGGATACCGTCCTTGCAGAGAAAGGTATTCCTGCCTGGTTCGATTATTGGGGAACCGATTCTGCTCATGATTGGGCATGGTGGCGTAAACAGATTGTATATTTCATGGATAAGGTCTTGTAGAAGTATTATATAGATGACTTTTGGGTGAATTAATTTCTTAAAGGTTATTTTATAACTGATTGATATATATTGCATTATAAAAAATAATACATAATTTATTAAAATAACCTATTAAAATGGTAGGTTGTAGTGTTTTTTGTATTATCTTTGCATCATATAACAAGAAAAATAACGTAATACTATGACTATAAACTTAAACAACTCCAATGTGGCGGTCCGTGAGAACCGTATCGGTTCTATCACGGGGTACATTGGTTCTTTAAAAGATTTGGCGGAGAAGTCGGAATGTGGCACGCTGAAAGGATGCGCACGATGTTTCTCTCAATCCAGTACTTGCCTCTCGCTCTGTGGCTTGAGTCAGTTGGCGGGTATTCGTGATGTGGCGGTCATTCACCACGGTCCTTCTGGCTGTTCGGTAACTAGTTCCAACAGCTACTATATGTCGAAGGTGATGGCGAAGAAACGTGGTGTCACTTCCGATACGGTGTATGTCGGTACGGATATGAACGAGAAAGATACCATCTTTGGTTCCACGGAAAGTCTTCGCAAGATCATTTTGGAGACCAACCGTCGTTATCATCCAAAAGCGATTTTTGTCTCTAGTTCTTGTGCTACGGGTATCATCGGTGAGGATATTGACAGCATCGTGGATGATGTGAAGTCAGAGATCGAAGTGCCTGTCGTGGCTGTCCACTGTGAAGGCTTCAAATCGAAGATATGGGCGACAGGTTTTGATATATCCGATCATGCGGTGATGCAGTCTATCGTACAGAAGCCTCGTCCGGGTGTTAAGACCAACAAGATCAACTTCAAGAACTTCTTTGAGTCGGCTCGTCCTGAGATCATCGAGATGTTCAAACAATTCGACCTCGACCCTGTCTTTCTTTATTGTAACTCAACGGTAGAGGAACTTTCACACTTGTCGGAGAGTTTGGCCACTACTTGTATCTGTGGTACGTTGGGCAATTACTTGGGCAACGCCTTGGAAGAGAAATATGGGGTGCCATACGTGCGCAGTATCAATCAATGTGGTATCACAGGCTTTGAGACATGGTTGCGCGAGATCGGAAAGGTTACTCACCGAGAGGATAAAATAGAAGCTTATATTCAAGAACAACGAGCCATCTACCTTCCTAAGATCGAGGAGGTGAAGAAGGAATTGATAGGTTTGACGGCTGTCTTGGGCATGGGACCTGGTTATACCTTCGAAGTATCCAGAGTGCTGAATGAACTCGGCATCAAGGTGGTATGGGCATTGGCTTGGCATTATGACAAGAAATATGAGAATGGGGACGTTCCACCGTCTATGAAGTATCTGTTGGATAACAACATAGATTTTGAAACATCGGTGGCCGACCAACAGAACTATGAGGTGATGAACATCCTCAATAAGTATAAGCCAGACATGTACCTTTCTCGTCACCCAGGCTCCACCGTTTGGGCAATCAAGAATGGAACACCAGCTATTTACGTGGCAGATGAGTACATGATTTTTGGATATAAACACACGTTGGAGTTTGCGAACACAATTCTCGATACGATTCGAAATCGCAGTTTTGAAGCGAATTTGGCCAAACGTTCCAAACTTCCTTATACGCAATGGTGGTATGAACAAAAAGTTGATAAATTTTTTGAGGAGGCAAAATAATGGCAAAGATACTTGACAAACAACGATATAAATGTGCTTTGGCGGCAATGCAGACCGTTCAGGCGATAGACCGTGCTTGCCCCGTGCTCCATTCAGGTCCGGGCTGTGCACAAAAACTTTCTGATACTACGGGTAGTTCGGGGTATCTCTCCCCACAGATCTTCCCTTGTACATCCATCAACGAGAAGGATGTGGTCTTTGGTGGTGTGAAGAAACTGGAGACGACCATCGCCAATGCGCTGAAGGTGATAGATGCAGACCTCTATGTGGTCTTGACTGGCTGTATTCCTGAGATCGTAGGTGATGATGCCGCTGAGGTGGTGTCTAAATTCGCAGATGCTGACAAGCCTGTGGTTTTCGCTCCTACGGCTGGTTTCAAAGGCAATAACTATAAAGGCCATGAGCAGGTGGTGGAGGCGATTGTCACCCAATACCTCAAGAAGTCGGACAAGAAACAGAAAGGCCTGGTGAATATATGGGCGGATGTGCCCTACCAAGACCTCTTCTGGCTCGGTAATATTCGTGAGTTAGAGAACCTTTTGAGGGAGATCGGCTTGACCCCTAACACGATCTTTGGTTACCAACGTGGCATTGAGAATATTAATAAGATACCTGAAGCAGAGTTAAATCTGCTGGTTTCTCCATGGGTGGGTCTGAAGAACATGAAGACGATGGAGAAACGATTGGGTATTCCATACCTACACTACCCAGTGTTACCGATTGGTGCCACCGAGACAAGCAAGTTCTTGCGTGAGGTGGGTAAATTCGCCCATGTAGATGAGACAAAGGTAGAAGAGGTTATCAAGAAACATGAGGATTATTTCTATTACCTGATTTCCCGCTATGCAGATCTGTTCTTGGAGAACCGTGTGATCAACAAGCAATTTTCTGTGGTGGCAGATGCTCAATACGCATTAGGAATCACAAAGTTCTTGGTGAATGATTTAGGATTAGTTCCTGCCAAGCAATTCATCACGGATGATACGCCTAAAGAGTATCAGGAACTAATCTCAGCAGAGTTCCAAAACCTCAACTATGGCATAAAGGCAGATGTGGCTTTCGAAACCGATGGCTTCAAAATCCATGAGGAGATAAAAAGTCATGACTACCATGGCTATCCATTAGTGTTGGGTGGTTACTACGAAAAGGAGTTGACAGAGAAACTCAAAGGTAACTTCTTGAACATCTCATGGCCTGTGCTGGACAAGGTGGTCTTCGATGATTTCTATGTAGGCTACACGGGTGGTATCCGTTTGATTGAAGATATTTACACGGTGGCAGTACAACGCTTCAATTGATGTATGCAAATAAGTATTATATATGAGTGAAAAAAACCTAGACTTTGATACCGTCATTGAACGTCGCAACACAATGTCTATAAAGTATGACTTTGCGGAGCGATTAGGTATGCCAGCTGATGTCTTGCCACTTTGGATAGCCGATATGGATTTCAAGACATCAAGCTATGTGCAGGAAGCCTTGATTGAGGCTGTCAATCATGGAATTTTCGGGTACAGTGAGGCATTATCGGATTATAATAATACAGTGAGGGAGTATTTCCAGAAAAAATACAATTATGAATTTGTCGAAAGAGAATTGATAAAGACACCCGGAGTTGTATTCGCGATAGCTACAGCCGTCAGAGCTTTGACGATAGAAGGAGATGCGGTTTTAATTCAAAGTCCGGTTTATTATCCTTTTTCAGAAGTTGTTACATACAATGGGCGAAAAGTGGTTGATAACACATTGATATATAATGAAAAAGAGAATAGATATTTTATTGATTTTGAAGATTTTGAACAGAAGATCATCGATAATCATGTGAAACTGTTTTTGTTATGTAACCCGCATAATCCAGTGTCAAGAGTATGGAGTAGGGAAGAGTTGTTGAGGCTTGGTGAGATTTGTTTGAAACACAAAGTACGTGTTTTGAGTGATGAGATACATGCTGATTTCACATTTGTTGGGAAACATCATATATTTGCAAGCCTCAGTCCAGAACTGGAAAAGATCACCATCACCTTTACCTCACCCTCTAAGACGTTTAATCTTGCAGGATTGCAGTTGGCGAATATCATCATCAAGGATCCGACCATCAGACGGAAATTCATCCATGAATATAAAGTTTCAGGATACAGCGAAGTAAGCGTCATGGGGTATGTCAGCACCATTGCCGCTTACAAGAATGGTGATGTATGGTTTAACGCTGTATTTGATTATATAAAGAAGAACGTTGAATACGTGAAGCAGTTTGTGGATTCAAATCTTCCTGGCGTTAAAATGATTAATCATGAGGCCACCTACCTTGTTTGGCTGGATTTCCGAAAATTAGGGTTGTCGGTGGATGAACTTGACAATAGAATAATCCATAAATCTAAGTTGTGGCTTGACAGTGGGAAAATATTTGGAAGAACAGGAGAAGGCTTTCAACGCATTAATGTTGCCTGTCCACGAAAGACATTGGAAGAGGCGATGAATAGGTTGAAGCTATTGTGATGCACGACTGTACGTCTCCATTGTGACTGACTTATCATATACTCTAATGGAAGAGGGTGTATCAAAAATGAACTGAACCCCGAAAGTTGGACAAAAAAAACTTTCGGGGTTCAGTTCAAAAATGATACGTCCTCTTTTCGTATGTGAATTTTTTGTATATTTGGGGCATTAAAAATCTACAATAAAATCAAATAATTATGGCAACATTAATTGCAAACCCTATTTACGACTCTGTCTTCAAATACCTTATGGAAGATCAGAGAGTAGCGAAAGTAATTCTGTCCGATTTGTTGCAACGTGACGTTTTGGAAGTTGACATGAAGAACAATGAAAAAACTCAACCTATGGATGGTTATATCTCAGTTCTTCGAATAGACTTTGGAGCCAAGGTTCGTGATGCGAACGGAAACGTGGAGAATGTTAACATCGAAATGCAGAAATCATGGCTCACGTCAGAAATCATTCGTTTCAGAAATTATTTGGCGACTCAATATAGTTCGTCAGACAATCGAATCATCATTTCAGACAAACCTCTTAAGGAGAAACAACTTCACATTGTCTCCATTTATTTGTTGGGTCACGAGGTGGAGGGCTTGGACAATGCGGTTACGTATGTCTATCCAAAAATGTATGATCAGTACGGAAAACCCGTTGGAAAAGAGGTGAAAGAGGTGGATTTTGTGAACGAGTTGGTTCATGACATGATCGTTGTTCAGATACCCAAAATACCTAAAACGAAAGTGAAAAGCCGCTTGGATAAACTACTCACTTTGTTCGATCAGTCTTATATGTGGCAGTCCAACCACCAGTTGCGGGTGGATGAATCTAAATATGTCGGTGATCATAAATATGTATTCCGCCGTTTGTTGCGTGCGCAAGCTGATCAGGATATCATTGATGGTATGGACATAGAGGATATCTATCAAGTGGCGATGGATGAGAAAGAACAGGAAATTGAGTTGAAAGAGAGAGAAATTGCCATTCAGAAAGAACGAATTGCTAATCAGAACGAACAAATCGCCAGTCAGAGTAAAGAGTTACATGAACAAAAGGAGACTTTAGTGAGACTAACGAATAGTTTGCTCCTGTCGGGTAAGACGATAGAGGAGGTGGCGGAAATTATGAATGTCCCAATCGAGAGGGTTAGACAATTGGTCAAAAAACATTCTTGAAATATATGTCGTAGAGACGCACGCCCGT
>CACZUS010000018.1 GCA_902784425.1 uncultured Bacteroidales bacterium
AAATCGCCAATGCCTTTCTGCATATCTTCGCGATATCATAGGCTTTGATCGCCTCGGCTGACGAGACAAGAATATCATTGTAATGACCGTCTGTATTGTCGAAAAACTGGTCGAACCCACCGTTGTTCACCTCCATATCCAGTTTATCCATCACAAGAAAAACTTTCTCATACTCATTGAGTTTGGAGAACTCCTCCCCATAATTGCTTTTTTCACAAAGCGCATTGTAGATGTGATATTGGATGATTCTGTCTTCCTGCTCCCATATATCGCCCTGAAAAGCATAAGCGGAGTCGAGGGAAGAACGCATATTATCTATCGGGGATTCTGTGGTCTCGTTGGATGCAGCTGGAGTCTTCTTTTGGGAAATCATGTACAACATTCCTGCCACGACAACAGTCGCCACTATCATAATTAAATCGTTTCTCATGTTGGATTAGTTTTGGGCTGTTAATGATTCTTTTTAATGTTTTTGCAAAAACACATTTTCCTTATAGTATATCATAACTATCAGGAAATGAGTCCATTCAAATTGTCGCACCATTGGTGCGACTTTGCTCCATATTCTTCTTGCAATTGTCGTGATACTGTCGCGACAATTTGCTTTCCGTACTCAGCTCGTTGATTGTCAAGCACATTTGCACTTTATTTAATCATATTACATTAAGGAGCAAGAAGCCTCAATCCTCCTTTCTTCCTTATCATTATTAACCATATATTTCCTCTAATAAATCCTCTGAAGAACGCAAAAGGTCTTTCTCCGTCTCCACAAAATATGTTATTTGCTCATCAATCCATTGAGCAACATCTGAAACATAGTTCCAATTGTCATCTAATAGTTGTGATTCTAAATCCACAGTACTTATGATACAAATATTCTCCGAACCATCTTCTATAATTTTATATGGGAAAGATCGCCCGTTAAATCTAATACGATTATTTGAGTAATCAAATATCACCATATCAGTGCATTTTTTACAAATTATTTCTTCGGTTATTTATGAACAATATTCTGCCTCAAAAGGATATTCAACTCTTTATGATTATACTAAAAATCTGATTTGTAGATTCAGTTTAAAATAGAAATCATTATTGACTTGATATATTTCACCGAAATCATGTTTGTGTCGTCCACCTCTCTCAAATTTAGTGTTAAAAAACAGATAGTCCTCCAACAAATTTCTATTGTAAAAATGATAACAAACCACGTCTCCATTAGTTTTAACAATTATATATCCTCCTGGCGCAGTATAATAACCATTCCACGGCTTACTTGGCATCATTCCTAAAGCTGATGATATCAGCAATTGTTTTACTCTATTCTCATAAATAGCCATATAGTTTGATGTTGGATAACCACAAGGATTTCTTTTCGCAACACTACCCAATATTTTACTTAAATCGCCACCACTTGTCAAAGAGTCTTCAACCAAACATTCTGCTATTATCTGAGGAAGATCAGATGCAATAAACAATAAATTTGCATAAAACTCTGTGTTAGCCATACAATCATACTTCAAAGAATGTCCTGAATTAAAAATAGCAGCAACCCGATCCATATGTTCAGGAATATTATTTATTTCCTTCATTTGATCTGTGTTCATCTCACCAATGATTTTATAAACAAAATTTGTCGCCTTAGATGCATTAAGGAGAGTGGACGAACTTCCTAATTGTGATTTGATTGAGAAGCCAAGTTGGTTAATCATGCTTGTAATTGGGTCATGAATAACCAATTCGACATCTGCCTTATTAGTCGCCGGGGCTTTTATTTTTGAACATCCTATTTCTTTCATAAAAGCCTGTGTTGATGGAATATTAAAACTTCTTCCTTTCTCAGATTGTAGATGAGACAATAATGATGTTGCTTCATCCAAAAAAACTTTCATAGGAATTGTCTTGCTTATTTCTCCATGAGTAATAATTACATTCCTTTGGGAATCAACTTCATAATCATTAACAATATCATTTCTCAAAGCATGAAGGACGGGGTAATAAGCTGACAATTTATTCAATTGAGCATCTCCAGCATGAATCTTTCCTTCTCCTAATATTTGAAACAAAGCATATAGTTCGCTCCATTCACCAATATTTGCCATAAACTTAATTATTTAATACTTTATAAATTTGCTTTGCAATAGCCTCTATAACAGGAACCGTAACGCTATTGCCAAACTGTTTGTACAAATGGACATCAGATAAAGGTAAAATAAAGTTGTCTGGGAATCCTTGTAAACGAGCCCATTCTCTTGGCGTCATTTTTCTAATACCTTCTTCGTTTATTTTCCCTTTTATGTGAGTCGTTGGAACTAATGAATGCTCTCTTTGGTCTATAATCAGATTTGTTTCCCGTCCCATGCCACCACATACAATTGTTCCAGACAAACCGTCTAAAGGACGTATAACATAACCAAATCCGTGACCTGCAGCCTCATGTCTTGCCCTATGAGCCTTTAACGTATTTACGTAGGTGTCACTCAAATAATACTTTGACGGGATAGGTGCATCATCCATAATATCACGAATGCATACAGATGTTTTTGATCCTTCTGGAAAAACAAATGATTTTGGTGCAATGTCGTTTCTAAAACATACAATATAGATTCGTTCTCTTTGTTGCGGAACACCAAAATCTTTGCTATTTAAAATTTTAGCGAACACCTTATACCCCAAATTTTCAAAAGTTTCCTTTATTATTTTAAAGGTTTTACCCTTATCATGAATTGTAAGACCTTTCACATTTTCACAAAATATAACTTTAGGCTTATGATAATCACAAATTCGTGCAACATCAAGAAATAATGTCCCCCTACAACGACCTTTATAATCATCTTTAAATCCCTGATGCTTACCCGCCATCGAAAATGCTTGACAAGGGAATCCCGCCAAACATATATCAAACTTTGGAATAGATTCTTCCTTTATTACTGTAATATCCCCAGCTATCTCAAAATTATCTTTAAAATTCGCTTTATAGGTTTTTTGAGCAGGAATGTCCCATTCTGAAACAAAAACTGTTTTCCCATTTTCTCCGAATACATTTTCAAACCCCATACGTATTCCTCCAATCCCAGCAAACAAATCAATAAAACGCAACACCTTGTCTTTCCCCTCTTGTTGAAATGGCTGAACATATTTTTGATGATTCACATATGGCAAAACACTATCACCCGTCAAAACAACTGGCATGTTAGGAATACTATTGCAATTATCACTAATTGTTTGAAGAAGAGGTTCAATGTCAACATATTCTGTTACGATTTCATCTCCCAGTAAATATACAATATAGTTGCCTTGTGGTTGCGGATATTGCAAGACCTTCATTTCCTCCTCGCTTTTTTTTGAAGATGATACACATGGAAACAAATGACAACCTTCAGATGGATTCTTATGATTATAAAGAATAATGTAATCGGGGAGAGAGTCAGACAGCACTCCTCCATTACGCATTTCAAAAAGGTTTTCGTTATATCTTATGTTATACATTTTTTCAAACCGCATCGGATTTTTACCAATTATCCAATCCAACTGGTTCTTTTCGATTCTGTATGTACCAAACAAGAATCTTGATTTTTTATGATTGACAAAACGAAAAACTTCTGAAGTTCTTTCCATATCTTTCTTAACCTTATCACGTTAATAACTACAAAGATATAAAATAAACGAATAAGGAGCAAGAAGTCCATCCTCCTTGCTCCCCTTATCATATCCATCAAGAACTAAAACTCTTAACTCTTAACTCTTAATTCTTAATTCTTAACTCAGTCTCATCCCATCGTCACCACCACCTCGTTCACATTCTTCATCTTGCTGAATGGAACGACGTTGCCTTCGATGGCCTTTCCATTCAAAGTGACGGAAACAACACCCTTCTCCACCCTCTTAGGGTTCTTAACGGTGATGTTGACCGTCTTGCCACGGAAACGACGGGTGGCTGTGAAGCCCTTCCAACCTGGAATACATGGGTCGATCAACAGTCCATCGTAGTCTGGACGGATACCCAAGATGTATTGAGCCGCTGTGAAGTATGCCCAAGAGGCTGTACCACTCAACCATGGACAACGGCTTTGTCCCGCACGCATGTTGTAGGTAGAGCAGGTCGTCTGCGCATATACGTAAGGCTCGATCTGACGTACCTCGGCACGCTCGTTGTAGGCTGCTGGCAAGTAGTTCTTGTAGTTCTTGAAAGCACGCTTACCGTGTCCTAAGATACAATCCGCCATGATACCCCATCCTTGCGTGTGCTGGAATACGGCTGCATTCTCCTTCATACCCTTGATGAACAAAGGTGCCTTGATTACAGATGCCTCAGTCTTCTCATACGGAGGATCGCAGAGCACCAAACCGTACTTGATGGCCAAACGCTTCTCGATACTGTTCATGACCGTCTCGGCACGCTCGCCTGTGGCCTGACCAGAGATGACTGACCATGAGTTAGGGTTCAACCAGATGGTACCCTCGTTGTTTGGATCCTTCTTCGTACCGAACACGTAACCATCTTCCTTGATGGCACGCACGTACCATTCGCCATCCCAAGCTGCCTTGTCGATGTCTTTGGTCAGCTGAGTCAAGTGACCCTGTGCCCACTTCACCTCATCAGCCTTGTTGAGACGAGTACAGATATCGATGTAAACAGTCAACGCATAACGCAACTGCATAGCTACGAAGACAGTCTCACCCTTCGCACCCAATACCAAGCAGTCGTTCCAGTCTGCCTTCAAACCGCAAGGCAGATTGTTCTTACCACGACGGTCGAGGTTGAATTGGATGGCACGTTTCAAGTGGTCGAGTACCGTACCCTCACCCTTATCTGAGTAAGGCAATACTTTATTATAGTAATCGATGTTACCCAACTCCTTCACATAGGTTGGCACCGTGTTGAAAAGCCACATACAGTCATCTGAACGGAACTCGTTCTCTGGTGTTGGAGCCTCATGTCCTGGATTGTGGGCAAATGGTTTTACAACTGGCATCGCACCACCGTTGGAGTTCTGACCCGTCAACATCAACTCAAGGCGTTCTACCACCTCTTCAGGAATGTTGTGGATCACACCCAACATATCTTGGATCGTATCACGATAACCCATACCGTCACGCTCACCACGATAGATCAAAGAAGCCGCACGGCTCCATGCGTAGGTGATGAGGTTGTTGAATGGGTTCCACATATTGATCATGCTGTTGAACGCAGCGTCTGGAGTCTTTGCTGAGAGTCCCTCGATACGTCCATGCCAGTATTTCACCACCTTGTCGAACTCAGCCTGAACCTTAGCAGGAGTAGCCACCATCTTAGCGGCCTTCTTACCCTCTACCCAAGCCTTACCGATACCAAGGACAACGGTGAACTCTTTTGTCTCGCCAGCCGCAAGATCCAAATCCACCTGCAACGTACCGCAACCGTTGTCACCCTCTGTCACTGTGTTACCGCACTGACCGTTGACCACTGAGAGCGGATTAGCGTAAGTATGGTAAGGACCGATGAACTTATCACGGTCGCTATCGTAACCCGTCACCTTCTGACCCACTACACCGATGAAGGAGTGGCGAGCCTGGTCTTTGTTTTGGAAGTTCTCAGGCTCCTCAGGCATATAGAGGTTGTTACCATGATCGATGAAACCGTTCTTGTAGGCGGTCTTCACGATGTACTGCGTATATTGCAAGTTGTTGCTATCGTCGTTCATGTTCCAGTTGGAAGCGAACTCTGCGTAGGTGAAAGCGCGAAGCTTACGAGCCTTCTTGCCAAGGTTGGTCACCTTCACGTGCCACACCTCGAACTCCTGACCCTTAGGCACGAAGTAGAGAGTCTCGGTCTTGATATCGCTATACTCGGAAGAGATCTTCGTATAAGCGGAACCGTGGCGGCACTCGCTCTTGTATTTATCGAGCGGTTTGCCTACAGGTTGCCAAGAGCCGGACCAGAAGTCTTTCGACTCGCAGTCGTGCAAGTAGATGTAGCGACCAGGTTGGTCCAGTGGCACGTTGTTGAACTTGATTCTTAGGAAGCATCCTTGAACTGAAGAACGGAAGAAAGAATAACCTCCGGCATTGTTGGTGATGATGGCGCCGTAGCGAGTATCACCCAAGTAGTTACTCCAAGACTTCGGAGTGTCTGGTTTGGTGACGACATATTCCTTGTTTTCGTCGTCGAAAAATCCGTATTGCATAAAACTAATCTATAATAAATTTCGTTATTAGATATTTTTTCAAATATAGTGAAACTTCGAGATAATGGGAAGTTTTTTGGAGGAATTTCGCTAAAATAGTTGGTGAAATGGGGAAAAGCAGTACGCTTTGTAGCGTTAGAACCCGCCAAGCCTCTCAACGATGCTCAAATGTGCGGGTCGTTTTATTTATGGGATTTTTTCGACTGTCCTCCCTACAACCATAATCACCATTTATGCCATTCACCACCAATTCTTATCCCCCCTCTTTTTTGTTAAATCTTCCATTTTTTTTGTGATTTCCATTTCATTTGTATAACTTTGTGAATTATAGACAGAAAAGAGTGTTATTGATTGTGCGATTCTATTCCTAAAATAAGAAGCTTTGCAAAGTATGGCATATAAGCACTGGAACATCCTTCTTTTGTCTATGGTAGATGTTAATGTTGGCGATTCTGTGAATAAGCTAGTGGTACTTTTAATTTTTAAATTTGGCATGAATTTTGTTTCTCCTATTAGGTAGAATAAATTTATTAAACATTAAATATAATATCAAATGAAAAAACTTTTTACATTAGTTTCCCTTTTATTGGCGTTTGCTTTTTCTGCAAATGCGTTGGAAGGGCTAAAATTGGTAGGTAACCAATTGTGTACGGAAAGTGGGAAACCCATCCAGTTGAGAGGATGGAGTACTCATGGTTCATGGTTTAAAGGCTGTTATGACGATGAAGGTGATTTCGCAGCCATGAAGCAGGAAGGTGCTAATATGGCACGTATTGCCATGTATATTAATGAAGGTGAAGGCATAAACGAAGGTTGGGTTAAGAACTGTATCGATTTTTGTGCAAGCCAAGGTTTGTATTGTATTGTCGATTGGCACGTACTAAGAGATCGTGAAGGAGATGGATCCAAAGGAAATCCGATGGATATGGTAGGACAAGCAAAAAGTTTCTTCCAAAACATTACTAGCCATGTTCGTCAAAAAGGATACAACCACGTTTTGTATGAACTTTGTAACGAGCCAAACTACAATATCGAAGGTGACCCTTATGAACTAGGAAGAGATCATGTATGGGCTTGGATAAAAGAGTACTGTCAACAAATCCTTCCTATCATCAAAAGTGGAGACCCTGATGCTATCGTATTGGTAGGTACTCCTCAATGGGACCAAGCTGTAGTATTTCCATTCTTGGATCCAATTGATGAGATGGGATTAAACGTAATGTACAGTTTCCACTATTATGCTGCTGACCAAGAGAGATACTTAGGATTGTTGAGTTCTGCGTCAGCTTTCATTCCTTTGTTCGTAACAGAGTGGGGTCTCTCCAGCCACACAGGAGATAGCGGTTGCGACACAAAAAGTGCAGACAAATTGTTGTCTGTATGTAACGGTAAGAACCTTGGAGGTCAAATCATCAGTTGGGCTAACTGGAGCTGGTCCGATAAAGGTGAATCATCTGGTACATTCACTAACAATGGATATGGTAATAAAAGCTGGTCACAGGCTGGTAATTACATCAGAGAACAATTAAGAAAAGGTGATAATTTCAAATACTGCGAATCATCCGCATACGATGGCGCACAAGTGTTTGATGGTGTGAACGATTTCTACTTGGAATTAGACAAATTCGACAAGGGAGGAAACAACAATGCATACTACGACTTTGACGAGGATTGGGTAGAGTGCTCACCAGTTCCATGTAATAGTGGACACGCAGGAATGAGCGGTGTTCGTCAAGACGATTATGTTGATATAGGTTACACCAACGAAGATAATTTGGATGACAGTTACTATAGCTTGGGTTACATCGGACAAGGAGAATGGGTGAAATATACCATCGATGTAAAACACACTGGTGACTATGAATTTGAGACCTACACAACCAACCATATCGACTACAACATCATTGCATTCACTGTAGATGGCAAAAATGCTCTTGTTGATGAAGATGGAAACGAAGTTCATCGTGCACTAGAATTGCAAACCTCTGGAGCAGGTACAACCGATGGCGGATACAATGATTGGGGATGGACAAAACCTGTATGCCCTTACGCAAAAAACAAGAAATTCCGTTTGCGTTTCACCGAAACAGGCGAACATAAATTAGGTATCGTATTCATGACATCTACTTCAGGTTTGGGATCTCTTAAGATCATCGGTGACCCAGGCAACGGTTCTGATGTTAATGATGTAAACAACCAAGTTGTTAGCTTATGGCCTAATCCATCAGAAGATGGTTCTTTGAATATATCTGTCAACTACGATTCTGACGTTACAATCTATAACATTCAAGGTGTTGCTGTATTCACAGGAAAAGTTGTTGCTGGTGCATCTAAGATTAACGCATCATTGGCTTCTGGAGTTTACTACGTAACTGTAAAAAGCGAGAATGGTATTTCTACAGAGAAATTCACTGTAAAATAAATCCATTGTCATAAATAATCAGAAGGTTGGCTCGAAAGAACCAACCTTCTTTTTTATAATAAAACCTACCCTTTATAAAATATATCCAAAAGCCACATAAAAAAAGCGAGGCACACCAGAGTGCACCTCGCCTTGTCTTTTTCAACCACCTGCTCTTAATGAGAGACGGTTTCGATCTCCTCTTTTAAATCTATCTCCTCTCCTTTTTCATCAACAAACTGATATTGCAAGAAAGAGAGGTTTTGAGAAGTAATCACTTTAAAAGATGCAGCCTTATATTTCCGTTTCCATTTCCATTTCAACGAACAGAAAGGCAATCCTTGGTTAATATAGGCGCCAACGTAAGGATGAACATAAAGTTTAAACTTCGTTGTTTTGAGTGTGTTCACAAGATAGTCAATCTTATTTTCCAATTCATCAACAAATAAGATGGAAGGTCTTGAGACACCTTTACCGTAGCACGTAGGACACACCTCTTCGGTGTCTATGTGCATTTCAGGACGGACTCGTTGACGGGTGATTTGCATTAAGCCGAACTTGCTTAGCTGAAGGATATTGTGCTTTGCGCGATCGTTAGCCATATTATCACGCATACGATTGTAAAGCTCCTGTCTGTTCTCGGCTTTAACCATATCGATGAAATCCACCACAATAATACCACCCAAATCCCGGAGTCTCAATTGGCGAGCCAACTCATCAGCAGCTGCCAAATTCACTTCGATAGCGTTCGCTTCTTGGTCGTTCCCTGCACGTGTTTTGTTTCCACTGTTCACATCCACAACGTGCATGGCTTCTGTTTTTTCGATAATAAGATACGCTCCATTCTTGAACGATACTGTACGTCCGAAGGAGGATTTCAATTGTTTTGTGACAGAGAAATAATCGAAAATGGGAACATCACTAGTATATAATTTGACGATATCTTTTCTCTCTGGAGCTATGATATTTACATAATCGCAAATTTCATGATAAACCGCTTCATCGTTCACATAGATATTTTCAAACGAAGGATTAAAGATATCCCTTAAAATACTGACTGTTCTTCCCATCTCTTCGTATAGCAAGAGTGGCAATTTGGAATCTGACTTTATTTTATTGATTGAATCATTCCATCTTTTAATCAATGAATTCAACTCAAGGTCGAAATCCTCCACCTTTTTGCCCTCTGCAACAGTACGGACAATAACGCCAAAATTCTTAGGCTTTATCTCCCTTAAAATCTGTTTTATACGATTTCTTTCTTCTGAAGATTTGATCTTCTGCGAAACAAATATCTTGTCCGCAAAAGGTATCAATACCAAAAAACGTCCCGCAATGGATATTTCCGAAGTAAGTCGAGGACCCTTAGTGGAGATTGGCTCTTTGGCTATTTGCACCAAAATCTCCTGTCCCTGAGCAAGAACATCCGTAAGATGTCCATCTTTTTCAATATCCTTTCCTACCGGAATTTTGGATAACGAGAGATTCTTCTTACCAGACTTTGCTTGTTTCACCAGTTCCTTATAAGAAAGAAACTTGGGACCTAAATCCTGATAATGAAGGAATGCTCCCTTTTCATAACCCACGTCAACGAATGCTGCATTGAGTCCTGGCATCAATTTCTTTACCTTAGCAAGGTAGATATCTCCTACAGAAAACTTACTGACACGGCTCTCTTTGTTCACCTCTATCAGCCTCTTTTCCTCCAATAATGCAATGGATATCTCCGATGCTTGAACGTCAATTACTAATTCGCTATTCATCGTAAATCTAAAGGGAATTGTCTTTTAAATTCCCCAATTTTAAAGAACTAAACGGAATGCCTATTCTGACATCCCCTATTAATACATGGATACCTCCGTATCCCATCTTTTTAAAAAAAGAACAAACTTAAGCTTAAAACTCAAGTTTGCCCTTTGTCTTTTGCGCAATAAGACTTATTTCTTCTTATGACGATTCTTCTTTAGTCTTTTCTTGCGTTTGTGAGTAGACATTTTATGTCTTTTTCTCTTCTTACCGCTTGGCATGATCGTTAGAATTTAATGTTTATAATAAAAATAATTAATTACTTATTTGAATTTGAAACCTTGTTCAAGAAAGTCTTTGCTGGCTTGAATGCAGGAATCTTATGAGCAGGGATTCTAATAGAAGTTCCCTTTGAAATATTTCTTGCGGTCTTCTCAGCTCTCGTCTTGATGATGAAAGAACCAAATCCTCTTAAGAATACTTCTTCTCCACCTACCATCGCTTTCTTTACTTCTTCCATAAATGATTCAACCACTGTTAAAACTTCTGTTTTGTCAATACCGGTTGATCTTCCGATTTCATTTACAATCTCAGCCTTTGTCATCTTAAATTTAGTTTTTATGTTTCTTTATATACTTTTGTTTCATCGAGGTGCAAATATACAACTTTTTTTACTCACTAAAAAACAGTTAGTTGCATTTTTTTTCGTAATTTTGAATTATTGTCTTTTAATTGTTGTCGCGCTAATATTCTTTTTTGCCATTTTCTCATGAATCTGATTTTTAGTGATTTAGTTATCCGATGGTATCTATCCCATAAAAGAGAGCTACCATGGCGAGAGATTTCCGACCCTTACAAAATATGGGTTTCCGAAATAATCCTTCAACAAACACGTATCGCTCAAGGTTTAAATTACTACTTACGATTCATTGAAAGGTTCCCCAACATCGCTTCATTGGCCTCTGCCTCCGAAAACGAGGTGCTCCTTCAATGGCAAGGGTTAGGCTACTACTCAAGAGCACGCAACATGCACACTGCCGCCAAAGAGATTATGACATTACATCAGGGTTCATTCCCAACCGACTACGATGGCATCCGTTCTCTAAAAGGAATTGGCGATTACACTGCTGCCGCCATCGCCTCTTTCGCCTACAACCTTCCTTATGCTGTATTAGATGGAAACGTATTCCGCGTCTTATCTCGCTACTTCGAGATAGAGACTCCCATCGACTCCACACAAGGGAAAAAACAATTTTCAGAACTCGTCAATGAATTATTGGATAAGAAAAAACCTGCCCTTTTCAACCAGGGATTAATGGATTTGGGCGCTACCATTTGTCTTCCTTCCTCTCCTAAATGCGATGAGTGTCCCCTACAAGACTCCTGTCTGAGCCTCGCCCATAACAGTCAGATAAACTACCCCGTCAAGGAGAAAAAACTAAAACAAAGGAATCGCTATTTCATCTATTTGGTGATTGTCGACCCCGACAACAACTATTTCCTTCATCGTCGCGATGGGAAAGATATCTGGCAAGGATTGTACGAATTCCCTTTGGTGGAACTATCTGAACCCTTCAGCGATCCTGCCCAACAAACAGTCATCGAAAAAGCTTTATCCGACGAGTTCTCCCATATCACTATACTCAACGTGAAACCTTCTATCAAACACGTGCTCAGTCACCAAAACATCCATGCTCAATTTGTCGAAGCAACAGGTACCTATAAAAACAAACACCATTCTCAATATGTGAAGGTACCCCTCCCTGAGTTGTCTAACTACGCCATTTCAAGACTGACGGAAATCTACTTAGAAAACAGATAACCCCTCTTTCTGTTACTTTGTCTCCGCCGAATAGTTCAACACCACCGTTGCACTATCTAAAACACCCTCAATGGGTGGATTGTATTTCGTGACAGCGGTCTCCATCGTCAAAATCATTGGAAACGCTTTCAGGACCCTATCTTGTATACGCTGTGCCACATGTTCAATCAACTGAGATTTTATCTTCATCTCCTCTTTGACAAGCTGATAGACATAGCCATAATCAATGGCACCTGCAATATCATCTTTTTGTGCCGCCAACGAAAAGTCATAACCTATTTTAAAGGAGACACTATACTCTCCCCCGACAATTCCCTCATTAGCCATAACGCCATGAAAAGAATGAAATCTCATGTTGTTGATATGTAAATAATTCATGTGAATGGATTATTGAAAGAAAGTGAAATTTACATGTCCATAATGGCGATGCTCCACGAAATGGGGATGACTGGAAAATTCATACTCTTTGGGATGTTCCAAGATAAGGAGACCTCCATCTGCCAATAGATTCTTCTCGAATATCATATCAGGTATATTGGGCAATTCCTTGTGTCCAAAAGGGGGATCTGCGAAAATCAGATCAAACTTGCTTTTGCAAGAGTTGATATATCTGAAAGAATCTGTTTTATATGTATGCACCGTCTTTATTTTCAGTTCGTCCATCACCTTGCGAATAAACGCATAGTTAACGCTGTTCAGCTCCAACAACGTCACCTGCTGACATCCACGAGAGGCAAATTCCAGACTTATGCTACCCGTTCCTCCAAACATATCCAATACGGATATCTCCTCAAAATCGATTCTGTTTGAAAGAATGTCAAACAGTCCCTCCTTCGCCATGTCGGTCGTAGGTCTTGCATTCAAGTTTTTAGGAGGAGAAAAATGTCTCCCTTTAAATTCTCCGCTTACGATTCGCATAATTATTAATTGATGGCAAATGGAATATTAATCAGTGTATATTGTTTATTCAAAACATCAAGATGTTTCAAAAAAGGGTCCGACAATGGTTTCATAAAGGGCTGAGAATCATCCTGAACATTTTGAAGATACTTCAAAAGCAGTTCTTTTTCTCTTCCCGCAGGAGATCCTCCCACGACAACCTCCACCGCATGTGGATCCAATTTCAACTGTTCGAAAATATTAAGAACAAAATAGAGGAACTCATCCTCATTATGATAATCATATGTATTGGCCAAAATCACCTTTCCCTGTTCCATACACAATACATCAAAAGATGCATTTAAGACATGGATGAACAACTGTTTGTTATTCGTCTGCTTATTGCGCATGGTCGCCATAGATAGCTGAACACTTTGTCGGTGAATGAGACGTAGAGAGGGTATTCTTTTCTTCAGATCCATCAAATGTTGGTCATATATAGGATAGGAGAATAAATTAACAATATCCGTCCGTCTGACATGATCTGCCTGGAGCTTTTCCATAGGCGACAAGTCACCAAAATTAAGATTCCAATATTGTTCTTGTTGTTCGGGTTGATAAACAGGATTAGGAATGAGCGTGTAGGTATTGGTGTCGACGCATAAATAAACCTGTCCGAAAGTTTTTGTCATTATCTCATTATCCAATGAGAAAGAGTCCTGACACGAATAATATAGGAGATTCATCTCCTTATCAGACACAGCAAAACAAAATCCACTCGGAATCAACCGAATGGATAATGTATAATTGAATGATTTTAATAAATCAAAAGATGCGTCTGAGATTTCAATCATATTACTCCCAGTTACCAGCGTTGTTGTTTGAGTTCTCTTTATCTCCCACTTTCAAACCAGGGTATCTGTTAAGAGCCTCATCTTGCTTTGTTCTGTTTATAATTTCCTGACGATTCAATCCATCCAAATATATCTTGTACGGAATTCTTGCCTCAAACAAAGGTACATCAATACCAGATTTTGATTTTATAATATTTGATTCCATTTCAAATTTTACATCCTTCAAGAAAGGAACGTATGCCATAGAATCAACATTGTAATCTTTTCCGAACAACTGTTCCAATACGCTAACATAAATTGTATCACGGCGGAAATTCTCCTTAAATTCATGATAGTCTTCTATTCCATATTTAGGAGCATCAGCTTCAGTCAAATTAAGAGCGATTTCTTCGGTCAACCCTTTTTCCAATTGTTCATCTGTTAATTCACCCTTCTTAGAAATCATCTCAATGCTACCTTCTTTCACGTACGTGAGCAACTCATCAAAATTCTTCGCATAAACACCCTTGTTTTCTCTGTAGGCAATCTGTGCTTTACGAATGTCAATCAATTTCGCGATTACGGCTTTGTCTCTCACTTCTTTCTCTCTTCCAAACTCAATTGGGTTCATAATACTTCTGTAACACATGTATACTAATAATACAGAAGCTAACGCTAATAGGGTTTTAACTGCAATTCTCATATCGAATTAATTTTTTACTTTTGTTTCTTATTTTTAAGGATGTACAAAAATAAAAAAAAAGGTTTTATCAACAGCCATTCTGTCATTTTTATTTTAAAAAAAGATGAATAAATTTTTATTGGATAAAGTTAAATCTTATTTTTCTCACGTACCAACGAGTCAACAAGAAACATTATTATCGGCTCTTTGTGAATTTGTCATCTCTGCCAATGACACCATTTTTTTACTAAAAGGATATGCGGGAACGGGAAAAACATCTGTTGTCAGTGCATTAATACGTGCTATGGATGAACTCAAACAACCTGTCATCCTAATGGCTCCCACGGGTCGTGCCGCAAAGGTTTTAGCCTCCTACTCCGATCATACTGCCTATACCATCCATAAAAAGATTTATCGTCAGCAGACTGCTGGCGACCCAAATGGCGCTTTTTCTCTCGACATCAATTTGCACAAACATACATTATTCATTGTCGACGAAGCCTCAATGATCACCAACTACAGCGAAGGAAACTTCGGGTCGGGCAATCTAATGGAGGATTTAGTCAGCTATGTTTATGGAACCGAAGGATGTCGTCTCATCCTTGTAGGTGATTCTGCTCAGCTACCACCTGTGGGACAAGAGATCAGTCCGGCACTCGACCCCAACTATTTCCGTGGATCCTACTTGAAAACCATCTCTTTCGAACTCACCGACGTCGTTCGTCAAGCCAACGAATCCGGCATCCTATGGAATGCCACACACCTGCGTCAACTGATTTCTGAAGAACAGTTCAGCTCATTCCCAAAGGTTAATTTTGAATTCCCCGACGTTCAGAAAATAACGGGAGAGGATTTGATAGAAGAGATCTCCTCTGCATACAGTCACAATGGGATTGACGACACCATTGTCATCTCCCGCTCCAACAAACGAGCCAATATTTTCAATATGGGCATTCGAAACCGCATACTTTATCGAGAAGAGAACTTATCATCGGGCGACCTATTAATGATTGCCAAAAACAACTATTTCTGGTCGAAACAGACAGAAGGGAAACTCGATTTCATCGCCAATGGGGATGTGGCACAACTCAAAAGGATCCGTCACACTTACGAGATGTACGACTTTCATTTCGCCGACGTTATTCTTTTCTTGCCCGACTATGATGTTGAAATAGATGCCCGCATTCTACTGGACACATTGCAAAGTGAATCCCCTTCCTTAACCTACGAGGAGAGCAACAAACTCTTCATGGCTGTTCAGGAAGACTACATGCATATTGGAAATAAACGAGAGCGATACAAGCAAATGAGAGAAGACCCATGGTTGAATGCCCTTCAAGTGAAATTTGCCTACGCCGTCACCTGCCACAAAGCACAAGGTGGACAATGGAGTACAGTCTTCCTTGACCAAGGCTATATCACAGAAGAGATGCTTGGAAAGGAACATCTTCGCTGGCTATATACGGCCTTCACTCGTGCCACAAAGAAACTTTATTTGGTTAATTGGAAGGAGGAATAAAAAAGGGTCACTAAAAAACTTAGCAACCCCTCTTGAGATAATATCTCAAATAAACGGAAACTCTGATTTATGGGACGTGTGCAAAATGTGGGACGTATGCGATACGTCCATACGGATTTGGTGCCCACGGATATGGGACGTATGCGATACGTCCCTACGCTTTGGTGTTTTTCAAATAGGATGATATTGCCTTTCTGTTATCTACCAAGAGCGCTACGATAAGGAACATGATGAATCCAAAGATGGTCGTATACAATATGATCTTCCATGTTGGATTATCTAACTTCCTTTCTGGTTGCAAGTCAGATACCACTGTCAACACCTCCAAATTAGTCGACATATCAACAGCAATTGACTCATTGATATCGAACAAATTCTTCATATCCTCATAATACATCTGACGCTTGGTCGACATAAATGGTTTGTTTCTCTCTTTCTGAGAAGCGAACTCCATAGAATAGTTTGGTCCTTGAAGTAATTCTACTTTCTGCAAACTATCCAAATTGATCAATGCATTGTGGAACATCCACTCCTTCTCCTCCAAAGTGGAAAGACGTGAGATATTCAATGACGATAGATAATTATTTTTAGCAAAAAAGTTGAACAAGGCTTTCTGAACATCTTCACAACATGAAAGATCATTCAATTTGGCACGGATCACCATCTGATTAGGAACTATCACATTAGATGTATCTCCTAGATCGATAGCATTTTTATAATCCACAAAATCCATGATGGAGTCATTGTTAATATCAATCACATGGAACCCCTCAAAACCATAGATTTTTGACGCTATCTCCGGAGAAATATCCAAAATGGCAGCCAATCCATCTATATCGTCTCTTTTGGGATACTCCGACAACTGATCCAATAAGGTTTTGTACGTAAACACATCCCCATCATTAATCAAAATATGCATCTTTGCACGATACATCTTCGCTCTGTCGCGACGCTGATATGTGCTAAGTCCAACTATCAAAACGATAAAGAACAAAAATAACGCTTTGTACTTATATGCCAACTGGGCAAACTTCCCTATCAAGGAGAGTATCGAACAAAATAACTTACCAATAGAACGACCCACACGAGCCATCACTTGGAATATGTTCATTTCTTGCGGTTCTGTATTATCCATCATAATAAAATATTTTTTACTGAACAAAAATACAAATATTATCTCAAGCAACAAATAATTTGTAATTTTGTCTGCATAAAAAATAAATTTTTCTCCATGAACATAGAGATTGAAAGGAAATTCTTGCTTAAAAACAGTACTTGGAAAGAGGGTGCCATTGGTGTACATTATAAGCAAGCCTACCTAAATGAGAAAGGTGATAACACCATCCGCGTACGTATCGAAGGAGAGGTGGCCAAACTGACCATCAAAAGCAAAGCCAATAACATATCCAGAATGGAATTTGAATATGACATCCCTATGGAGGATGCCGAACAACTTTTCTCCATCGCAAAAACTCCTGCGGTAGAAAAATATCGCTACAAAATTATGTTCGAAGGAAACTGTTGGGAGGTGGATGAATTTATGGGCGACAATGACGGACTAGTGGTGGCTGAGATAGAATTGAAAAGCGAAGACCAATCCTTTATCAAACCTTCTTGGATTGGTGAAGAAGTCTCCGGAGACAAACGATACACCAACGCCAACCTGGCCCGAAATCCTTATAAAAACTGGAGATATAGATAAAACTCGACACGTCAATGATTATTTGATTATTGGGAGTGTTTCTGCAACGGCAAATAAAAAATAGCGAATGCTATTCGCCCCTACATGAACATATAAAATTCTTCTGTCAATTGTTTGTATGCTTCTGAATATTGATGTCTTCCCTCACTCTCTATCACCATCTCCAACTCTTCACAAGAGGTCGAGGAGAAAGCGAACTCAGCCATAAACCGTTTGGGTGTGGACGTAGGTGTTGGCAACACTTTCATAATACGAAAAGGATACAATCCATATCGCTCAGAAAATGCAACAAAAGTCTCCTTTTCAGAATATGGCAAAATAACAGAAAAAACTCCCTGCTCGTCTAACAATGAAACCACACCTTTTATCAAATCTTCGTAACTCAATGAGTCGGTATGACGAGCCATCGTCCTACCTTCTTTGGGTGACTTCAACGACTGATTGAAGTAGGGCGGATTACTGATAATGTGATCATACTTTCGAGCGCTCTGTGCAAACTCCTGTAACGATTGATTCTTTACCTCAATTCTGTTATTCCACGGACTACGATCCACATTTTCCTGTGCCTGCTGAGAAGCCTCAACATCAATTTCAATCGCGGTCACCTTAGCCTCTGAACGTTGTGCCACCATCAAGGCAATCAAGCCTGTACCCGTACCAACATCCAAAATAGAATGAGCAGATGAAACATCTGCCCACGCACCTAACAACACGCCATCCGTACCCACTTTCATCGCACATCTATCCTGATAGACGACGAACTGTTTAAAACGAAAATACGGATTCGGCATAAGTAATTATCTTAAACCATATTTGAATCGTAATTGTGTCAAGACACGCTTGGTGTCGAGTGTGAAGTCACTCTGCATAATCCATCCATAATAACCAGGATCCGTCAGCAACACCTCTGCCACCTTACGTCCTTTGTATTTACCAAAATTGATGATCTCTTCCTTTTTCTCATTATAGATGAATCGTCCTGCAAAATCCACATTATTGTTGTGAGATGAATATTCAGACAGGAAGTCCATGTCATTTTGCAAATCTGGATAACGGTCCAACTGAGCCTTCAACACCTCGTATGTAGCTGTAATGTCGGCCTCAGCTCCATGAGCGCCTTCCAAATCTTTGTGACAATAGAATTTATATGCAGCTGTTAAAGTGCGTTGTTCTTTTTTGTTGAAAATCACCTGAACATCCACAAACTTGCTTTTGCGCAGATCAATGTCTACATCGGCACGAAGAAACTCCTCTGCCAACAATGGAATATCGAACCGATTGGAATTGTATCCACCCAAATCGCATCCTTTCATCCACTCAGCCAATGATTTGGCAATCTCTCTGAAAGTAGGTTTATCTGCAAGATCCTCATCCGTAATATGGGTCAAATCCACCACCTCCTTTGGTAGTTTCATCTGATTTCCTTCTGCATCGACAGGTTTCAGCCTTCTGGTTTTTATTTCCTGATCACCATTCAAACAAATCTTAATGGCTGAAATCTCTATAATACGATCTTTTACAATATTCAAACCTGTTGTTTCCAGATCAAAAAAGATGATCGGTTTCTTTAAATTCAATTCCATATCAATCTAAAAAAAGAGGAAGCGCAATATTTCATACGCTTCCATATTTGTTATAAAATTTAATCTAATTAATCAGGCAATTGCATTGGCATAAGCAACATCAACACATCCTCTGTATCGTTTTGCTCCAATGGGACGATCAAACCTGCACGAATAGGATCTGAAAGTTCGATAATAACATTTTCAGAATTCAGATTATTCAGCATATCAATCAAGATGGAACATTTGAAACCTATGCAGATAGGACTGCCCTCATAGCTGCAAGATAATGTTTCAGTAGCAGAAATGGAGAAATCGAAATCCTGAGCTGAAATCACCACCTTATCATCAGCGAAATCAAGTTTCACTAAGTTGGTCGATTGATTTGCATAAACAGAGATACGACGCAATGCATTCAAGAAACCATTACGTTCGATTGTTGCTTTATTAGGATTGCTTTTTGGAATAACCGAGTTGTAATTAGGATAGGTTCCCTCCACCAATCTACAGATCATCTGATAATCTGACAAAGTGAAATAAACATTCTTGGAATCGAACTGAATCTTTACGTCACCCGACTCCTTTGGAAGGATGGCCTTCAAAAGTGAATATGGCTTTTTAGGCAAGATGAAAGAGGTAACAGAATCACCCTTTGAAGTGATTGTCTTTATCTTTACTAATTTATGACCGTCTGTTGCGACAAAGGTTACATCCTCTGTTGTGATATCGAAATAGATACCTCCCATCACAGGTCTCAACTCATCATCGCTAGTTGCGAAAGAGGTAGCCGTGATACCCATGTTCAACACATTGGCAGGAACTGTGATAGACGAATTCTGATCTTCCAAAAGACGCATCTTAGGGAACTCGTCAGCATTTTGTCCAATAAAGTTATATACACCAGAATTAGACTTTATAGTCATAGCGTAGCTATCATCGTTGATTGAGAATGATAACGGTTCGTCGGAAAATTCCTTCAATGTATCCAACAAGATTTTAGCTGAAAGAGCAACGACACCACTTCCTTCGGAGCTATTCAACTCCATTGTCGTCACCATTGTTGTTTCCATATCAGCCGCTGTAATCGTCAATACCCCATCGTGCAAATTAAACAAGAAATTATCCAAGATCGGTAATGTGTTCTTGGAATTGATAACACGGCTAATTGTCTGTAAATGTGCCAATAAGTTAGCACTTGAAACTGAAAATATCATATTATTTGTCTTTTTAATTATCTATTCTACTTTGCAAATATAATAAAAAAAGTATCATTCATTCTTGTTATCTGTCGGTAGTTTATTAACAGAAATTTCTTTCGTGTATTTCCATTTCCTAATAAAATGGAAAATAAGTCCGAACAAAAGAATTGACAATATAGGAACAACAATATTAAACATCTTGAAGAATTTATTCATTCCCTTCACGCGGGCTTTATTCAAAAGGCGCATCTGAATCTCACGCGAGCGCAACTGCATCCATCCATCATCATCCGTAAGGTAATTAACTGCATTCAAAAGGAAATCGCCATTTCCGAATCGCTGGTTCATATAGCGGTCATAGCCCAAGGCGAGAGGAATTGCATTGGAACCTTTTCCCTGCACTTCATTACAAATCACATCTCCATCAGCCACCACCACCATTTTTGTAGGTTTACTCTCCTTTGTGATTTCGTTAGCTCCCGTTACGCCTTGTGGTATCATACGGTTGGCGAAGGATGAAGGGAAAACTCCCTCCAATGATGCTGCCGCCATTGCATTTCGTGTATTGAAGTAGAACCCATTCTGTTCTACATTGATGACCTCCATACTGACGATGGAAGGTACGTTTTGTATATGCGTGCCTGTAGAGGTGATTAACAACGGCGTTTTCTTCACCTTATCATTATCATTCACAAAGTCGAGGGAACTGACAAACTCTGTTTTCACAGGTGCCACATTCTTTGAAATAGGGTGCAACGGAACCGTCAGCAATAACGGAGAGTAGTACCAAGGCATTGGCTCATACTTAGGTTCGTCACCCTCACGCGCAGTGTTGACAGGAATAAGTGAACATTGAACATCTTGCAACAGATTAGCGTTGATTCGAACACCATAATTGAACAGTTGATCCATCAGATTCACATCATTATCAATTCCGATGGTACGAGACGAAGTAGAGAGACTATCCAACGTAATGCGAGCACCGTCTAAAATCCACAAAACACGTCCTCCATGCATAATGTATTGGTCGATCACAAACTTATCCACCTCCGAGAACTTCTTCATCGGTGCAGCAATAATCACCGCTTCATAATCATTCAACTCATCCACCTTTCCCGACATCACACCTCTATCCACTCGATAATAGTGACTCAACGTCTGCATGAAGTCAGCCACCAATAGCTCTGGATACTCATCATGTCCTTCCAAAAAGACCACTTTAGGCACCTTCGTTGTGGTGATAATGCGCAATGCGTCTGTCAACTCATACTCTAATGTTTCGATAGAGATATTAAGATTCTCCTCGCCCGACTTACGAGGAATGTTCTTAAGCAAATTGATGTTTCGAGTCTTTCCCTTATAAGAGATCTTAGCCCATGGGAATACTATCTTCTGACGAGCTTCTCCCTCTTCTTCATGGTCATAGACCATAATGCCTCGTATTCCCTCTTTCTCCAACTCCTCATACTTCTTCTCACGAGCCTCCTTAGTGGCACCCGCAGATGGGTTATCAAACTGATATTTCACACTTTTACCTGCGTAGGCATCAAACTCATCCAACATCTCAACCGTAGCTTTTCGGAGACGAAGGAACCCCGCATTTAAATCACCATCCAGATAAATTGTCACATTCAACTCATCCTCCAATCCCTTTAAGAGATTCTTGGTATTGTCAGAAAGACTATATCGTTTCTCTGAGGTCAAATCCAATCGGAAGAAAAAACGTTCCGAAAGAAAATAAACCAAGGTGACAACACCTATGAAAATTGCAATATGAATTAGTTTCTTCATCATTTCCACTCTAATGATTCTATCAATTGAACAATATCCTCGCGTATGTAATCAACAACGGGAGCAATGGAGTCTTTATTGGGACTTTCATTAACATAAAACGCTCCACGAAAGAAGTGCTTCACACTATCTGACATGACAAACTGAATATTGGAAGCTGTATTTCCTTTCAATTCATACAAAACGCCATAGACTCTCCTGTCATCATTCAGATAAAGCTGTTCTGTAATGGCATCCGCTTTGGCTGTATGCGGTTTGTAAACCAACCGACGGGAGTCTTCCGAGATAAACTGAAAATTATTATGCAACACACGATAAGTGCAATAGATATATGCATTGTATCGAGGATAAACAATATTCATCCATACAGAATCCTTATCCAATCCTATTATTTTCACTTCCGACACATTCTTAGCATAGGTGAATTGGAAAGGGAACTCATCATTCGTATAAGAAGCGTATTCCTTTTCAGGAAAATCAATTCGGAAATAGCCTCTCGGTTTGGGTTGTGGAGGTTCACATGATACTAAAAACACAAGTATCACAACAATCCCCATCACTATCTTCAATAGCTTACTCTTTTGCATCTTTTATCGTCAATTTAACTTCCTTAATTCTACGCTTATCATCTGAAACGATCTCAAAATGATATCGTCCCACTTCAACCACTTCTCCTTTAGATGGAATGTATCCTTTCAGTTCAAGAATCAATCCAGCTAGCGTGTCGGCATCACCCTCAACCGATTCAAACACCTCTTTATCAATCTGTTCTAATCGATAGAAATCAGACAATAATAACTTACCATCCAACAAATACGATGATGGGTCAATCTGGGTGATTTGATTCTCCTCCTCATCATGCTCATCGCAGATGTCGCCCACAATCACCTCAATGATATCTTCCATTGTCACAATACCAGAGGTTCCACCAAACTCATCCACAACAATCGCCATGTGTATGTGTTTCTGTTGAAACTCTTTGAACAAATCATCTATCTTCTTATTCTCAGGCACGAAATAGGCCTCTCGAATCAAACTTTGCCACTTGAAATCCTTTTTCTGGTCTGTATACTGAAGAAAATCTTTAATGAAGAGGATTCCCTTCACGTAATCAATGCTCTCATCGTATACTGGCAATCGCGAATATTCCGACTCACGAATAATCTTCAAAACTGTCTCAAAGTCACTTTTATAGTCAATATCCACAATATCTACGCGTGGCTGCATAATCTCATCCACACTTGTCTTACCAAAGTTGACCACCCCACGCAAGATGTCTTTCTCATCCGACTCTGCATCTCCCATATTGAGTGAATCGGAGATATCCTCAATGGCAGCACTTCGTTGTGTACGCGATTCCAATCGACGTTCCACCACACCCGTCGACTGTACTAAAAGAGAAACAAGCGGACGGAAAAGGAAAGCAAAGATAGAAATAATTGTAGCACCATGACAGATTGTATAAGGGTTCTCCTTCCTCACCATACGATCAGGTATAAACTCTGCAAAAATGAAAAGAAGCAACAAATTGACAGTACCAGCAATCAGACAGACCAACACCCATGATTTAATGACATTACCCAGGAAAAAAGCAATGGCAAGAGTGCTCAACGTGAGTGAAAAAACCATGGTGGAGTAACGTGCTACGATAACACTTCCCAACGTATTCAATGGGTCTTCTGATAGATTCTTTAACCGTTTAAACTTAGGATCACTCGATATCTTCACCTCCGCCACTTCACTAACTGAAAGCGAGAAGAACTCCGATTCAAAAAAAGAAATATAGGAAAGGTGTATAAATGATATTATCGCAATAATGGCTACCAAGCCATATAACAAGAAAGAACACACGGGTTCTTCAAATAAAAATTGAGTTGAATTAAAAAGTGGTATATCCAAAGAAGTACATTTTTGTTAAACAAGCAAGGACGGATGTTTTCCGTCCTTGCAAATATATGAAATATTATTGAGAATATTTATTACCTAATAAGGTGATGTTATTTTTTGTCACCTACCTTCCTTTAAAATGGGAGGTCAGAACTCATATCCTCCTCTGGTGGAAGTGGCGGCATCTGCTGCTGAGCAGGCTGATCACTCGCCTGAGAAGTGGATGGCGCCAACGGAGGCACACCACCTTCCGGACGTTTTCCAAGCAACTCCATCTGATCTGCAATTACCTCCGTTATATAACGGGTATTGTTATTCTGATCCGTCCACGAACGAGTACGCAACTTACCTTCGATATACAAAGAGGTGCCCTTTCGAACATACATCTCAGCCACTTTGGCTAACCCCCTCCATACAACGATATTATGCCACTCCGTGCGCTCAGGAACTTCCGAACCATCCTGACGCTTAAAACCACGATCAGTTGTAGCCAATGAAAAACTTGCAACAGGAACATCTTTTTCAACATACCTTATTTCTGGGTCTCTGCCCACATTTCCTACTAAAATTACTTTATTAACAGACATAGATTTAAAATTTTAATTGTTAAAAAATTATTTGTCGCCACAAAAATAAAAAATTATTGACGGAATTCTCCAATCTTTTTATTTTCTTTTTTAATTATTTCAAAATAATTTATCTCCTACATATTATCCAAGTGAACATCACGGAATCCTAAGAAATAGAGGATACCATCCAATCCAATAGTAGAGAGCGACTGTTGTGCATTCGCTTTTACCTTTGGTTTAGCATGAAAGGCAATACCCAATCCGGCAAGATTCAACATCGGAAGATCATTCGCTCCATCACCTACCGCAATCACCTGCTCCAACTCTATCTTCTCCACCTGTGCAATCAGGTTCAACAACTCCGCCTTACGTTTTCCATCCACAATATCGCCTAAATATCGACCAGTCAGTTTTCCATCTTGAATCTCCAACTGATTAGCATAGACATAATCCACACCAAATCTTTTCTGAAGATACTTGCCAAAATAGGTAAAACCTCCCGAGAGGATGGCTATCTTAAATCCACATTTCTTCAACACCGCCATCAAGCGATCGGCTCCATCCATGATTGGTAGGTTTTCTGCTATCTCACGCATCACTGCCTCATCCAATCCCTTCAACAAAGAGACACGGCGACGGAAACTCTCTGAAAAATCTATCTCACCACGCATTGCCGACTCTGTAATCTTACGCACTTCATCTCCCACTCCTGCACGGTCGGCCAATTCGTCTATCACCTCCGTCTTGATCAAGGTGGAGTCCATATCAAAGCATATCAAACGACGATTTCTTCTGTACAAATCATCCTTCTGGAAGGAGATGTCCACATTTTCCTGTGATGAAATCTCCATGAATCTCGAAGAGAGCACACTTTTATCTTCCAACTCTCCACGTACGGAAAACTCAATGCACGAACGCTCATGCTCATAATCCTCATTTAAAGAAGGACGACCTGTTAATCTTTTTATTGAGTCAATGTTCATCGATTGTTCAGCCACTGCCTTGGTCACCAACGCCATCTGCTTGGCTGTAATCACATGTCCCAACATAGTCACCACATAGCGACCCTTGCCCTGTCGATCCACCCAATCATCATACTCATTGAACGTAACAGGTGAAAATCGTACCTGAACACCCAATTCATAACATTTGAACAATATGTCTTTCAGAATGTAACCCGACTGCTCACTATCATTTATCTTGACCATGAAACCCAACGACAAATTGTGGTGAATATCAGCCTGTCCTACATCCAAAATGGTGGCATTGTATTTACCTAAGATTTCTGTTATAGAGGCTGTCACCCAAGGTTTATCCTCACCATGAATATTGATTAAAATGACTTCGCTAGACATAATGTTCTCTTCTAATTCTAAATTTGAAGATGCAAAGATAGCACTTTAATCTGAATCAAACCCCATTAAAACCGCATAATTCATCACATAATACCACATGGACACCTTTGTAAAATTGATAAATAATTTTGTTTTTATTAAAAGATATCATACCTTTGCAACGTTATGATTGAATGAACTACCTTGCATAACAATGATTTCTATCTGAAATTTACCTAATCATTAAGCTAGTTCTGTTCATCTTATTATTTAAAATTATTTGCTATGAGAACTTATATTCTGAAATACAATATAACAAATTGATTATCATACGATAACGGTTGAGATGAAGCGTATATTTCGCATCATTCGAATAGTTGTTGTCTTCTCTCTTCATGACGATACAAGACCTATCAAGCCCGAAAAGATTTAATTTTTCTTTGTACAGGCCACTCAGTAGGGTTTGATGGGTTATTTTTTCTACCATGATTTATACAAAACGACGGAAATAAATGACTTCGTATTCAGTAGGGAAAGGTGAAGTTCGTATTCACCCTTTGGTGAACGAAAATGATACGGACTATAAAAAACTTATCGAAATAGCTGAGTTTTTCGCCATGAAAGGAGAAACGGTCACTCTTACACCTAAAATGTCACGACGTGGGGATTTCAGATATGAACAGATATACGGAGACCTTATCGGGACCAAGTACGAAGGGAAATGCCCCGATTTGAAAGTAGGAGACAAATGGTATGAGCATGAGGGATATATTTCTGAAAATCCCAAAAATGCCTTTAGAAACATGTTACATGACGGACTGGCACAAAGTTCCCACCTCGTTATTGATACCCCAAATTTGACCGATCACTATATGATTAGAAGTATTAGGGGAAAGATAGAAAGAGGAGAAAGAATAGAAGAAGTGTGGCTGAAAGATAGAGACGGAAAACTGCGTCTACTGTATAAAAATACGAACGGCTGACAAATGCCAGCCCTCGCAAGCGAGGAATCGGTAGTCATTAGCTACGGAATCCTCGATGCAAACATACAATAAAAATTTGAATTATCAAAAGAAAAAAATGTTCCATCTAATTTTGTAGATCATCACACATGATGTTATTTCTTTTGTTTTTGCTTTTATAAATTCATAAGATAATGTAATATTGCAAATCAAACTGAAGGAAGGAAAAACACAAGAAATTCATCTCCAATCAACGATGACTTGCAGTATTTTCTCATTCGTTCATTCACTATCAAAAAATAAATGAAAGAATTAGTATTAGGTATTCAGAATTTTTTATTCAACATCGGCATTTTGAATGGAGATGGAAGCATTCATGATAAGATGATAGGGTTATTTGTGATTATAGTATTAACCGTTTTATGTGATTTGATATGTCGGCAATTGGCCATGTTAGTTCTACATATTCACGCGAAGATCACAAAAAAAACGTCGGAAGAGACCGTCCAACACAAACGTCTTCTGAAATCAATTGCCGCCATCATACCCGCTTTTGTGGTGAATCTATTTCTTCCTCTCGCTTTTGATGAAGGATCAAACTGGTATGTATGGATCAACAAGCTATGCAATATCTACATTCTGGTGATGGTGATTTTGTTTATCTCATCCCTACTCAGCTACTTATACACGAAACAGACCTATTCGCAGAAAAACACGCCAAAAAGTAATTTACCCTACACCATATTATATCAGATTATTCGATACATCATCGCAATTATCGGAATCATCATTGGGGCAAGTATTTTGTTGGACAAATCGCCGAGAGCCTTTCTGACAGGATTGGGAGCCTCTGCCGCCGTTCTATCCTACATCTTTAAGGATACACTCATCAATTTGGTTTCCGGCATGCAATTATTAGGTAATAAGATGGTGCAACCTGGCGACTGGATCACCATTCCCAAGCACAACATCAACGGTATCGTGCGTAAAATCACCATCAACACCGTGAAGATCCAAAACTTTGACAACACCACGATGACCATTCCGCCTGCCACCTTGCTCAACGACTCTTTTCAAAATTGGAAAACTATCAAGAAAACAGGATCAAGAAGAGTAGCCCGCTCTCTCAACATCGATATGCACAGTGTCCATTTCTGCACATCCAACGAGATTGAAAAATATAAATCCATTCCATTGGTCAGACCATATCTTGAAAAATGGGAAGAATCACAAAAGAATGAGAATCAGGAAGTCCCATCCGAAATTGTCATCAACGGAGAAAATCCGACCAACCTAAAATTGTTCATGCTCTATTTGGAAGCTTACATCACAACCATTCCATCCTTCGACAAAAAGGAGTTATATATGGTACGCCAACTGCAACCAACAGAGAATGGATTACCCATCGAAATTTATTTCTTTACCAAAGAGTGTGATTGGAAAAATTACGAGATGGTACAGTCGGATGCCTTCAACCACATCTTAGCAGCAGTCAACTTTTTCGATTTATCTGTCCTTCAACGCATATAAAATCAGTTGCTAATGATTGTAATTTCATACGAAACACGTAAATTTGCACCATAAATTAAAAATTGGTGAGTTCTATAAATTCACCGTTTAAACGAAAGTTAGTATAAATTGTGGGAAAATAAACTTTTCGGTGCTTTTTGATTTCTTTCGGTATCTTGCTGTTTGTCAGTCGGTCACAGTGCTCGCACTGCTCCCTCCTTCCGCACAGCAATCTACTTGAAACAAATTCAAAAATCCCACGAAATGAATTTACAGAACCCACCAAATAAGAATTCTATGGCTGAAAATATTCAGGAAAATGAAGAGAAAAAAACTTTGAACTTCATTGAAGAGATTGTAGAGGAAGATTTAAAGGAAGGTCGTAACGGAGGTCGTATTCAAACCCGTTTCCCTCCTGAACCTAATGGATACCTACATATCGGTCACGCCAAAGCCATCTGCATGGATTTTGGTATTGCTAAAAACTATAACGGAATCTGTAATCTTCGTTTCGATGACACCAACCCTGTGAAGGAAGATGTCGAATATGTTGACTCCATCAAGGAGGACATTCAATGGCTTGGCTTCCAATGGGCAAATGTCTACTATGCATCTGATTATTTCCAGCAACTATGGGACTTGGCAGTTCGTTTTATCAAAGAGGGCAAAGCATACGTTGATGAACAAACAGCTGAAGAGATTGCGAAACAAAAAGGTACGCCAACCACTCCTGGTATTGAGAGTCCATATAGAAATCGTTCCGTCGAAGAGAACCTTCGTCTCTTCATGGAGATGTCGGAAGGTAAAATCGAAGATGGTAAGATGGTGCTCCGTGCCAAAATTGACATGGCTAATCCAAACATGCATTTCCGTGATCCAATCATCTATCGTATCATCACTACGCACCCTCACCACCGTACAGGTACCAAGTGGAAAGTCTATCCTATGTACGATTTCGCGCACGGACAGTCTGACTATTTCGAAGGTGTGACACACTCCCTTTGTACGCTTGAGTTTGAGGTGCACCGTCCACTCTATGATTGGTTCATCGACCAATTTGCAGACAGTGACTATCGGCCTAAACAGCGAGAGTTCAACCGCCTCAACATCACCTATACCGTGATGAGTAAACGTAAGATGTTACAATTGGTTCAAGAAGGTTTGGTTCGCGGTTGGGACGACCCTCGTATGCCAACTATCTGCGGTTTACGTCGTCGTGGATATACACCATCTTCTATCAGAAACTTTATCAAACGTATTGGTTATACCAAATATGATGGTGTGATCGACGTCTCTCTGTTGGAAGCCACAATCCGAGAGGAGCTAAACATCACTGCTATGCGTGTGAACGCTGTGATAAACCCAATCAAACTCATCCTCACCAACTATCCAGAAGGAAAAGTTGAGATGATGGAAGCCATCAACAATCCAGAGGATGAAAGCATGGGCAGTCGTGAGATTCCTTTCTCTCGCGAATTATATATCGAGAGCGACGATTTCATGGAGGATGCTCCTAAGAAATATTTCCGTCTGACACCAGGCAACGAGGTTCGTTTGAAGAACGGTTACATCATCAAATGCACAGGCTGCAAGAAAGATGCAGAAGGTAAGGTGACAGAGGTTTATGCAGAATATGATCCAGAGACAAAGAGCGGTATGCCAGGCAGCGATAGAAAAGTGAAAGGAACCATTCATTGGGTCTCTGTACAACATGCCGTCCCTGCAGAGGTTCGTCTCTACGACAGACTTTTCAACGTGGAGAATCCAGGCGACGAGAAGGACAAAGACTTCCGCGAACTGCTCAATCCAACATCTCTCACCATCGCCAATGCTATGGTGGAGCCTTGGTTGAAAAATGCAAAAACATTACAAAACTTCCAATTCCAACGTATCGGTTATTTCAATGTAGATCCAGATTCTACACCAGACAAACTAGTCTTCAACCGTACAGTGGCTTTGAAAGATAGCTGGGCTAAAATAGCCAAATAAGCTTGTAATTATAAATAACAAGGGCGTATCGAAACTGAACTGAACCCCGAAAGTTTTTTTGTCCAACTTTCGGGGTTCAGTTTAAACTCATTCTGATACGCCCTTAATTTTTTATGGTGAATTTTAAAAACTCATTTCGTAGAATTTTGTTCCGCAGGGACCCGACGTGTCGCACCCGTTGTCGCGTCCGTTGAATCAGGAGCAGCAGGGATCAAAATCTTATACTTCTTCTTCCCCCATTCAAGTATGCCCCCTTCCATGTTATAAGTCTCTTTGAATCCAAGCTCCATCATCTTATTCATGGCACTCAAACTGCGGCGACCAGAACGGCAATAGATCAACACTGCTTTTTTCTTTTTCAGTTTTACAATCTTATCTGGAAATGAGGCATCTCGCCAATCAATGTTAATGGCTCCCTCGATGTGTCCGGAAGCAAATTCCTGCGGTGTACGTACATCCACAATCTGCAACTGTTTATTCTTTTCCATCATTTTTTTTGCCTCATCCACATTCACATTTTTCTGTCCCATACAAAGCAAAGGAAAAAACGAGAGCATCAATAAAAATAAATTCCTCTTCATATTATACTAATTTTATTAAAATGGTGAATTTATAGAACTCACCTAAACGAATTTGCACAAATTTAAAGTATCTTTGCAAAATAAAAAATAAAAAATAATAATAGAAGAAGATATGGCATTACAATGTGGCATTGTTGGATTGCCCAACGTAGGTAAATCCACCCTTTTCAATTGCTTATCAAACGCAAAGGCTCAGGCAGCTAACTTTCCCTTTTGTACAATAGAACCTAACGTAGGTGTCATCACTGTTCCCGACGAACGTTTGAACAAACTGGCTGAGATCGATCACCCTCAACGTGTAATCCCCACCACTGTCGAGATCGTTGACATTGCAGGTTTGGTGAAGGGAGCCAGCAAGGGAGAAGGATTAGGAAATAAGTTCCTTGCCAATATACGTGAGACAGACGCCATTCTGCATGTTCTACGTTGCTTTGATGATGATAACGTGACACATGTGGACGGTTCTGTAGACCCTGTACGCGATAAAGAGATCATCGACATGGAACTTCAAATGAAGGATCTCGAAACCGTTGAGAGTCGTATTCAAAAAACCGAGAAACAAGCGAAGGCTGGAGGCGATAAATCCGCTAAAGCCTTGTTGGATATTTTAATTAGATACAAAGAGGCATTGTTGAATGGCAAATCAGCCCGCACAGTGGAATTGACAAAAGAGGAGAAGCCTTTAGCAAAAGATCTCTTCCTATTAACCACCAAACCTGTTCTTTACGTATGCAACGTAGATGAAGGAAGTGCAGTCAATGGTAACAAATATACTCAAGCCGTGGCAGAAGCCATCAAAGAAGAGAACGCAGAAATGCTCATTGTAGCAGCTGCTACCGAGGCTGATATCGCAGAATTAGAGACATACGAAGAACGTCAGATGTTCTTGGAAGAAGTGGGATTGAAAGAGTCGGGTGTTGCTCGTCTAATCAAAGCAGCTTATAAGTTGCTCGACTTGCAAACATTCTTCACTTCTGGATCGGACGAGACTCGCGCATGGACCTTCCGCCGTGGCATGAAGGCTCCTCAATGTGCTGGTATCATTCACACTGATTTTGAGAAAGGATTCATTCGTGCTGAAGTAATCAAATATGAGGATTATGTCTCCCTAGGTTCTGAAGCTGCTTGTCGTGAGGCAGGTAAAATCGCTATCGAAGGAAAAGATTACATCGGTCAGGATGGCGACATCATGCACTTCAGATTCAATGTGTAATAAATTTACACTACAACATAAAAAAGGTCAGTGTTTAGCTGACCTTTTTTCGTATATATGAATTCTGAAAAAAATTCTAAAATTCTCTTCGCTGGATTCTTGAATTCGTTTCAATTTTCCTTTTTGTACAGACGCAATGCATTGCGTCTCTACAATGACCGACAGACAATCAATAGAATGATTTAGAATCCGCTTGGCTTCAATTTCAAACCTGTCATTTCATCCAAACCGAACATCAAATTCATGTTTTGAACGGCCTGACCAGAAGCACCTTTCAACAAGTTGTCAATCATAGAGATGATGAGCACCTTGTTGCCATGTTTCTCTACATGAACAATACCCTTATTAGTATTCACCACCTGTTTCAAATCAGGATTGGCATCCATCACATGAGTGAAGGCTGCATCCTTGTAAAAATCTTTGTAGATCTTCTGAATCTCTTCCAACTCCAAATCGCACTCCGTATATTGAGATACAAAGATACCTCTAGGGAAATCACCACGAACAGGAAGGAAGTTGATAGCGTGATTAAAACCAGGCTGAAGTTGACGCATGGTTTGAGTAATCTCTAACAAATGTTGATGCGTAAATGCCTTATAGATTGAGATGTTATTGTTTCTCCAACTAAAGTGAGAAGTAGCACCTGGCTTTACACCCGCACCCGTCGAACCTGTAATACCATTGGTATGAACCTCCCCCTTGATTAATCCTTTGGCAGCCAATGGGAGAAGACCTATTTGAATTGCCGTAGCAAAGCAACCTGGGTTGGCTACTTTCGTCGCCTTCTTAATACGCTCTCTGTTGATCTCTGGCAAACCATATACGAAACCATTGCTCTCATCACGATAATCCTGTGAAAGATCGATGATCTTAACACGGGATGGAATCTCGTGTGATTCAATGAATTTTTTACTATCCCCGTGACCCGAACAAATGAACAAGGCATCAATCTGATCTAATGGAAGTGCATCCGTAAACGTCATTTCAGTCTCTCCAAAGAGTCCCTCATGCACATCATATAATTTGTTACCCGCATTACTGCTACTATTCACGAAAGTGATCTCCACCTGTGGATGGTTAATGAGAATACGAAGTGTCTCACCTGCCGTATATCCAGCACCACCAATGATTCCAACTTTTATCATATTATTTAAAAATCTAATTGCTAATTCCTTTATTAAAACGTAAGAACGATTTGGTTCTTCTTAACTAAGTCATACAAATCCTGTATACATGATACCTTGCAGATCTTTGTTCCATCCATCTGACGAGACTTGAAACAAGTTTGGCAACCCATGATGACGCCACCCAACTCTATAAACTCATCCACTTTTTGTTTGATATCTGCATTTTCATTCATCAGCTTCTCCAATTCAACCCCTTTTCCCAATAAGAAAATTTGAACTTGATTATCCCATTCTTGCGAATAGGCAGCCAATCGCATAGCATTATATACCGTCTCCACATCATTGGAATATAAAACGATGCCGATACTCTTAGGTTCTTCTGGATTGTTGTACTTAACATTATCTCTCAATGCTTGTGCCGATAGGGAACAAATACTTGCAATGACAAATAAAAAAGCTAATAAATATTTTTTCATTTTTCTTTTTGTTTATGGTAGGTAAAACACTTTATTTCGTGGATTTACCAAAATCCAACGACTACAAAGTTACACGTTTTTTCACATCTAATCCAATATAAAGGTGAAAAGATGAGAGATGGACTCCTACATAGATTTCAACCGATATTCATTCGGAGAAAATCCAGTATGTTGTTTGAAATAGCGGCAAAAGAAGGTGGCTGTTGGGAAGTTAAGTTCCGCCACAATCTCTTTCAATGTCATATTGGTGTTTTTCAAAAGAACCATTGCTTCCTGAATCAAGAACTTTTGAATGGCCTCACTCGGTGTTTTGTTGGATGCGGCTTTGACGCAAACCGAAAGATACTTAGGGGTTAACCCCATCTGAGCCGCATAATAATTCACAGAGTGTTCCTTTTTGAAATTGTGGATGACCAATTTCATGAACTCTGCATAGATCTCTTGATTGCGATCCAAGAAAAGTGTTTTCGTATCAATATTCACCACCGATTGGAAACTACATATCTCATGAAGGAAGGAGAGTATTTGGTGACAGATAATTTCATTTCTGAAACGAATGGTATCATCCAAACAATATTTCGCCATCTTATCGACATACTCACTAATGAGAACTGCCTCGGAAGGGGTGACAGAATGAATCGCCTCTTGAGATATGGAGGCAAGGCGTTTCCATATAGAGGCACACTGGGTAGTCAACGAGGTCATATACTTTTGCGACACGACCATGAAGGAACCTTCAAACTGGTTGATTTCAAAAAACTCCATCACACAATCTGAGGCGGTGAGCAAAAACTCTCCTGCCTTAATGCTATACATTTTTGTATCGATGGAAAAACGAGAAGAACCAGCCGTACAATAGACAAAAACGAAGTACTTGATACGTACTGGATATTTCGGTTTGGGGATGTACGCCATGTTATTGGTACGAACTACCAAAATATCATTATCCAAGATAGGAAGGGATGGAATTTTTTTAAAGTCGTCTAAACTAATGATGTTCATAATTTCCTTTTTAAAGTTCGATATATCTAATTTTGTGCACAAAAATAGCCTATTTTTCCAAATTTGCACCTATTTTTTGGAAATTTGTGACATAATAAATGTGCAAATTGTTTTGTCAATACGGAAATAAGCACGAAATTTGCATTGTTAATTTTAATTAAAAAGTTGGTTATGGATAAAAATGAATTGATTGAGAAAGTAAATACAGTACTTGCCGATGAATTTGAAGTAGAAATATCTGATATTGCAGCAGATAAGAATATCAAGACAACTTTAAATTTGGATAGTCTAAGTTTGGTTGATTTGGTTGCTTTGATTGAGGAAGAGTTCAGTGTCAAAATTAAAGGTACTGAGATGACATCAATCCAAACATTCGGTGATTTGTATAACTATCTCGCAGAAAGAGCATAACAAAGAATGTTCGAAATAAATAGGAAGGGCGGAATGCTAAGCGTTCCGCCCTTCCTATTTTTCTATTGCTTTTGGGGAAAATTTAAAGAATCACTCTTTAAAATTCCACGTGGGAGCCAATATCTCCTTAACGTATTCTCTCAACTTCTTTTTCTTTTTCAAAGATTTGAAATTGTTTATCATCTGCTTTAAATCCTTGTTACTTGAAAGTAACTTCTCATTCTTTTTGTATAGATCGATTTGTGCTTCAATACCTGCAATTGCAGCATCAATTGCTATCTCATCTTTATCTTTATCCAAATGTTGAAGCGCATATTTCGACCATCCACCCATATAAGAAATGATCATCTCATTATCACCTTTGCCGATATACATAAGTTCTTTCTCGAGTGTAATAGTGACATGAGAACATCCTGCTGACCATGAGAACAAAAATCTTTTTGCCTCAATGCGTTTCATCTCATCTGTCCCTATAGGTGTGTTTTGCAACCAATCATGACATTTTATAATATCATCGTTGTATTTTACATATCGTCCCTCTGGATCCCCTGGTTGTATACCCTCAAACGAATAGGCTGGCACGTTCCATTCTTGTGCTTTGGCCATAAAACAAACCGACCATAGCAACGCCATAAATAATAAACATTTCTTACTCATAATTCTGCCACTTTATAAAACTCACTTTTATCCTTTCGTTACTTTTTCCATTTTTTCTTTACTACTATCTATAGCCGACTTAACATAATCTCTCAACTTATTTTTCTTCTTCAAAGAGATAAAATTGTTAATCTTTTTCTTTAATTCCTTGTTACTTGAGAATGCCTTTTCATTCTTCTTATATAAATCGATTTCTGCTTCAATTCCAGCGATTGCAGCATCAACTGCTATCTCATTTTTGTCTATATCTAAATGTTGAAGTGCATATTTCGACCATCCTCCCATAAAGGATACAATCATCTCATTATCACCTCTATCTATATACATAAAATCTGAATGAATAATTATCGTGACCTGAGTACATCCAATCGACCATGATAGCAAAAATCGCTTTGCCTCTATACGTTTCATCTCATCTGTCCCTATAGGTGTGTTTTGCAACCAATCATGGCATTTTATAATATCATCGTTAAACTTTGCATATCGTCCTTCTGGATCCCCTGGTTGCACTCCTTCAAACGAATAGGCTGGCACGTTCCATTCTTGTGCTTTGGCCATAAAACATACTGACCATAGCAACGCCATAAATAATAAACATTTCTTACTCATAATTCTGTCGTTTTTAATTATACATGTTGTTGTTTCTATTCATCACACGGCAACTTGTCCCGCAATATGTGGATGTGGATCATAGCCCTCCAATGTGAAATCTTCGTATTCAAATGAAAATATATCTTTTTTCTCTGGATTAATCTTCATAATTGGCAACTTCCGCGGATCACGCGTTAATTGCAATTTCACCTGATCCAAGTGATTCCTATAAATATGAGCATCCCCCAAGGTGTGAACAAAATCTCCTGCCTTCAAACCAGTAGCCTGCGCCACCATCATCAACAACAAAGCATACGACGCAATGTTGAAAGGCACTCCCAAAAAGATGTCGGCACTTCTCTGATACAATTGCAGACTCAACCTTCCGTTCGCTACATAGAATTGAAACAATGTGTGACATGGAGGCAATGCCATTTTCTCTACCTCTGCAACATTCCATGCAGAAACAATCAATCGACGAGAGTCGGGATTGTTCTTGATCATGTTCACAACATTCGCAATCTGATCTATTGTCCCTCCCTTATAATCTGGCCACGAACGCCATTGGTGTCCATACACAGGACCTAACTCTCCATTCTCATCCGCCCACTCATTCCAAATGCGCACACCATGATCTTGCAAATACTTCACATTCGTGTCTCCTTGCAAAAACCATAACAACTCATATATAATAGACTTCAAATGCAACTTCTTTGTTGTCAACAATGGAAAGCCTTCCTCCAAATTAAAACGCATCTGGTGACCAAACACACTAATTGTTCCCGTACCTGTTCGATCCTCTTTGGCTGAACCTTCCGTCAGAACTCTATTCAATAAATCCAAATATTGTTTCATCTATTCTCTTCTAAATTTCTTCTTGTATTTTCCCCGATGAATCTGTGTTCACCTTACTTGCAAATATACAAACGGGCATTCATATATTTATCAATTTCACATTTTTTTTATTCACTTCACCTTGCTTAACACCTCACCATCCAATACGATCGTTCGTAATTCAGATTCCTTTCTCACCTGCGAAACACTTCGCATCACCTTTCCATCCACTAATGTAATAGAATATCCTCGTCGAAGAATGGCCTCTGGGGAGATATGCAACAACGTGTTCTCCATCAACTCCACATGATGTATCTGCCGATTCAACCGCTCTTGAAATGCATGTCGAAGCTGACTACCCAGCAATGTGAGCGACTGCTCTTCCATCATAATTCTATGGGAACAATCACGCACCACACTTGCAGACAACTCATTAAGACGAACCTTCTCCCCCTCCAAAATAGAACCGATTCCCATCTTTATATTCTCTTCCAAATCCAACAGATGTGTCTCCTCCATCAACATCTTCTCATATATAAATGCTGCCACCGCAGTAGGTGTCTTACACCTTGTGTGAGCCACCATATCAACCACCGACTCATCTCGCTCATGTCCAATTCCCGTAAGAACTGGCAACGGAAACTGAGCGACCACATAGGCTAAATCATACTCGTCGAAAGCCAAAAGATCGGTCGTCGCACCACCACCTCGAATAATCACCACCACATCATATTGCTCCTTCTGTTCGAACACACAATCTAGCGCCTCAATGATACTCTCTGCCGCATGTTCCCCCTGCATTGTTGCAGGAAAAAGCTGAAAGGAAAACTGGAATCCTCTGTCATTACTTTGCAACTGATGACAAAAATCGCCAAAACCAGCAGCAGAGGCAGAAGAGATAACTGCAATCCTTTTTATCAGAAATGGCATTTCAACCTGTTTGTTCATCTCCCATACACCATCCTCCTTCAGTTGTTGAATCGTCTCCTGCTTTTTGCGTGCCATATCCCCAATCGTGAAAGTGGGGTCAATATTCAATATCACACAGGAAAGTCCATATAACTCATGAAACGAAACCGACACCTCTGCCAAGACCTTCATCCCTGTCCGTAGCGACTGACCCGTCTGCTGTTCAAAATAAGGTTTCAGAAAACGGTAGGTATTCGCCCATATAGCCGCACGAACTTTAGCTTCAATCAACTTTTTATCATTCTTTTCCACCAACTCAAGATAGCAATGTCCTCGGTTGATGTCCTCATGAAAGTCACTTATATCCGCACAAATCCAATAGGTAGTATCAAAAGAGGAACTAATCACCTCCTTCACTTTGATTAATAGTTCTTTTAATGAAATGAACTCTTTTTGCATATTACGTCTTTTTAGGTATATTGGTCTCCACCTTTAAGAAAGTTTCACGACAAAGGTAAACTTTATTGGCGAGAAATTTAATTTGTACACTTAATTGTTTTATTTTTGCGATAGGTGATAAAAGGTGACTGACATTCATATTTACAAGAAAGTGGTGAATGAAGAATAATTGTTGTGTGCTGAATACTGATGATTTGCAACTAAAATGGTGTTGATAATGCCAGTTTGCCAACCTTCACCCATTATGGTGTATAATCAAGAGAATAAAATCTCTCTAATACTTAAAGAATATGAAACGACTAATTTTCGGACTATTATGTGTATTTTCCGTCCTTAGTGTAAATGCACAAGATTATAAATTTAAGTTGGACAAAGATGGAAATTGTGAAATAACAGACACGATGACCATCAATGTAACGAAGTCAGACTGCTATCGTATAGTGAAAGAGTGGCTCTACACCATCAGTTGTGTCAGCCTATCATTCTCTAATGAGAAGAAGGATGAGTCGATGACCTTCAATAACATCTTCTATGCTCAAAAACGGTATAATTCATTCTCCGGTACCTATTCAGACAATCTTTCCATTGATTGTGACATAACCATCGAAAATGGAAGATTGATTTATCACATATATAACATTACCCTAATCAAAGCTTATTCAGGCTATGGAGCCTCAACATTAAAATATCCTGTGGCAGAACGAATCTTTAAGATTAATATGGCCAAGAAAGAGATCAGCCGACTATCTGCAGATAAGACCCTGTCAAAAGCAGATAGAAGAACAGCTATCGAAGAGCAAGAAGCCATTTTGGAAGATACAGAGGTGCTGGCTAAATGTTATGACGTCTTGATGGAAAGAATCGCGAACCTTCAAAAAATGGTTCAATGGACCAATCAAGACAGAGAAGAAGATAACGAAGAAGTTCCTTTCCAATAAGGAACTTCTTTTTTAGGTGAATTCTGTACTATGAATTTATATGTTCAACTTTAATCTGGGGAATCAAGGATGATTCCTATGTAAAATGAAAAAAAGAGTAGCAATTGTAGCTGGTGGAGACCAATCTGAGTTGGCCGTTTCATTGCGTAGCGCTGAAGGCCTTTATTCATTTATTGATAAAGACAAATACGATTTATACATCGTTACCATTGTAGGAAAAGATTGGCAAGCAGAAGAAAATGGAGTGAAGTATCCGATCGATAAGAATGACTTTTCATTTGTCAATTCAAAAGGCGAGAAGAAAAACTTCGATTTCGCCTACATCACCATCCATGGTGTGCCTGGCGAAGATGGTAAACTACAAGGCTATTTCGACCTACTCCGCATACCTTATTCCTGCTGCGGAGTGTTAGCTGCCGCACTTACATTCAACAAATTTTTCTGTAATCGATACCTCCACGCATTTGGTGTAGTTGGGACTACCTATCTTCGTCAAACCTAATGGCGGTGGAAGTAGCTATGGAACATCCAAAGTGAAAGAGGTCTCAGAAATTCAAAAAGCAGTAGACGCTGCCCTTGTGGAAAGCAACCAAGTGATCATCGAATCATTCATGAAGGGAACAGAGATTACCTGCGGTGTCTATAAAACAAAAGAGAAGAGCGTTGTCTTCCCTATCACAGAAGTGGTAAGCAAAAACGAATTCTTCGACACAGATGCTAAATACAACGGTTCAGTGGAAGAGATTACCCCTGCCCGCCTATCCGAT
>CACZUS010000019.1 GCA_902784425.1 uncultured Bacteroidales bacterium
CCCCGAACCCATAACTTCGCTCCCCATGGACTACCAGTGACACTCCCTGCGAAATAGAGAGTATCTATACTACGGAATGCATAGGATCCAATAGAAGCAAGAGGATTCGGCACTATAACAGAAGAGATTCCTTTACAGGCATCAAATGCACATTCTTCTATGGTAGTAACAGATTCTGGAATAGTAACAGATGTTAGTTTTTTATTGTTGAAGAATGCGTATGTTCCGATTGATGTTATAGAATCAGATAAGGCGACGTAAGTCAGGTTGGGACATTCCCTAAATGCATTTTCTTCTATGGAGACAACCGAATTTGACATGTTGACGGAGTATAAATTTTGATTCTGCAGAAATGCCCCAATCCCAATTGTTTTCACTTGATTAGGGATATCGACAATGGAATCCGATCCAATATATCCGGCTAGTATCGTTTTTTGTTCGTCAGCATAAACAAAGTCTCCATCGAAAATATTTCCGCGAATGTGCCATATCGCTCCCCATGAACTTCCTTTGGCAGTTCCCGTATAATAGAGCCTTTCCACACCAGCAAATGCGCTTGTGCCAATCGAGGTGACGGCGCTTGGTATGTTGACTGATGTTAAATTCTTGCAACCATCAAATGCACTTTCTTCTATGGTAGTGACAGAATCAGGAATAGAGACAGAGGTTATTCCTATATTACCAACGAATGCTTTCTCTCCTATGATTCTCACGTGATCTGGAATAGTGATTGCACTATCAGTTCCATTGTAAAGGACTAATTTTGTTTTTTGCTTATCAGCATACACGAAATCTCCATCGAAAACAGAACCTCGGACATGACGGTCCGACCACCACGGACTTCCTGTCGCAGCACCTCCGTAGTAGATGCGTTTTACATTATAGAATGCCTCAGCGCCGATTGTAGAGACAGCGTCTGGAATGACAATGGATTTTAGTCCAGCACATCCGTAAAATGCTTGTTTTCCAATGGATGTGACGGATTCTGGGATGACAACAGATGTCAGTCCTGTATTATTGTAGAATATTTTTTCTGCAATGGTTTTCACTTGATCAGGAATGGTAATCACAGAGTCTGATCCTAAATAAGCAACTAATTTTGTCTTCTGCTTGTCGGCATATACAAAATCGCCGTCAATAACACTTCCCCGAATGAGTTTTTTCGCACCCCACGGGCCACCTGTGGCTTTCCCGCCATAATAGACTGTGCACTCTGTGCCGGAAAATGCAAAATCCCCGATTGTGGCAACGCTGTCGGGAATAATGAGTTCGGGCAAACTTTTGCAATTACTAAAAGCGTTATAACCGATGAGAGAAACAGCCTCAGGAATTTCGATGGAGGCTAATTGAGAACAACCATTGAATGCGGAACTTCCAATAGAGGTGACGGATTCGGGAATTTCTACAGAGGTTAATTGTGAACAGCCTTCGAATGTGAAATCTCCAATAGAGGTGACGGATTTAGGAATAATAACAGAGGTCAAACCGGTACAACCACAAAATGCGGCTTTGATAGAGGTGACGTTGTTAGGAATTTCGATGGAGGTCAAACTTGAGCAACCATAAAATGCAAATTCCATAGAGGTGACAGAGCTAGGAATAGTAATGTTAGTCAGTTTCGTACACTCACGAAATGCGCTATTAATAGTAGTTACAGAATCAGGAATGTTGACAGATGTTAGACCAGTACAACCTTCAAACGTTCCATCCATAGAGGTGACGGAGTTGGGAATGGTAATGCTAGTCAATTTCGTACATCCATTAAATGTTCGATTCATAGAAGTGACGGAATTAGGGATGGACACAGAGGTCAGTCCCGTACAACCACTAAACGTTCCATCCATAGAAGTGACGGAATTGGGAATAGTGACGGATGTCAGTCCCGTACAATCTGAAAACGTTCTGTTCAAAGAAGTAAGAGAATTGGAAATACTGACAGAGGTCAGTCCCGTACAGCCATAAAACGCATTGTTTCCAAGGGAAGTGACAGAGTTAGGAATGGTGACAGATGTCAGCAGTTTACAGTTCTCAAATGCCATACCACCAATCGTGGTAACAGAGTTGGGAATGGTGAGTGACTCCAAACTTGTGCAAACACCAAATGCATAATCATCTATGGTAACGACAGAGTTAGGAATAGTGACGGATGTTAGCTTATCACAAAAATAGAATGCATTTTTTCCAATATAGGTGACAGTGTTGGGGATAGTAACAGAAATAAGCTCTTCAGAATAATTAAACGCATATTCATCGAGGGCTGTGACCTTATATTCCACCCCATCGTATTCTACTTTAGCTGGAATACTAACATTCCCAGTTATATTTCGGGGTTGTTTTGCTTTCAAGGAGACTGTGTGTCTCACGGAGTCTGTCACCGTGTAGATATACTCTCCCTTTTCAAATGCGTTCGCCAATGCGGGTAATACCATGAAGGCGAGGAAAAATAGCCAACGATAAAGATGGCACGTGATGTTCTTTGTTGTCGTTTTATCCATACTGCAGTTGCTTTATATTGACTTTTATAGGGTTGTCGACTGTTCTTGCCATTTATCATATCCGTATGCCAACAATCCATCACAAATTTTAGAATAAATTGCGAGTTTTGCAAACTATTTGCTTGTTTTCTGTTTTTCTCATCCCTTATGGAACATTCCTTATTACGATATTTCCATACCTTCTGGCATACTATTAGCTTTCATATCATGAATCGTATCAGTCTCAGATGTGAATTCTTCAACCATAAGCAAATAGGTATTAGCATAAAAAAAAGGAAGTCAGTTTCACTGACCTCCCTTTTGAGCCTCTTGTCGGATTCGAACCAACGACCCCGAGATTACAAATCACGTGCTCTGGCCAACTGAGCTAAAGAGGCAAGTGGGCAAGCTTACTACATCGCACCGCTACAACCGACGTACCCTTGCTGCGGTCAAGCCCTGGGGGATTAGAAGGGAGCTGGTCGTATAGGACTTACCCGGGTGCAAAGGTAGGTGTTTTTTTTTAATTGCAAACCGATTTTAAGCTTTTTTTCCAAAAGAGGCTCTTTTTTTTTAACAAATGCCTCATTCTTACTATAAAAAAAAGTACCTTTGCACCCGATTTAAGTTTCATGATGGAGAACAATATGGAAAATATCACATCGCATGCCATGCGTTCAGGTTTATACTTGGGCGTAACCTATTCCATATTGAATATTTTTAGCTGGATTACACCTTCCGACAATTCCCTTCTTCATGCGATTATCTCATTAGCAATATGTGTTGCAACCTTTTATTTCATCTATCACTCCACCAGACTATACAACGAAGAGGTGTTGCAAGGCGGCATCACCTACGCCAAGGCATATAGTTACGGACTTCGTCTGTTTATGTACGCAGGAATGATTGTAGCATTTGTCACTTATATTTTTTTCAAAATAAGTCCTGACACGTTATCAGTCATAAAGAGTGACTCGTTGACTATGGTATCTCAGTTGATTTCCGACAATCAAAATTTATCTAACGAAATCAAGTCGCAAATTGACAGTTACACCATTAAAGATTACACGATGTCAGTATTATGGACTTATATCTTTGTAGGCATTTTCCTATGTTTATTTACTTCGATTTCTTTTCGAAAAAAAGAGGAAGTTAACATACAAGAGGCAAATGCAACAGATAGAGAAAACATTAATCAAAAACTAAATTCATAATAACATGGACATTTCGGTCATCGTACCCTTATATAATGAAGAGGAATCATTGCCAGAACTCTTTCAATGGATAAAAAGAGTGATGGATGAGCATCACTTTACATACGAAGTCATCTTTGTCAATGATGGTAGTACAGACCACTCATGGGAGGTTATCGAATCATTAGGAAAAGACAATGCAGAAGTCAAGGGTATCAAATTCAGACGTAATTACGGTAAATCCGCTGCATTATATTGTGGATTTGACAAAGCACAAGGTGATGTTGTCATCACGATGGATGCAGATCTTCAAGATAGTCCTGACGAGATCCCTGAGCTATACAGGATGATTACGGAGGAGAAATACGATTTGGTATCTGGTTGGAAGAAAAAACGCTACGATTCCAAATTGACCAAGAACCTACCTTCCAAATTATTCAATGCGACAACTCGCATTATCTCAGGCATTAAACTACATGATTTCAACTGTGGACTAAAAGCCTACAGAAAAGATGTGATTAAGAGCATTGAAGTATATGGTGAAATGCACCGATATATCCCTTATTTAGCAAAGAATGCTGGATTTGACAAAATCGGAGAAAAGGTAGTTATCCACCAAGCTCGCAAATATGGTGATTCCAAGTTTGGTCTCAATCGTTTTGTGAACGGATACTTAGACTTGCTTTCATTATGGTTCCTTTCCACATTTGGTAAAAAGCCGATGCATTTCTTTGGCGTTGTGGGATCTGTCATGTTCTTGATAGGTTTTATCGCCATCTGTATTGTTGGTTGGAACAAACTATCCAATATCCTTGCTGGCACCAGTGCACCGCTCGTAACCGACAGCCCGTTCTTCTACATCGCACTAACTGTGATGTTAATGGGAACACAGTTGTTCCTTACCGGCTTCTTGGGTGAAATGATTGCCAGAAATTCAACGGAAAGAAACGATTATAAGTTAGAAGCATTATTAAATTTAGACTGATTTTTCATCCATAACGAATAAACGATATGATTGAATTTTTATTAGATATAGCAAAAATCGCCATTCCAGGTGTATTGGTGTTACTCGCCACCTATTATGTGCTGAATAACTTGCTAAAAAATGAAGAGAGAAACAGGTATTACAATCTTCGAAAAGAGACTGCAAAGACATTGAATCCCATTCGTTTAACAGCTTACGAAAGATTAGCTCTCTTCTTGGAGAGAATCCAACCAGACTCCCTGCTTCTTCGTGTGCAACAAAATGGAATGAAGGCAAAGGAACTTCACTTGGCTCTTCTCACCACTATCCGCGAAGAATTCGAGCATAACGTAACGCAACAGATATACGTCAGCAACGATGTATGGATCGTCACTAAAAATGCAAAGGAGAGCATTGTGCAATTGGTCAACACTTGTGCAAGCGAAGTGCCCGACGATCTACCAGCTATCGAATTGTCTAAGATCATCATCGAACGTTATGGTTCAATTGAGACGACACCAGTGGACATGGCACTAAACATGTTGAAATCTGAGGTCAAATCATTCTATTAATATAATAAGCGATGAATATTCTAGAATTAGCTCAAAAAAGACACTCCGTCAGATCATACTCCTCTCAAGCTGTCGAGCAAGAGAAGCTGGATTATCTGTTGGAGACTGCAAGATTGGCTCCATCAGCCGTCAATCTGCAACCATGGTCTTTTATTGTCCTTCAAAGCGAAGAGGCAAAAAGAGACATTCAAGAATGTTATGACCGAGACTGGTTTAAGACTGCCCCACTCTACATCGTAGTATGCGGCAATCACCACATCTCATGGAAACGTGCGAGCGACAATAAAGATCACTGTGACATTGACATTGCCATAGCCACCGAACACATTGCCCTTGCTGCCGAGGAAGTCGGATTGGGCACCTGCTGGGTGTGCAACTTTGATGCCGCCAAATGTCACAAGTTACTGCAACTGCCAGAAGGCATCGAACCGATTGTCATTCTGCCTATCGGCTACGCGTCAAAAGATTTCGTCGTACAAGAGAAAAAAAGGAAACCGTCGGAAGACATTATCTTATATCTATAATGAAGGTGCATAGAGAGAATCGAACATACCAAAGAATTTTCTGTGAGGCCATCGTTTCACTGCTCTTTGTGTCGGCTCTATTCTCCAGTTGTGTGAATGATCACTGCAACGAAAACATGTACGCGCCACTGAATATTGGCTTTTATTCAGAAATGGACACTTCCCAGCAAGTAGGCTTCCAATTTATTGTGACACAAGGTGTTGGAACAGACACAGCAATACTGGCAACCAACATTTTCGATATAAATTTAACGCTGAATCCGAATCAAAACACCTCATTATTTGCTATGGGATTTCCGCTGCCGGAAACAGATTGGTGCATTCAGGAAGAAAAGAATCATTTCACTTCAGTCTCAACAGGAAGATCCTACACATTGAATGGAACGATCAACGACGACATCTATCTTTTCAATGACCAAATAGAAGATTCAAAGAAATTTCTGAGAATGGAAGATTCGTTCTTCGTTTTTCAGAAAATAAAATTTGATACATTAAAAATAACCTACGATTGCACCTTAGAGTTTGTCTCTGCTGAATGTGGATGTAGAAACACTTACAAACTGAAAACAGCGGGGTTCATTCATCAAGGAACCGGAGAAGCAATCATTAGTAATCCACTAATAGACAGCCAAAACAATGAGAAGCATATTCGATTATATTTGGAAAATTATTAGTGTGCTACTACTATTTTCCGTGACAATGTCGGTGGATGCCAAAAGCAAATCGGAAGAGCGTCCACAAAAGACATTATATGGAGTATTCGTAGATGCGGATATCTTACATCCCATTTTTCATCTATTCAACCATGACAGAATGGGACTAAATGCAGATATCCAAATAGATTTATGGCATAAGCTATACCCCACTCTAACGATAGGATATGATTGGTTTAACGCATCCGATGAGTACTCATACCCCATTGCTGCCAACAACAATCTATATAAGGTGGAAGGGTTATACTTTAAAACAGGATTGCTATATAACATTTGGAAAAAAGATTACTCAAAAGCTCTTAATCCAATGGCATTCCTAGGAGTAAATTATGGTTGTTCTCCGCACTTTCAATATACGATAGAGAATTATCCTATTAACAATGAATATTGGAGTGCTAAAAATACAACATTTCAAGCGAACGGACACACCACATCCCATTGGGGTGAAGTGGTCGGAGGAGTAAAAGCTCCCATCGCAAAGAATTTCTGCATGGGTTTCGAGGTTATGTACAAGTTTTTATTGCACATCAAAGACCAACAATCCGGCAACAACCTCATTCACCAATCTTACTCTCCGGGGTTCGGAGATAAAGAGTCTGGTATGTGGGGATTCAGATACACGATAAGTTATTTTTTCCATTTATAAAAAACAAAAACAATGGTCGACACTAAAACGCTAAATCGAGCAGCAGACAACATTCGCATACTAACGGCTGCAATGGTTGAGAAAGCTAAATCAGGACATCCAGGAGGCGCCATGGGAGGTGCAGACTTCATCAACGTCCTTTACTCGCAGTTTTTAACTTACGATCCTTCGGATTGCAATTGGATAAACCGCGACAGATTTTTTCTAGATCCTGGACACATGTCTCCTATGCTATACTCCGTATTGTTGCTGAGTGAGAAACTCACAATGGATGACATCAAAGCGTTTCGTCAATGGCAAAGCCGCACTCCTGGTCACCCAGAAGTAAACTTGGAATTAGGCATAGAGAACACTTCCGGTCCGTTAGGACAAGGACATACAATGGCTGTTGGTGCAGCTATTGCAGAACGTTTCTTATGCGCTCGATTCGGAGAATGGATGAGCCACAAAATCTACACATTTGTCTCTGACGGTAGTATTCAAGAAGAAATCTCTCAAGGTGCTGGACGTATCGCTGGTCACCTAGGATTACACAACCTCATCATGTTCTACGATGCCAACAACATTCAACTCTCCACGAAAGTAGATGAGGTGGATTCGGAAGACATCGCCATGAAATATAAGGCATGGAACTGGAACGTCATCACCATCAATGGAAATAATGCACAAGAGATATACGACGCATTAGTAGCCGCTAACAAAGAGACCAAACGCCCTACCCTCATCATCGGAAAAACAACCATGGGTGTTGGTTGTGTGGCAGAAGATGGTTCATCAATGGAATCGAAAGTATCCACCCACGGACAACCGCTTTCTAAAGCAGGTGTCGACGTAGCCAAGACCATTGCTAAATTAGGTGGTAATCCAGACGATCCATTCGTTATCTTCCCAGAAGTGAAGGAGTTATATGCAAACAGAAAGAAAGAATTGTTAGCTATCTCCGCTAAGAAGAAACAAGAGCAAGCTGAATGGGCTAAGAAAAACCCTGAGTTAGCTAAAAAATTGGAATTGTTCTTCAGCGGCAAAGCCCCAGATATCGATTATGCTAAGATCGAACAAAAAGCCAACCAAGCAACACGCGTTGGTTCTGCAACGGTATTGAGTGTATTGGCTGAAAAGGTGGAAAACATGATCGTTGCCTCTGCCGACCTTTCTAATTCGGACAAAACGGATGGATTCTTGAAAAAGACTCATCCTTTGGTTAATGGTGATTTCACAGGTGCGTTCCTCAATGCGGGTGTATCAGAATTAACGATGGCCTGCATCATGAATGGTATCGCCCTTCACGGAGGATTGTTCGCTGCTTGTGGTACATTCTTCGCCTTCTCCGACTACATGAAGCCTGCTTACAGAATGTCTGCTCTTATGCGCGTTCCTGTTAAGTATGTTTGGTCGCACGACGCCTTCCGCGTAGGTGAAGATGGTCCAACCCATCAACCAATCGAGCAAGAGGCTCAAGTACGTCTCTTAGAGCATGTTAAGAACCACAAGGGACAAAACAGTATGCTGGTACTTCGTCCTGCAGATGTTCACGAGACAACAGTTGCTTGGAAGATGGCGATGGAAAACACTGACACTCCAACAGGACTCATCCTTTCTCGCCAGAACGTCAACAACGTTCCTTGTCAAGGCGATGCTTACCAACAAGCATTGGGCGCTGAGAAGGGTGCCTATATCGTAAAAGATTGTCAAGGAACACCAGACATCGTTATGGTGGCTAGTGGCTCTGAAGTATATACCCTATTCGAAGGAGCAAAACTATTGGAAGAGAGAAAGAATCTGAAGATTAGAATTGTCTCTGCTCCATCAGAGGGACTCTTCCGCGCACAATCAAAAGAATACCAAGAGTCTATCATACCTTCCAACCTTCCAACGTATGGAATGACTGCAGGTATGAGTCTTACCCTTCGCGATCTTGTCGGAGCAAACGGATATGTACACGGACTAGATCACTTTGGATATTCAGCACCATACACCGTTTTGGATGAAAAATTCGGATTCAACGGAGAGTGCATCTATAATGAGGTTTGTGATTATTTGAAGCTTAAATAAAGTATTCGAAATATGGAAAATGAAAAGAGTGAGGGATGAACCTTCACTCTTTTTTATTGGGGAAAGGGGAAGAGAGATAAAAAAATTGTACTTTTGCAAAAAATAAAGATCTGTCGTTTTGAAATACCTGTAATGATGAACTCATCTTATCGTCCGCGCAATCCCGGCCATGATTATTATGGCAAGGGTGTTTATCTCATCACATTGGTGGTGAGAGGAAGGGAACCATTGCTTGCCTCGTTCACGTCTGAGGGAGGCTGTGAAAAACTCGTCCCAACAGCACTTGGGGAGGAACTGCTCCAGTTTTGGAACCAAACCGCCGAGCGGCAAGCGGCGCATGGCAACCATGTGGTGACCCATGCCTGCGTATGCATGCCCGACCATTTCCATGGGGTGATCGAGGTGCTGGAACCTATGGAGTGGAATTTGGGGGATATTATGCAAGCGTTTAAGGCGGCTTGCACTAGTAGGTGGTGGCAACAACAAGGGCTTCCATCCGCTATCAACCGTCCGTTAACGGACATCTGCGCAAGCCCCACCACCCCTTCCTGGCTGCGCATAAAAGCCCAGAAATACAAAAACGAGAGCGAGCTCATTCGCAACCTATCCAAATATCGAAGGCAAGAATACTACACCCTAGTAGGCCGTGAGCGTCGTCCCTTGTTTGATGACAACTATGACGACACGGTCTGCATCGACGAGCGGCACCGAGCTGCGATGATCGTCTATGTGCAGGACAACCCACGCCGCGCACTCTTGCGTCGCGCAATGCCCGACGTGATGAAGCGTTGTCTTCATGTACAGTTGGCAGGGCATAGTTATGGGGCATTTGGCAACCTTTTCCTATTGCGATGGGCCAGGAAGATACAGGTGCAGTGCCACCGCAAACACCCGACGACTGGGCAACCTTACGAAGAGACGGATGATTACGCCCGCCAGCACGACCGATGGGTGGCCGCCATCCTTGAGGGCTCCACGGTAATTGTGACGCCAGGCATCTCCCGAGGCGAACTACTGATGAAGAACGAGTGTTTGGAGAAGGGGTACCCCCTCATTCACATACAAAAAGAGCCCATCACCCCCTATTGGAAACCCGAGCGACAACGCTTCGACGCTTGTGCCAACGGCAGTCTGCTCATCCTTGCGCCTTGGGGACTCGACCAAATGCCAGATGTGAACAGAGTCCCTTCTAATAGTGATTACGGCTGTTTCCATAACATGAACCGTCTTGCAAAGGAGATTTGTTCGTTTAGAGGTGCAGGGAAGATTATTAGGAGGTGAGAGAGCTTGCCAGTGTTATTCTTCAAAAATGGAAATAGATCTTATCTTCCCCTATCTTCATAGGATGTTTTTAGAGTATCTTCTTCTGTCATTTCCACCTCTTTTTCTACATAAAAAACGGTGTGACTAGGATCTGTCACATCGACAACAGAATGGTTATCACCATCGCGAATAACAGCCAACTTTATCGTTTTGCCATTTAGTGGCGAGACACCCACCAACGATGCTACTTGCTCTTCATTTTCAGAGACTACCAAAGCATCGACAATACGATCGTCATTAATATAGCCTTTATCACCATAGAATGTCAGGGTTAAAGAATCTGCCACAAACTCATGCGTGTATAAATATGCCCACAACTCTGCATTAAGAGAATCTTTCACTTGTGTAGCAAGCGAATCTGAATCATTACCTGGAACAGATGGTGCCGGATTATGACATGATGCGAGAAGTGCAAGAAATAAGATCGGAAGTAAAAATTTGCGATTCATAAATTATATGTTTTTAATTTAGGTGAGGGTTATACCAACTGATCTAATAGACGTTCAAAGATAATGAATATTTTCATTTATAACAATTATATCAATAAAATCATACCACAATTAATTATGAATGCTGAAAATAAACCACTCATAACGAAAAAGAAAGGGGATAGGATAAAAATGAGATAAAAAAAATTATACTTTTTAGGATAAAAAGAGAAAAGATTTGTATAACTTAGTAGCGATTTAATAATTTAAAAACTTAAAACTGGAAAATTAAAATGGCAAATTCAATTAACTTGGCAAAATTAGACGCTAATGATATTGTTGCAATCAATAACGCAGCATACGCAGGCGCAATCAAAGTAGTTGCTGGTAAAGTAGCAGCAGGTAACGTAACTTTTGAGATCGATGGTAAGACCATCAACTTGTCTGATGCTGGATGCTCTTATTTGAGCACAAGCTTGGAACCAATCAACAGAGCAAAAGCAGAAGAAAGACCTGCTGAGGTTTTATTGGCATTGGCTGCTAAATCTACAGAATTAATCACACCTACAGATTGTACAAACCCAACTGTTAAGTCTGGTGCCGCTTCTACTTCATTTGCAAGAGGTGAAAAAGAACTTGACTTGGCTAAGTTGAGCGATTCTGATATGATTCGTTTCAATCACATCGGAAAAACTGGCGAAATCAACGTATTGGAAGTTAAGCCAGGAGAAGCTACTATCCAAGTAGATGGCAACGTAATCGAATTGTCTGATGCTGGTGCTTCTTACATCGACAACAACTACAAAGAGATCAAAATGGCTAATGCTGAGGCAGACCCTACTTTGGTATTGTTTGCATTGAAGGCAGGTACAACTAAATTGGTTTCTGCTTCTAAAGTATCCAACCAAAAGATTGCTAAAGGTGCTATCGACACTGTATTCATCATCTAATCGAATTCAATTTTTATAAATCTTTAAATACAAACAAAATGAAGAAAATTATTCTTTTAATTAGCTGCTTAGCAATTCTTGCTGGTTGCAAAAACAAGAAAGCAGAAGAGACTCCTCAACAACCAGAGTCTCAAGTAACAGAGACAGTTCAAGAAGTTGGTCAAGCTATCGAAGCTGTTAGCCAATTCTTGGAGGAAAACAAAATTCAAGCTAAATCTTTCGGCTTGCGTCAAGAAGAAGATGGTACTTGGCAATTGAATCTTAAGAACTTGGATGCTAACGGCGAAGCTGCTGGCGAACTTTTGAAGCTTACTTTGGCTGACAACGTAGAAATCGTTACTTTGGAAAATGGTAACATCTTGTCTTCTGCTTTGACCGACGAAACAAAGAGCGCTTTGAATAACAAATTCGTTGGATACTGGTTGGATGGAGATAAGATCTCTCACATTGTAGAATTTGCTAAATAATTAAATTCTCACATAAAGTAAAAAGCGGCGTGTCATACATGCCGCTTTTTCTTTTTAATATGTCAATGCATGGAGCCTTTCCCACTCCTCTTTATGCTTTTGCCTCTCAGCCTTACTTAAAGCCTTCAAAAAGCCTTCCTTATTCAACACCCGGACTCCATCTCGAATAATCGTCTGCCGACTCAACTCCGCATAGGTAATATCACGTATTTCATAAGTCACATCCACAACCGCTGGCTGATAATCCTTCACCTCCTTTATGGCCCTGAAATAAAATCGTCCTCTCATCTTTTCATAATCAAATTTATCATCTATCGGATCTTGCCACGATTGAAGTTGATACCCCTCTCCTTTCAGATATGCGATAATCGCCTTCAAATTATCCATCGTACAATCTGCATAAAAGTCGGCATCATGCACCCCCTCCTCCAATACTTCAGGATAAGTCATGTCTAATCCTAAACTGCCAAACAAGAGACAATCAAACCGCTCCGTCATCTGTCTGGCTATCCTTATCAATTCAAATGTTGGTATCATACTTCCCTCCTTCTTTTACAATCGTAAATCCTTTAATTCTATCTCTCCCTTCATATTCCAATCCGTACACAATTTGCCATTGGGATACAAGATCAATTTATAAATCTTATCTCCGTAGTGCTTGCTAATCATCTCTTCATAATCAGACATCTCAAAGCTGACGTTCATCCCTCCTTGATATTTATAACCAAAAGAGAAATAGTAATATCCCTTCGTTATATTCGTCAGCTGAAACGCCTCTTTATCCAACGCCTGCAAGATCTCCATAATCTCAATACGATTCTCCTCTATATACTTAGTCGTCACACCATCCTCAATAGAATCATCAAACATGGCCAACTCTCTAAACACCAAGTTCTTCACTCCTATCCGACGGGCAAATTGAATGTATTTTATAATATCATCATAATCCTTCACTCCCGTCTTCTGAATAACACATACCATCTTCAAATCAACCAATGGTAAGAGCTGTCGAACCGTATTCTCGAAACACTCATTCGTTTTTATCTGATATCTATTTCGGAAATTCATGATCGCTTGATTGACATCCTCATCATAGTGGTGTCTAGAACACTCTATCCTCGTCAATCCACCATCAACAATTATATCACGAAGCTGCTGAAAATCACGTCCGAAACCAGACAAATTCGTATACATAACTCTGTCTGTGATATTATCATACAGATTAGCACACTGCAAGATCGTCTCCAATTGCTGAGGGCTCTCCGTAGGCTCTTTTCCAGACAATGATAAGAATAGAGGTCTCTTCTTCACCTGATCAAAAACATCCAACAACCGTAATCTGTAATCCCCTACTAAATCACCACATACCATCACATTACCATCCCTCACCAATTTCTCAGAACAGAATCTACAATTGGCACTACATACATTATAAATATATGGTGTAAAAGATATTTGATCGCGTTGATCATACTCCCTTATCTTCACATTGCATTGCGTAGCGAGTCTCTCTGCCAACTTTGCATAATTTAAATAAAATTGCTTCTCCATGATAACCTCCCTCTTTATTTGTGTAACTTTTACGCAAATTAAATAATAAAAAATGAGACCACAAAATATTTTGTGTATTTTTTACACATTTTTTTATTTCATAAACAATGAAAGTGATTTTTTATGGATATATCGGATGGCAAGTTCTATAACAAGAGATAGATATAAACAGCGTATGCAGCGAGTGTCAGGAAGCCCCACAGACGACCGACATAACCATTCTGGCAATTCCACAATGCTGTTATTTTACGCGTTTTAACAAGATCAGAGAGATTTTTTCTAACATTAAGCATACCTATGATGAGGATGACACTAAACAACAAGAACCAAATCAGATCACTTTTAAAATTCTCAAACGATACATGAATAGGAGAAATTGAAGTGGTGATACCCAACACGGCTCCGATATTAAAAATATTAGACCCAATAATATTACCAATCGTTATTCCAACCTCCTTTTTATAGACGGATGCAATAGAGGCTGCCAATTCTGGTAAACTTGTACCAACAGCCACTATGACGATTGAAATAACACGTTCTTCCACGCCCCAACGTAATGCTATTTCGGAAGCACCTTTCACCAACATATCGGATCCAAAAGCTAAAGCTGCAAAGGAAGCCAAGAGAATAACAATATTTAGCAACAAAGAGTGTTTGGGAGATTCAAATTCTTCTTTCGCACCCGATTTCTTCGAATCATATAATGACCAAACAACATATAAAATCAAAAGGAGTACTGCAACAATACCTTCCACACGTGATAGTTCGCCATCCCAACAAGCGAGAAACAACAAGACAGAGAAGAGCAACATCACCATGCCATCCACCTTAATGGATTTTACACTAACAAAGAATGGGAGTAGCAATGCTGTTAGTGCTCCGATAAAACTAATATTAGCGATGTTAGATCCTACCACATTTCCCAAAGCCATATCTGTATGACCAGATAGTGCTGCACTTGTACTGACCAACAATTCTGGAGCCGATGTGCCAAAAGAAACGATTGTAAGACCAATTAGGAGCGTAGACATTTTAAATTTGCGAGCCACGTCAGAAGAAGCCTCTACCAAATAGTTTCCTCCCAAGATTAAAAGGATCAATCCTCCTATCAACTGTACATAACACAAATATTGCATATCATCATCTATAGGTGGGGTCTATAGAATTATCTATAAATCCGTTCATTAAATTTCTGCAAATATATAAAAAGTAAAGGATGTACAAAAAGCACATCCTCTACAATCTAATTACCCATTATTATTAAAATCAACGTCTTTTCAGATCGTTTTGTATCCATTTCAAACGTTCGTTAAAGAAATTCTTAATGATCTCCATACGTTGTTTGTAATTCATCTGTCGAGTATCGGAAGTATCATAAGTAGAACATTGTTGATTAGACTCATACGAGAGATTCAGCAGTCTTGTGTGATAATCAATGTATGCATTAATTTCATCAATATGTTCAGCCATAAGATTCACTCTATCCAACACCAATTTTTGGAATTCTTTTTGTTTGAAGAAAATCATAAACCAGTTGGTTGGACCAGATTGTCCTTGATTTTGTTGACCTCCAGGGTTCCATGTCCAGCCGCCACCCATGCCAGCGGATTGTTGTCTTGCACCGATGTAATATCCTTCAGGTTCGTTGTACCAAGCATAGTCGGTGCCTCCACCGCCAAAGCCGAACATACCTCCGCCACCAAACATATATTGGAATGGGTTACCACCCCATGCAAGGTCGAAATCCCAGATAGGACCCATACGGATGATACCATCTTCCATAATGTGACAGAAACAACTTGTATACATGTTTCCATCATAGTCCTTACTTAATTCCTTGATGATATACCAATCTGCGAAAGAGTTCAAGTCAATCATGCTCTTCACCTTTGCCCAACTGGAAGCATTCACTTCACCACTATAGGTCGTGTCGTACAAAGCTGCTTCAAGTTCGTTTATCTTATTACTTGCTTCCTGAACTCCTTGATTTTCATTCTCTAATTCAGAATCCTTCAAGTTGAAATAGTTACCACTCTTAGGACCTTTAAACTGTCCAGTACCTTCTTTCAGATCAGCCTCAACAAGATGAACGCCCGGTGTTCTTTCATCATTTACTCTTACTTGCTCGCAGAAGTAGTAGTTACCAATATGTTTACCATTCAACACCAATTCAACGAATACACCACTTGGAGCCCAATCGGCACCTGTGAATGTTTTAGCAAGGTAATTAGAGAACTCGTTACGGAAGAAGGTGCGATCATAATAGTTGGCCATCAAACACCATCTCTTATTCTCCAACATTCCATATACAGAACTCTTCTTATTGAGTTTAACAGCATACGGTTTCTTCGAACAAGACCATGTAGAGTTACCACGACCTTTTACCTGCACCTGATCCGAACCTGCATCATAATCAACAGTACCATCGCTTCTATAAGCGACCATATCCGTTCTCTCTATCCATCTATCCTTACTATTGATGCCTTGACCATTAGGAGTATTGATATAGATAACACCAATACCTGAGTTATAGATAGATACCACATAGTTGCGTACCTGTCCGCCTTGTGCCACAACTTTATAAGTTACAGGATGTAGGAAGTTCACAACAGATGTTCCGCTAGTCTGTTCTTCGCCGTTAACATAAGCTTTAGCACCCGACGAAAGCGTGAACTCCGGTTTAAGATCAAAATGAACAAGATACGGAACAAAGATCTTAACGCTATCTCCTGTTATAGTGGCCTTATAATCAGACAACAATGCTGAAGAGTTTGCATTCTTCTTCAATTCAAATGATGATATAGTATTCTGACCATTTGATGGCTCTTTTGCCGTAATATTATCATTCTCGAAGCGAATAGAAAGCCAGTCAAGACGTTTCTTCAACCAACCTTGAATCTCTGCCACATCCGATTCTAATGTGCTACGACTAGAATATATCATTGAATTTCCCTTATAAGAAAGAGTCAGTTCCTTTATCAATGCATCATAAGACATAGAAGTAATTTCAGTCTTCATCTCATTGAATCTTTCATACAATGCAGAGACGAATTGTGGATTCTCAAATAGACGAGCGAACCATGGGTGACTGCGAAGTACGAAACCTTCAGCCGATTCACCATAATTACCTAATGCATCTTCTTGAGAATTAACTGGACCCATAGAAATCTTTCCATCAGCAGAGATAGACAACATAGCGGATTTAACAGCACCGTTGTCTTTAAAGATTTCATGCAACAAATACCAGTCTACAAAACTATTCACATCTATATTGCTCAAGCCTGAGTTCTTCTTCAAACCACTCTCAAAAGCATCGATATAACCTTTAGCATCCGAAGCCTTCATACCATCTTCATCTTCCAATGTGAAAATCAGTTGATAGGTATCTGATTTGAAGCAATCGGCATCCTCCTCATACTCATTGGTCCACTCCAACAAAGCTTTTGCATTCACACGTTCAGCAGAGATGCGAGCATCTTCCGCCAACAAGTATGACCCTTTATGAACGTTATTTTCAATCAATTCCACTGGAGATGCCTTAGGAGTCCATGACAAGCCGGTAGCCTTAGCAGCAATCTCGTATGCAATACGTGTACGTAACAAAGATGCATCATCATTATTAGAATAGATGGAGAAACGTTTGCTAGCAGACATATCCAAAAGAGCACTCTTCTTATCCAATTTAACGCTATAAGAGCGTTTTGGAGAGGTTGAATACTTACTACCCTTATATTTCAACGCAACCAAGTTGCTGGAATAGTTAACCGCATCATCCGAAAGCATAACAGTCATCTCGTTATTCTCCGACCAGTTAGTTGACAAAGCAGCGCCATCCGATGTAGTGATATAAACAACAGGGAGACCTGAGTTATACACATGCACCGTATAGGTAGCAACGTTACCCGATGCATCCACCACTTTATATGTCTGAGGATAGTAGAAGTCTACCTTAGAGACACCACTCTTTTGCAAAACGCCGTTGCAATAGACATTTCCGGTTGCTTTAAAAGACAATGCTAAATTTGACAACTGAAGCAAATAAGGTACGAACACATCGAATTCCGATCCGTTCTTTGTAGCATCCACAGTAGCATATACGATATTAGGATTGGCAGCATCCGTCAAAGAGACAGAGGTCAACTGATTACCTGAAGTAGGATTATCAGCCTTTTCCAAATCCACATCGGAAACACTAAAGGTGATTTTATCTATCGATTCAGGAGAAGAAGAGATAACAATACGACTTCTCTCTTTGCCAAAACTTACAGTGTCGATCATATTAAGATCCAATGCATCAACGCCATAAGATGTAGGCAATTGCACTGAATTTTGTGCAGAGGCAACATTCATGGATAATAAGCATGTCACCAATAATAGGATTCTATTTATGAATATCTTTTTCATGACAACGACTTTTTAAAAATTTTGTTTCATCCACTGCAAACGACCGATCAACCAATCAGAGATTTGCTGTTTTTTACTTTCAAACAACGGAGTAATAGTCTCCACATCATACTGACCTGCACCTAAACTATGCCAAACGGCCTCGTTTCCAGATGCGCTCTCCACGATTTCTGCCGCACGATTGGACACTATCGATAAGATATCCGATTCATGACTAGAAAGATATTCTAATCTTTCCGTTACATACGAACGGAAGGTATTATTCTTCAGCAATTGAGCAACAAACGAATTATCCTTTGACACCCAACCTTCAACATCATATTCATCTTCAGCACCAAATGTTTTACTCTGTTCCCAAATTGGTCCCATGGCAATTGTTCCCTCAGAACTAACGGTCAAATAATCATCAGACATCAGTAGATTCTTATTCTTCATCCATTCTGAGAAGACAAACCAATCAGCAAAGGACTTCAAATCTGCTACTGATGAAGAGATTGATCCTCCACTCCACAAGAGCGATTCAAAGTTTTTCAATTTTGCTTCTGTACGTAATAAATAGGTGCCGGCAAAACCAGTCTCAGGGTCGCTCATCACATAGCGAATACCAGATTTAGCCATAACAAATGAATCATCACCATCTTTCTCTTCGCTTTCAGCCGAAATAACGCAACCATCCACTACTCTACCTTCACATACACGTATCTGTTCTGTTAGGAAGTAGGTACCTTCGTACTTTCCATTCAACACCAGCTCTACTGGTTTTGAAGATGGAGTCCATCCGAAAGAGAAAAACTCTTTAGCCAAATCAAAACCGACTGTGGTTTTCAACAAAGATGGATCATGTTGAGACGATAACAACACCCAACGTTTTGCTTTAGGAAGAGACAACAAGGATTGTTTCTCTTTGAATTTCAACGTGTATGAATTTTTCAAACCAGTTTTAAAGTGAGAGCCTTTCCCCTTCACATTTACAGTCTGACTTGAACCATTAGCGACACTCACCTTCTGTTCCGACCATTCACTTGTAATGGAACCTCCTTCGATGGAAACAATCGGAAGAGAAGAGCCCTTGATACTAACCTCATAAGTACGGACATCACCATTAAAGGCAACGACCTGAATCTTCACAGGTTTTGAAAAATCAACGGAAGCACCCTCCATGTATTTCTTTCCATCTATGAACACATAGGAACCAGATGATTTTAGGTTTACTTTTAAACTTGAGAAGTTATTCAAATAAGGTATGATGATTGTTGCAGAAGAACGATTACCCAGTTCCACAACGTAATCACAACTAAGTTTTGTATTATCAGACTGAAGGAGAGAAAGAGACTGAAGCACATTGAAACTTTGTTTCTTATCAGCACCATTCAGTTGAATTTGAGATTCTTGAATAACCTGAGGGAATGTCAACGACTCTGATTCTGCAGGTATTGACAAAATCATTTTATGAGACGATAAGTTGTCGACCATCGTGTCCACCAAATTAGTGGGGAATGAGCGAGAACTTCCGTCCTTATAATCCACTGTAATATTATCTTGCGCGAACATGTTAATTGACAACAAACCTACGCAAGACAAGATATAATGCTTGTTCATTGCTTTATGATTTTAAACGATTGTTGATTAACTTTTACAAAATAACTTCCAGTTGGAAGGTTAGAGAGATCAATGTAAACAGAGTCTACATCGAACGATACGGGTCGGGAAATTATCTTTCCTGTCATATCACATAAGATAACGGTAGCGTCTTTTCCCACATGAGTAACATAAACACCTTCCACAGTTGGATTCGGATAACAAGAAACCTTATCAGAAGCTGACTCTGACAGCGACACTGACAAATCAGTCTTGAAATAAGCTTTCACCACTGTAGAAATTTGGAACTCCGCACTTGTGGTGGCAGAAGAGAGCTTAAGCGTCGATCCTTCTATCCAATACTTCGGATTGTCTTTCAAAGCAAAGATCACCTCACTATTCGTGGGATTGTTCACTTCGACAACCAAGACATTTACCGCATTTGCATAAAGAGGTATGAGCAATAGCAGCATGCACATAAAACCTTTTAAATTGCTTTTGTAATACATGGTCTTAAATTTAATTTATCTCAGAAGAATATAATTCTTCTTTATAATAATGATTTTAACTCTTAATTAGGGGATGCCACTCTACTGAATATAAACATCTCACAAATAAAAACCTTGTCTAATCTCGTCATGGGCAAAGATAGAACTTGTTTTTGAAAAGACAAAAAAAAAGTTTCAAAAAAGCATAAGATTCTATTTATCAAACAAAAATGTGTTTAATTCACATTCATTCCTGCTAAAGAGAGAGCCTCTTCCGACTGATAGGTTAAAGGCAAATAGCCTTGTTTCACCCTTCCCTTTTCTATTATTAACGGATGATGCTTTTGCATAGTAGTATGAAAAGAGAGTAATGCCTCATGCGATGGAAAAGAGTTGACAAAAAAATCACCTCGACAGTCAGGAGCCACATACCGCTCGTACAAAACATGAGAGACGACACCCATGTTCATACGCAAATTGACCTCTACACAAGGATGTAAATAATAGACTTTCCCCTCTTCTATCACCATCATATCCACACCGAAACATCCCTTATAATAAGGAGCCACACGTTCCGTAAAGTAGGCACACAGAGACTCAATCAACCCCTTTATCAATGATTGTTCCACATATTGTGTCAATTGCGCTTCCATCCACTCATCGGAAGCCAACAAATTTCCCTTATACTTTCCATTATCTGTTTGGAAAAAAGAATACCCGAGGAAAGATACTTGTCCGTTCTCACTGCAGAACTCCATTGCAAAATCCATCACTTTATTGTAGGCTTTCTCCCCCATCACGAATCCCTGCTTCTCCACCAAATTCTCGAACCATCTTTTCATCATGGATGGTGATTCATTCTCCATCCAGCACAATCCCTTTCCACTACTCGACCAAGGAGCCTTACAAACCACACGACCGTGTGATTGCACAAAAGATAGCGTCTCTTCCCATGACGTCAGAATAACTGGCGTGACAAATGAAGGAGACAATATATTATCCTTTATATACGGAAGGGATAAGACCTCGCGAGTGATTGTTCGAGAAGACAACTCACGAATTTTCACACAATCGACAATCTGCTGGGATGCACTCTCTTTCTTCCATCTATTATATAATGAATAGTTCCACCCCCACGGAGAGAGGAGATCAGAAGGAACGGACTGCCTTTTATACTCCTCCCACGAGAGCCAAGCTACGTCGACCGACAATTTTTCTCGCACCTCTTTCATCCAATCAGTCGGCACAGGCGTACGCGTCAACACCCAATCAGAAGGATTTGCATACCACAACGGCAACAATGAAAGATCCTCCGAGAACCGAAGAATGGCTTTCGGAGGATTATAAACTTTTTCACCCACAGAAAGGGCGAGGTCACTTTCAGGATTAAAAATATGATACATTTTTTTTCTATTCCCTCAACACGAACAAAGCACTCATGCTTTGCCTCTACATCATCTATTATTTTCACCACCTACCATAAGGTGCAATACGTCACACACCTTCTGGATCAGATTCCGATTCTTGATAATCCGATAAGGTCTCATCAATCTTCGTTTTAATCTCACTCTTCAGCTTATCCACCTCATTCATCACCTTCTTACAAGTTTCTTTTCCCTTGTCTGTACCTAAAAGATAAGCACCTACTAATGCAACAGCAGCGCCGAACACTGCACCTTTAAGAAAATTGTCCATAATACGTCAAATTTTAAATTGTAAGTTGTAATAAGTTGTTAGTTGTAGGAAAGAGACGGGCTCTTAAAATCTAGTCACCCATATCTTTCGATGCAAATCTATCATTTTATTTGGTGAAAAAAAGGAAAGAGAGCACTTTTTTAGTCATTTACACTATTTTTTACATATTTATACAAATTTTTATACATTTACTTTTGTATATTTATTCTTTATTTATGCATATATGCATTAATTTAACATTTTTTAACTAAATTTTCTGCATATTTATTTGGATATATAAAATTTAGTGGCTATATTTGCTATGTGATTCAGAGAGAGAGAGTCACTAAAATGAATTATTAACGTATAAAATTTGTATAATTATGATAGCAGCATTATTTTCCACAGTGATTTTAGGTTCTTTCGTAGCAAAAGTTTATATGGAAGTTTCCGCATTGAAAGACTAAGAAAAGTTTTAGACAAAACAAGTGTTTAACCTTTTAAATTTTTACGATTATGACAATAGCAGCTATTTTAGCATCAGTATTTGTAATCTCATTTTCAACTAAAGTATACATGGAATTGGAAGCCATGAAGTGATTAACCCTTTAAAACAAAAAGAAATGAACAGAAACAAACAAATACATAATCGACGACGGAGATATCCGATCAAACAGTGAAAAGCCTCATTGATTTCAGAAGAAAACATTGAGGCTTTTTTATTTCCATATAAATCCGACAATCAGCTGAACTAAATGTCAGTTGATAACTTTAACAAAGAAATCTAATTGAACAAACCATCCAATTTATGGAAACAGGAGGACAAGCAGAAAACAATCACATCATCACCTGTTTGTATTTGTGTTTGACCATTAGCGATAAATCCGACACCATTTCTCACCACTCCACCAATAAACAAATCATTTGGCAGTTTCACATCCATGATGCGGCCCTTTGTGATCGGCGAACCTTCCTTTGGAGTTAGTTCGACCACTTCTGCATCCACATGCGTCAAGCACTTCACATTATGAACGTCGGCATCCAATGTATATTGGTAAATATAACTTGCGGCCAACAATTTTTTATTGATAACAGTTCCGATATCCAAACTTTCAGCCAATTGGATATAGTCGACATTTTCAATCTCCGCAATCGTCTTCTTCAATCCAAATCGTTTTGCAGCAATACATGCCAAAATGTTTGCCTCTGAGTTATCAGACAGGGCAACAAACGCATCCATCTCAGCGATATTCTCATCACGAAGAACGTCCAAGTCACTAGCATCCACATTTAAAATCATCGCATTGTCCGTCTTCTCCATCAGATTGGTCACCTTCAACTTGTCACGTTCCAACACTTTCACATCTACGTCATCAGGCATACTTTCGATTGTTTTCATTGTGATATTACCACCACCAACGATCATCAAATCCTTCACTTGGATAACTTCCTTACCCGCATGCATACGCACATCAGGTATGTAATCCTTCGTCGTGATAAAGTAAACAATGTCATTTGCTTTTATTTCATCCGAACCTTTAGGTATTATCGTTTCTGAATTTCGTCGAATGGCAACCACACGATAGAACTCACTATTTTTCAAATCCATCAGTTTCTGATTAAGGATTGGCGCATTGGCACGTATCTTCATACCAATCAATGTTAATGCTCCATTCGAGAACTCCATCCACTGACGCACCCAATTCATCTTTATAGACGAAGTAATCTCCTTGGCAGCCAACAACTCTGGATAAATCAAGGCATCGATTCCCAAATCATTAAAAAACTTTTGGTTCTCTTCTAGTAAATATTCATAATTATTAATACGGGCAACCGTCTTTTTCGCACCTAATTTATGGGCCAAAATACACGATGTAATGTTACGACTTTCAATTGGAGTGACACCGATAAACAGGTCTGCGCTTTTTACTCCAGCCTCTTTCAAGTCCTGAATAGCCGTACATATGCCTTGTACAGCAATCAAATCATACAATTTTTCGATATTCTGTACCTTCTCCCTGTCTTCTTCTATCACAACAATATCGTGATTCTCTCGGGATAACATCTTAGCCAAATGAGTACCTACCTCACCGGCTCCTGCAATAACAATTTTCATAATTAAAACTTCTTATTCGGTTACAAAAATAATGGAACTTTTGTAAATTTGCGACTATCCGTATACCTTTGTTCTATAAATTTTAATAAAATTCGACATGACAGAAGCACTTCAATCATATGACAGAGACCTAATGATCCTTTTAAACATGGGCGATCAGCACACCATTGGATCTGATTTATTCTTTTGGATGATATCCCAAATTTTAGTCTGGCTACCCGTTTTCATTATGTTCGTGTATGCATTATTCAGAAACAAAAGGAAAGAATTTTTTATCCTCATTGGATTGGTTGCCTTAGTATTTCTTTTATGTGATCAAATTTCCGCATCTTTGTTAAAACCTTTAATTGCGAGACCTCGCCCTAGTCACGATTCTGTCATTGAAAACATATTACAGTATGTATACGGATACAAAGGTGGTGCATTCGGATTTCCATCTTCTCATGCTGCCAACGGTTTCGGATTTGCTGTGTTCAGTTGCTTATTATTCAGATATAAGCCCTACACCATCTGCACCATCTTATGGGCACTGTTATTCTCCTACTCGCGGATATACCTAGGCGTACACTTTCCATGCGACATTCTCGTTGGTGCGTTACTTGGCATAGGTCTTGGATTCTTTTGCCACTGGCTCTATATTAGATATCAGGCGAGACACAACATCTGCTATAGTTCTTATAACACCATTCAATACACCTCTACAGGATACAAGAAGACAGATATCATTCGCATCATTATAACATTATTGATTGTTCTCTTTACCCTAATATGTGTAAGTTTACAAGTTCGATAATGTTTCGGTAACTTGCTGTCCGTCATTATGGTACTGTAGAGACGCACGGCCGTGCGTCTCTACAGATTATACAAAATGGATTATAAAATCTGCCTTATTTGCCTTCAAATTTTTTCAATGCTTCTTCCAATGTCATTCCTGCATAATCCTGCGCACTGATCCATCGTCCACTCTTCTTATCATCTGCAAAAGCGCCCAACACCATACCTGGGATAACAGAGTCTGGATCATTGGGAGCCTTTGGTCCTCCTAAGTCAGTACGACACCATCCTGGATCCACTAAATTTATCATCACATCGGTTCCCTCAACTGTAGTACCCAAATCCTTTGTCACCTTATCCAAAGCAGCCTTACTAGCAGAATAACCTGCTTGTTGTGGTTCATTCTGAATACCGCTCGTGGTGTTTATAATGCGCCCGAAGCCTCTTTCTATCATCGGTGGCATGAAGGCATAACACAACATCATCGGAGCTATGGTGTTAATCATAAAACTTTCCGTATAATCTGAAACTGGAGTGGTGAAATATTCTGTACGATAAGCGATTTGAACTGCTGCATCATTAAATAGAATATCCACTTGCGTTCCCTTCTTTTTGATTGCATCAATCATGGCCTTAACTTGCTCTGGTTTTGACAACTCAGCCGCGATACAATAGGCTTCAACACCCATGGCTGTCACCTCTCCATACACGTTCTCCGTATGTTTCAAATCTCTACTATGTAAGATAAGATTACAACCTTGAGAAGCCATAAACTTTGTGATTCTGTAACCTAAGCCTCTGTTAGCACCTGTAATCAGAGCCCATTTTCCTTTCAAATTTCTCATAACATTTATACGTGAATAAATTTATAATCTGCGTGCAAAGGTAGAAATTATTCTTCGCATATTAAAACTTCAGCGATTTCACCTTTCAAAAAAATAGAGACGCACGGCCGTGCGTCTCTACTGCTTTTTTATTTTTCAGAACTCAATTAGCATTTTTCCAATGCTTGTTTCAAATCTGCAATGATATCTTCTGCTTCTTCGATACCAACAGAGAAACGAATCAAGTCAGGACGAACACCTGCCTCCAACAACTGCTCATCAGACAACTGACGATGAGTGTGAGATGCTGGGTGAAGCACGCATGTACGTGCATCTGCCACGTGTGTTACGATACAAGCCAACTGCAAGCTATCCATGAACTTGATGGATGTCTCACGTCCACCCTTCACGCCAAATGTAACAACACCACATGATTGTCCATTAGTGAATTGTTTTTGTGCTAATTCGTAATACTTGCTTGACTTCAATCCTGGATAGTTAACCCATGCCACCTTTGGATGTGACTCCAAATACTCAGCCACCTTCTGTGCATTCTCACAGTGTTTAGGCATACGAACATGAAGTGTTTCCAATCCTAGGTTCAACAAGAATGCATTCTGAGGACCTTGAATAGAACCCAAATCACGCATCAACTGAGCTGTTGCTTTAGTGATGTATGCACCCTTACCAAATGCCTTGCTATATGCCAAACCATGATATGACTCATCTGGTTGCGTTAAACCTGGGAACTTATCTTTATGCGCTTCCCAATCGAAATTACCACTATCAACGATGCAACCACCAACATTGGTTGCATGTCCATCCATATACTTCGTCGTAGCATGTGTCACAATGTCACAACCAAACTCGAACGGACGACAATTAATTGGCGTTGGGAATGTATTATCAATGATCAAAGGAACTCCGTGAGAATGTGCGATACGTGCAAATTTCTCTATATCCAACACGCTCAACACTGGGTTGGCGATTGTCTCTCCAAACAAAGCCTTGGTGTTAGGACGAAAAGCCTTTGAAATCTCTTCTTCTGAAGCATCTGGATCAACAAACGTACATTCTATACCCATTTTCTTCATTGTCACAGCGAACAAATTGAATGTTCCTCCATATATACATGAAGATGACACAAAGTGATCGCCTGCCTGACATACGTTAAAAATAGCGTAGAAACTGGCAGCTTGTCCTGATGAGGTCAACATAGCAGCTACACCACCCTCCAACGCACAAATCTTTGCAGCAACTGCATCGTTGGTTGGATTCTGAAGACGAGTGTAGAAATAACCAGAAGCCTTCAAATCAAAAAGATCTCCCATCTCTGCACTTGTATCATATTTAAATGTTGTAGACTGATATATAGGAAGCACACGTGGCTCTCCTTTCTTGGGTTTCCATCCTTCTTGGACACAAATAGTTCCTAAACCTTTTTTACTCATTATTGTAAATATTATACCTGTTATAAAATTGTTACAAAGTTAGACAAGAATAACAAAAGCAATCAGTCTTTCTTTTACTTTAAAATAAAAAACCACATTTTTAAACAAAAGTAGAATATTCATCTATCACAAACATAAAACCAAGGTCAATTTTAGATTTATTATCTACACAAGCGAAATTTATGTCGGTTTTTATATATTGATTTCATGAGATGTTTCCGCTACTGATTCGGCACAATACGTTTTCTCATTCGCACACATTCAAACAAATCCTTATTCTTCACCGTCGAATCAACTATCTCATAGCCATTTTTTTCATAAAACGGAATAGCCACAGTTCTACTATCTATCTCAATCCTTTCATATCCAAGTTCAGTGGCCATTTGCTCTGCTTCTGTTATCGTTCGACTACCTAAATTCTGACCTCTATATTCAGGGAGTACCACCACACGACCTAACGAGACCGCCGTTGGACTTACCTCATAAAATCGGCAAGTTGCAACTGGATAGCCATCATCAAGCAGGACCACATACCACGTATCTTCACAATCATGTTCATCAAACTCCATCTCTAAAGGTATATGGTGTTGCCTGTTCATACCCTGTATTCTAACTGAATAAGCACCGGCTCTCACCCACTCTTCTCTTCCTCGAATAACCTTTATTTCGTTCATATACCAATGAATTTACAGAACACACATCATATCATTCAAACTCAATCATTTTTGAAACGATATTAGACAACTCCACACGGACATTCTTAACAGAACCTCCATTGTACGGATGTACACGGTTCGTCAAAAAAATAATCGCCACACGAGCATCCAAATCCATCACAATGGAGGTACCCGTAAACCCAGTGTGGCATATACAACAATGATTGGGGAGTTGTTCACCCAATATTGATGAATGGGTACTGGAGATGTCCCATCCCAAGCCTCGTCCCACAACAGAATCGTTACAGGCAGGAACATTGACCATTTTGTCAATTGTCTCCGGCTGAAGTATTCGACGACCATTTATCTCTCCCCCATTCATTATCGCCATACAAAACAACGAGAGATCTTGTGCGGTAGAAAAGATACCCGCATTACCAGAATTACCGCCATTCAACATACGAGCCAATGGATCATGCACACGTCCACACAACAGCACACCATCCTTCTGCATCTCTGTAGGAGCGATCTCCAAATCAGAAGGAACATCAACATCAGAAGGGAAATAACAACTGTTCTTCATGCCCAATACATCAAACACATTTTTTTGCACATAATCGCACAACCTCTCACCAGAAACAATCTGTACAATGTTTTGCAAAGTAATAAAATTCAAACAACTATACATGAATTTAGTGCCTGGTTTAAAATTACGTTTTGATTGTACTGCAATCAAGTGCATCAAGGAATCAGGATTCCCATTGAATCGTTTTTCATATTTTTTCAGATGAGAGATGTATGAATCCAATCCACTGGAGTGTGTCAGGAGATCTTGAATGGTAATATCAATAGTATCTTCAGACGATATATAGGGTTTAAAATCCGGAATATACTTTTTCACCTTATCATCCAATGAGATCTTTCCTTGTTCAACCAATTGGAGCACTGAGGTTGTTGTTCCCACACACTTACTTAACGAAGCTATATCAAAAATGGTGTTTATTGTCATGGGCAGAGTATCAGGAACCAACGAACGATTTCCATAGGCTTTGACAAATAGGATTGAATCCTTTCGAACAATTGCCACTACAGCGCCAGGGAAAGCCCCATTATGAATAGAGTTGTTCATCAACGTGTCTATACGATACGAAACAGAGTCAATAGATGCGTTAAAAATGGCTTTCTCATTCTGTTGGTTCTCTGCAGAGCAAGAAAAGGCGAACAAGAAGAGGAAGGTGGCTATCCATCCCAACAATATTTTATAACGATAATAATTCATCGAACTCACCTTAAAAGTCTAAATGAAGTGCGAAACGAAGTCCATGATGAGGGACGTCAGCATGATTCTTATACGACAGTCGCCAGACATAACTCAATCGGAAGAGTTTAAGTATGTTATCCAACCCGACACCAACCTCCATATAAGGTTTCCCCTCGAAAGCATACGAAGTGGATGGCAAGACGAACAAGCCTTCTGGATTGGCTGTCACATCAGGATTAGCTTGATTATACAACTCACCCCATACGCCCTTAAATGTTAGGAATTCGCGCAATTGGAGTTTTTTAAGAAGTGGCACTCTATTTAGTATCAAGCCATTCATAAAATAAGCCACATCCCATGTCAATGATTGGTTGCAAACGAACTCCACAGGATCGAGCAAAGAAAAGGCATGTTGCTTCATCGTATAAGAGCAACTAGCATCTGGCACATCCAACAGAGTGTAAGGAACATTATTCCACACCTTGGATGCTTTAAGGAAGATATCTACATAACCGAAATACGAGAGCCAGAAACGTTGCTCATAACTTGCCTCCGTACGATTATAAGTATAATCAGAACCTAAAATGCCCTTCATACCCATTGTATGAGTTAGGAGCCAAACAGGATGTTCCTTATTCAAAGAATAGCGGAATCTTCTTCCCTGAAAGAACTCTTCATCCTTTGAGTATCTCAGAGAGATCTTCAAGGTAGAAACCGTATAATCATCAATAGGAGAATAGCTGCCATCTGCATTATAGCGATTGAACTGTGTCAGCCACGTTGAGTAGGATGTTTTATACAAAAGTTCCGTTTTGTAGGAAAAACCAGAATAGAATTCATTTTGGTAAATCACACCAGCTTCTGTCTGATAAATAGCGTTGCGATCGTCTGTTCTGCTAAACAACGAAGCTAATATATTCTCATCTCCCACATAACTCTCTCCCACTTTACCTACGTCATACTTTCCATAGACACGCAATGAATGAATTGGATACTCCAATCGATATTTTTTATGATCATTGAAAGAACATTCCAATGCACACATTCCTTTGGGGCGATGGTCTCTAATTCCATAAGCCATATACGTTTCAAGGAAGAGATGTTTATCAAATGCTGTGGTTGTTTCGCCACCCACACGCAATCGACAACCTTCCAATCGATTACTAGAAACGGTAGAGAATATCGGACCATAATCGAACTGACTTTTTTCTTTTTTTGTCGGCAAGAAATTATTCACGCACAACTCTAAGACTTTTTTTGAGAAACGGAACAATTTCACATCATTAAGGCGATTCATCAACGAATCCATCTGTTGCTCCCCTGCAGTCAACTCAATATGACGAAGAGTATCCCAAGCAGCTTTCGTCTGATAGTCTGCATTCTTCGCCTCGACGACAGGCGGATTATCGTCAAAGAAAGAGGAATCTTCAGGAGCCTTAAAATCATAGTTTTGATAGGTGTTTAATCGTTCCCCATAAATTCGAGGAAGTGTAGGAACAAAAAACTCCACACAAATAAGATCCTTCTTTATAAGACGAGAGCCATCCGTTGCCTTTTCAAAATCTTGTTCAAAATACATGCTTTCGACAAAATTCATATTGATATCTTTCGGCAAATTGAAATGAGCATGATGAATAAAACGAGAAGAGTCCAAGGAGACATACAGATTTCCCGTAAATCCAAACGCCTCGGTCGTTCTTGGTGTGAAAGCAAGGTTAACACAAGAATCGCCATTTACGACCAATGTATCCAACATATAATATTTATAGAAACTAGGAGCTATATTGGCCAACGGACTAACAAAATGGTCGGTAAGTAACAAGATGTCATTAGAGAAAATGTCAACTTCCTGAAACATTTCATCCAACATTTTTTTCACGCCTTCCTGTGGAAAAATCTCATCAATACCAACACTTTTCTGAGCACGAATTAACGTAACTTCCTTCTCCTGTTCTTTCTGGTAATAGTGAGTAGAGATACATTCTCGAATACCCGCCATCAAAATACTTTTACCATATCGTGATGTATCCGTATGGTCGTATAGAAAGCCAAACTTTTTAGGCAACAAGACATGTTTATGCTCTTCAAATTCATTCCATGAATAAGTAACCTTTTGGTAATGATCATAAGAACAGTAGTCATGTGATTTCGGGTTAGCCAAATCTTTTCTGTCAATCATCTCCTTTATAAGGTCGACGGCAGGATTATTCTTGTTTTTATATCTTTGTTTCTTAGGGTTAACCACCACTTCATTTAACGAATAGACATCTGGAGCTAAATTCACCTTTATATTTCGCTTAACGCCATCCGCTTTTACATTCACTTTGTAATCTTTATATCCCATCATGGAAAAGACAAGGACACCAGGTTCCTTTGTTATGATGGAATATTTGCCATATAAGTCTGTTGTCGTACCCCTCGTGGTGTTTTTAAAATAAACAGCCACATAAGGCAAAGTTTCCCTCGTCACAGAATCACGAACGACGCCAAATATCTCCGTTTCTGCAGCGAAGGCAGTAGATAGGCAACAAAGTGTTAGGAAAATATATATTTTAATTGTTCTCATAAACATCATAAATTAAAAATCGCCCCATCGTTTACGAGGCATGTGTTAGGGAAAACGGTCTGAGCCTCTTTCAACAAAGGATTAAGATCCGTGTAACGAGCAGAGAAGTGTCCGATCAGCAATTTATCAACCTTTGCCTTTGCAGCAATGGTGGCCGCTTGTAATGCCGTCGTATGCATCGTAGCCTTTGCCTTGGACAAATGCTCATGAAGGAAAGTTGCTTCATGATACAAGAGATTCACGCCTTCAATATATGGAATAATCTTTTCATCATATACCGTATCAGAGCAATATGCATAAGAAAAGGATGGCGACGGAGGTGTGGTCAGTTGTGCATTAGGGACGACAACACCCTCTGAAGTGATAAAATCAGCACCATTTTTTATGGCAGCGATCTCTTTTATAGGAACATTGTAGAACTTCAACTTTTCTGGTATCGCATGTCGTTCCTTTTCTTTCTCTTTAAAAAGGAATCCCGATGATGGCAAGGAGTGTTTCAACGGGAAAGAAGAGACAATGATGCCTCGATCTTCAAAAAGAATTTCAGAAGAGGATTGAGTATAAGGTTCAAAAAACACTTTAAAGGGAAGATCACGGCAGAAAAATTTGAGAAGTGGTTGAATCAATGGTTCTAATGCCGCATGTGAATGAATATATAAATCTGACGTTCTTGATTTCATTCCCAATGTAGAGATAAGTCCCACGAGACCGAAGCAATGATCCCCATGCAGGTGAGAGATAAAGATATGATTCATTCGAGAGAGAGAAACCGAGCAACGAACCATTTGAACCTGTGTGGCTTCACCGCAATCAATCATAAAGGATTTGTTATGTAGAGACAACACTTGAGACACTTGGTTTCGTGTTTTCGTGGGCATTGCCGACCCGGATCCTAATATCTGTAATTTAATGTCTGACATGAAACAAATACCTTATATGAGGGTTCTATAAATTATATTCGTGCACTAGAATTCACCTTATATCAATTCGAGTGCAAATATACTACATTTTCATGTTTGACAAATAAAAAAATGCAAGTAGGTTTTTATAATGTTTTCTCAATGAGCTTTCGTTGTTTATTTTTCTCTAACAGAAAACAAATAGGGAAAAAAGAGAATAGCATAAAAAGGATTTTTTCATAGAATATCAGGAGCAAGACAAACAAAAAAAGGTGGAGAAAATCTCCACCTTTTTTATAATGAATCTACTAAATAAGATTATTTAGAGAACAATTGAACTTCAACACGACGGTTTTTAGCCTTACCAGCTGCAGTGTTGTTAGAAGCGATAGGTTTAGAAGAACCAAAACCTTCAGCCTCGATGTTAGCAGCATCAGCACCCTTAGATACTAAGTAGTTCTTAACTGCGTTAGCACGATCCTTAGACAATTGAAGGTTCTTAGCAGCCTTACCAGTGTTATCTGTGTGACCAGCCAATTTAACTGACCACTCTGGGTGTTTCTTCAACAATTCAGCCAAACCATCCAAATAAGTGAATGATGTAGACTTGATAGTAGCCTTAGCAGACTCGAATTCCAAGTTAGACAAAGCAGTCTTGATGATTTGAGCCTCTTCTGCAGTTGGAGTGTAAGCAACTTTTGGCTTAGTTTGATAGATGTGACGATCCAAAGAATCTTGAGTGAACTTGATCTTAGCCTCTAAGTTCTTGATTTGGTTGTTTTGATCGTCGATCTCTTTTTGCATTGCAGCAGCCTTCTCATCCAATTCCTTCTTTTGAGCCTCGAACAATGGAGTCAAATCTGGAACTTCTTGTTGTGGAATATAGTCAGCCCAAGCGATGTTGCGGATGTTGCTTTCGCCACCGAACAAGATACGAAGACCAAGGTTAGCTCCGAAGATTGAACGACCATATGTAAATTGAGTAGACTTGTTGTTAGTGTTCATTCTGTATTGAGCATCCAAGAAGATAGCCAAATATTTAGCTACGTTGTACTCCAAATCAGAAGATGCAAGGAACAACATCTTGCAACCAGTGTCTTTATTACCTTCACCGAACTTAGAACCATAGATAGTAGTTCCAAGACCACCATTTACGTACCAGTTCAATTTCTGCCATCCTGCAGAACGATAAGGAGCGATAATATTTGACAAGTTAATAGATCCGAAGATGTCGATATCATGGTTGTAACCATCCATCTCAGGATTTCCTCTAAATGCATCTACATCATTATTCAAGTACATGTACTCGATACCCATTCCCCAACGAGGATTGAATGTTCTTTCTATCACACCACCAATTTCAAAATCAACTTTTTGATCAGCAGCACGTAAGTAATTGATACCACCCTTTACTGCGATTGACCAGTGATTGATTGACTCAGAAGCGTTAGCTACAGCTGCCTCTTCTGTTGCTTGATCTTGAGCATTAACGCCAGCTACAAGACCCATAGCCATAAATAAAGCTAAAAAACTTTTCTTCATATAAATTAAATAATTAAGTTAAAAATTCTATTGTTTGTATTAAGTTCTTCTAAAGAACCCTCACCCCACTTTCGTGAGGCAAGGTATTATGAAATTTATTTCTCGTCAGCCTCTAACTGATCCTTCAAAGCAGCTAAGCCCTCGATATCACCCAAAGTTGTCTTCTCCATTTGTACAACTGGTTCAGCCTTCTTGGTTGATTTCTTTTTACGAGTTGTCTCTTTCTTCTCTACATCTTCTTCGCTCTTTTGAGCATCCTCAAAAATACGACTGTGAGAAAGAATGATTCTCTTAGCGTCTTTATTGAACTCGATCACCTTAAATGGCAACTTCTCGTCCACCTTAGCTTGAGTCTTATCCTCCTTGATCAAGTGTTTAGGAGTAGCAAATCCTTCAACACCATAAGGAAGAGCGATCACTGCACCTTTGTCCATCATTTCTACGATAGTACCTTCGTGAATTGAATCTACAGTGAAGATCGTTTCAAACGTATCCCATGGATTCTCTTCCAATTGCTTGTGACCTAAGCTCAAACGACGGTTTTCTTTATCAATTTCCAATACTTGAACTTCAATTTCAGCTCCGATTTGAGTGAACTCTGAAGGATGTTTAATCTTCTTAGTCCATGACAAATCAGAAATATGAATCAAACCATCAACACCTTCTGTAATTTCTACAAACACACCAAAGTTAGTGAAGTTACGAACTTTTGCAGTATGTCTTGTACCTACAGCATATTCTGTATCGATGTTATCCCATGGATCTGGTTTCAATTGTTTGATACCCAATGACATCTTTCTTTCAGCACGATCCAAAGTCAAAACTACAGCCTCAACCTCATCACCTACCTTCATAAAGTCTTGTGCACTACGTAAGTGTTGTGACCAAGACATTTCAGAAACGTGAATCAAACCTTCAACACCTGGAGCGATTTCAACAAATGCTCCGTAATCAGCCATAACAACAACCTTACCTTTAACTTTGTCACCTACCTTCAAGTTAGCATCCAAAGCATCCCATGGATGAGGAGTCAATTGCTTCAATCCTAATGCGATACGCTTCTTATCATCATCAAAATCAAGAATAACAACATTCAACTTTTGATCCAAAGAAACTACCTCTTCTGGATGTGTTACGCGACCCCAAGACAAATCTGTAATGTGGATCAATCCGTCTACGCCACCCAAGTCGATGAATACACCGTATGAAGTGATGTTCTTGACTGTTCCTTCCAAAACTTGACCTTTCTCGAGTTTTGAAATAATATCTTTCTTCTGTTGCTCCAACTCAGCCTCAATAAGAGCTTTGTGAGATACAACAACATTTTTGAATTCGTGGTTAATTTTAACGACTTTGAATTCCATTGTTTTACCAACGAACAAATCATAGTCGCGAATAGGCTTAACATCAATTTGAGAACCTGGCAAGAATGCTTCGATACCAAATACGTCAACAATCATACCACCCTTCGTTCTGCACTTGATATAACCCTTAATAATCTCATCATTCTCCAAAGCAGCATTCACCAAATCCCAAGAACGTGATGCACGTGCTTTTTTGTGAGACAATAACAATTGTCCTTTTTTATCTTCAGGACTTTCAATGTAAACCTCTACCTCATCACCGATTTTAAGGTCTGGGTTGTAACGAAACTCGCTCATAGGAACGACGCCGTCTGACTTGTAGCCAACGTTTACTACAACCTCTCTTTTGTTCATGGAAATGACTTTACCCATCACAACATCTTTGTCTTTTACGACATTCAATGTCTGGCTGTACTTGTCTTCCAATTCTTCGTGGCTAATGTTTGTCTCAACATCGCCATTTTCATAAGCGTCCCAATCAAAATCTTCAACGGGATTCACTTTGTTAGTTAAATCACTCATTTTAAATTGTTAATAATTAAATTACTTTAGTCGTTAGACATTATTTTGTATAAAAATTCAGTCGCAAATATACAACATTTTTTGTTAATAACACAATAAAGGGAAAAAAAACGCAACCTTTTATAATTTGATTAAAATCAGAATCATTTTCTCACCTATTAAATATATAATGTATTATTGTTCTACAAACACACCATAATATATATAGGATCAAACAGAAGGAAAATGCAGGCAAATAAAATTCCCTTATATACTTTGTCTTATTTCTTTCACAAAAAAGGGTCGATCCTTTTACTGAACCGACCCTAATTTCTGAAACATAAAAACTATGGGATGAGAATCTTTCGAACTTTATCTCCATATTTAATAAGGTATACACCTCGTTTCAACTCGATACGGTCATCCTGCACATTGGTTCCATTATAGAATGGACGTCCCAACATATCGACAACCTCAACATTCAATGGTTCTATAGATTTAACCACGAGTTGATTTCCGTCTACATATACCACACAAGATGTGTTCGTTTGATCATCCAACTCTGTAGTACCATCTCCCACATAATTTCCATCTATATCCAAGTTGTTGTTATTAGCTACACCCGAACCATTGCGTCCTTTTGATGTACCATTAACAGCTACATAAGAACTTTGTGGTTGTGTGTAAGAGAAATTACAACTAGGATTCTCAACATAAGCTCTGAATTTTGCTCCGCTTACTTTAAAACCTTTTCTGAAAACGATATTTCGACTGGCTTTCATTGTAACATTACCACTTGTTATAGCAACATTACCAGTTGCAACTGTGCTAGTTACATTATTTCCAGCATAGATTTGATCAGAAATAATTTCACAATCGTTGGTTATCGTCTTATTTTGGATATAATTGATACCAGCACCCACATAAGGTTTATAGTTTTGTTTGGTAATTACTACGCAATACGGGAAATCAATATTGCTAAACGTAGCAACAGAGCAATTCTTAGATGTTTGAACATACGTTTCCCCGTAATCCAAAATACTACACAATGCGATGCAACATCCGCTCACACCAGCTCTCACCGTTACAGAAGTTCCATTCTGAATGATCTCCGGATCAAAACATGCAGGGACCTCGGTATACATTCTCATGGATGGGTCTCCAAAATAATGGAAAATCTTATAGGTATGCTGATGATTATAACCCATTTGAGTCATTTTCAAAAGGCCTTCATTCAACACTTTTCCCATTTCATAGACCGGTTTGTTACCGCTGGTTGTAATATTATGTCCATTAGAACCAAATGTGCCTTGAATACCTGGAGATGGATAAATTGTATTAAACATACCTAAAATTAGTGCATCGTTCTTTCCACTGTAACTTATACATGAAGCGCCGATTACACCAACGGCTCCACCATTACTCTTTCTCAAAAAAGCTTCAGAAAAGCAGCAATCATCCAAATAAGATCCCGTTAAACAATTCATACTAAAGACAACTGGCAACTTTTTACCATTGGACAAAGTTTTAATATCAGATGTATGGAAACTAGGATCCCCCCAACCATCTACAGATCCGTGATCACGATGAAGCACATAAAATCTTCCATCATTTATCTCATTTACAATATCAGAGGTCGTTCCTCTCCAAACATCAGAATAGCCTCTCAAATCAGCAGGAAGCAAGGCTCCATTCGAGTAAGAATCATTGTTATAACGTTGTGGAGACGTCGAATAATTATACGCGAAATATACGCGATTCACAGTCTTACCCCAACCCATCATATAATTTCTCACTTCCTCAGAAGTAAGTACAAATCTGCGGTCTTCATAACCATCATGTACCACTGTATTATTCACCTTTTTATTATCTTGGAAATAGGCGCAATGAGTCGACGTATTATAAAACTTAGAGTTCGCGATAGGATTTCTCTCATAATTGATGATTTTATCAACCACTACGTTTGCCTCAGAAAGGGTTGAAACCGAAATTCTTCCCTTTGCCATATCTGGAGTGTAATCTGATGCACCATCCATACAAACGTATGGCAAATCAGTAGAATAGGTATATCTTCGATTATCATACGTATGCACATAGCGTTCTCCTGGAACATCGGCATAATCACCCACAATCAGCAAGTATTCTGGCTTCACGGTTTGACTCTTATAGACATCTGCTATTGCCTTTTTCACCACAGATGAATCTTGCCAGCTACTGCGACTCAACACCTTACACTTAAATCCCTGCATCGTTTTCCACTTCTTCAACTTGTTTACTGCAGATGCATATTTGCTTGTAGACACTATAATATACTCTGCTTCCGTCTTGGTCTTAGGACTTCCTGCTCTTAAAACAGCATTACTCTCATAATCGTTGACCTTATCAGGATTAGAAGAAACGTTTCTTAATGAGTTAAGTGATTGCGGTGCAGCCTTCTTTAAATTGCCTACTTCTTTTGATGACACTCTAAATGTAATCGACTTGTAGCACCTCACACGCTTTGTCACCGGATTGTATTGAACCGGAAACACATTGACAATGGCAAACGGGACACCACGATATTTCTGAACATCCTCTACCTCTGCAGCAGTCTTTGGATAATATGAATTAGTCGTGTAAACTGACGAAAATGTCAACTCATGATACGAATCATCCGATTGAACAATATCACCTTCCGAAGGAATAATACTAAATCCATCATACTCAACATAATCTGCTTTAAGTATAGACAACTTAGCAGTTTCACTATTCAACGTCAAAATATCAGAGAGCAAAGGTACTCGAGGGTTTCCTTTTATCTCATAATTTGCCACACCTTTCAGGAAAATCCAATCGAATTCACGAGAGGACTTCTCTATCTTGGCCACGCTAACGCCTTCGAATGTGTATGTAACATCCACATAACCATCTCCCTCATCAATTGTTTTCGTATACTCAAACTCCTCATTTTCCCAACTGAATCATGTGAAGTGTCAACTCCTCAATTTTCTCCAATAGAAGATTACTCATTTGAGCAACATTCATTCCATTCTCAGCCATCTCTGCTGCTGATGGAACACCTGGAAGATGTTTGTTCTCCTTTACATAATCCTCAACTTCACTCAAAGGAAGCAAATTGTATTCATCATCAAACACATAATCGGCTGCATTATTCATCTCTACGTTAAGATCATTGGTCTTGATTTGATCAGCCTTTAATACACTTGCCACTTCTATCTCCTTGTGACATGTGATTTTACCAGTCACATCCAACGCTGTATTTAACTTCATAGTGCTACTGTTCAAAGTGAACAACGTGTTATTCGTACTTCCCAAGAATGTATAATCAGTAGCTATAAATTTCAAATTGGTATAGCTTCTATAACCGTTTGCTTTAATCATCAAACCATATTCTCCATCAGTACCAAGGAACATATTCGTTCTGTTATTAACATTGGTAGCATAAATTTGCAAACCATTATATATACTATTGCTTCCTCCTGCTGCCAAGAAATCACCATTAATAGTGGCAGAACCAGATACTGTTAGGTTTGTCGCCGTCACCCCTTTTAGTGTAGCGTTTCCACCTACCGTCAATCCACTATTCAACTTGAGCGACGTTGCTGTCACCGCACCATTAAAAAATGTGTTTCCTTTTACATATAACGAATAATTAGCCGTGCTCGTTGTTGGCACATAACCAATCGAAAGTTTACCTAGATTTCCCGCAGAAGGATCGAGATATGAACCATAACTGTTTGTTTTAAAATTTTGTGCATTAACACTAACCGTCATCGCAACACCTAAAAGAGTTGCGAACATAAATCTCATTTTCATTTTTTCTCTTTTTAAAGGTCCTAAATATTACAAAAAAATCCAAAGTGCAGCAGAACCCGACAACTACAAAATAGATTATTATTATCGATAATAGCAATGCAAAAGTATGTATTTTTAAATTAATAGAAAAATAACTCAACATTAATCAATCAATATTTTATAAAAAATTAACAATCGAGCATATACTTATAATATATAAATAATATACATAATATTTTTCGAAAAACAAAACACTTTTCATACAAATTCTCAACAACCATAAAATCACTTCACATCATTTCATACGATTGCTTTATCCATAGCCAACAGATAACAAAACACGATTTTTTGTTAATTTCATTGTTCATAAAATTCCGAAAAAAAGTTAGTTTCCTTTTCCCTATCAAAACAAAAAAGTTATTAATTTTGCACTCGGAAAAAAGGAATCGCTAGAATGATAGACAAAGAGGCATATCCACAACATCCCGTCTATGACAAAAATACAATAGAATTTGTCACTGTCGCTGCTGAATACTGCGCTTTTCTGGAAAGTTGCAGAAGATATAACAGCAAATCTTTTTTTGACAAATCTGTCAAACTGCTATCCCTACTCTACTTAAAGACATCATTATTACCCAATCTGGAGGATAGTTCTTTTTCTGACCTCCAACAATTCGTCACAGAGGCATCCTACGAAAACCTTCGTCAAAACATTACTTGTTTGACTGGACAATATGACGAATATTTAGAAGTCTTCCAAGAAGATATGCAATATAGCGATACGCCTATCGTAGCATATATCTCTGAGGGTCTTGCCGACGTATACCAAGACTTGAAAGATATGATCTCCAATTTTCAATCTGCCGACATTCAAATCATGAATGATGCTCTGCGAGATTGCAAAGATAATTTTCAAGCTTATTGGGGACAGAAAGCGCTTAATACGCTTCGTGCAATGCACAACGTCCTTTACGCAGACATTGATTGGGAGGATGATGATCAACCGACAGACAACTACGACGATTCTGATTTAGAAACAAATATCAATAGAGAAGAAATAGATTTTTTCAATGATTAACGCGATCTGGCATAGGGAAAGTATCACTAAGGAAGATTTAGCAAAACTTCCCTCCGAAACGTATGAAGGTCAGATTTACGTAATCCAAAGCATCACAGAGGCTCAAAAAGCTGTTAACGCATTGAAAGAATGCCCTCTATTGGGGTTTGACACTGAGACAAAACCCTCTCGGTTCAAAGGCGACGAACATGACATCAGTTTGATTCAACTCAGCACCGAGTCTTTCTGTTTTCTATTTCGCATCATGAACAAAGAAATCCTTCAATTGGTGAAGTCAATCCTTGAGGACGAACAAATCCTAAAGATTGGACTTTCCTTGAAAGACGATTTTCGTGGATTAAACAAATACGGAGATTTCAATCCAAAAAACTTTGTCGAATTACAGACCTACGTAAAACAATTTGGAATAAAAGACAATGGCCTTTCAAAGATTTACGCCAACATCTTCGACAAAAGAATCTCAAAACGACAGCGTCTCAGCAACTGGGAAGCTGATTTCCTAACCGACGAACAGAAAAAATATGCAGCCTTAGACGCTTGGGCTACCAGACGCATATACACTGAATTAGAAAATTTCAAAAACAAAAACAATAAAATTCCTGCAAAGGAACTATAAAAAGCAAAAGTATGGGAGGTATTTTCGGAATTATTAAAAAAAGCAGTTGTCTATGGGATCTCTATTACGGAACCGACTACAACTCGCATCTTGGCACAAAACGTGGCGGTATGGCCATGTATGACAAAGAGATTGGATTTACTCGCAGCATCCACAACCTTGAAAGTTCTTACTTCAGAACGAAATTCGAACCCAACCTCCCTAAATTCAAAGGGAATGCTGGTATCGGTGTCATCAGCGACACTGACGCTCAACCAATCGTCATCAACTCTCATTTGGGACGATTTGCCATCGCAACCATCGCTTGTATCAACAACATCGAAGAATTAGGCAATGAACTCTTAGAGAAAAAAATGCCTTTCTCTGAAATGAGCTCCGGTAAAATCAACCAAACAGAGCTCGTCGCCCTTCTTATCTCTGAAGCGGAGACCTTCAAAGAAGGTATCGAAAATGTATATAACAAAATAAAAGGTTCTTGCACCATCCTATTGCTGACCGAGCATGAAATCATCGCTGCTCGCGACAAACTCGGACGTCTTCCTATGGTCATCGCCAAAAGCGAAGAGGGTTATGCCGTATCTTGTGAATCTTGTTCTTTCCATAACCTGAATTACGAACCTTGCTACAACATCGGTCCTGGTGAAATCGTAAAAATCACAGCCGATGGTTTCGAACAAATCCGCAAACCAGGTAAGAAGATGCAAGTATGCTCCTTCATGTGGGTTTATTACGGTTATCCTGTAAGCACCTACGAAGACATCAACGTCGACTGTGCCCGTCACTGCGCCGGTTGCCTTATGGGAAAGAAAGACCACTGCGATGCCGACTACGTGGCTGCCGTTCCTGATTCTGGAATCGGTTTCGCTATCGGATACTCCAATGGTAGTGGAATACCTTACAAAAGAGCTATCGTCAAATATACTCCTACATGGCCTCGTAGCTTCACCCCTGCAACTCAGGAAATCAGAAAACTCGTGGCTAAAATGAAGCTGATACCTAACAAACAATTGCTTAACGGTAGTCGCGTTATCTTCTGCGATGATTCCATCGTGCGCGGTACTCAGTTGTCTGACAACGTAAGCGCACTTTATTCATACGGCGTTAAAGAGGTAAACATGCGTATCTCATGTCCTCCTCTCATCTATCCATGTGAGTTTTTAAACTTCGCTTCAAAAAACAACGAACTGGACTTGATCACCCGTCGAATCATTCAAAAATTTGAAGGCAGACACGACATCAAACTCGATAAATATCAAACCACAAACTCAAAAGAGTATAACCAAATGGTGGAGGACATCCGTCAACAATTCGATTTAACTTCCCTGAAATTCAGTCCTATTGAAGACTTAGTCGAAGCCATCGGATTACCTAAGGAA
>CACZUS010000020.1 GCA_902784425.1 uncultured Bacteroidales bacterium
ACTTGTGCAGGTAGTTGCACACATCCTCGATGGTCTTCTGTTCGGGGGTGTAGACCTCTTCCAAAGGCTCGATGGGGTATTCCTCATTGTGAACGATGCAGTCGGCGGCTTCGCTGTTGGAGCGGTAACCGCATTCGGGGCAGATGACGATGGTGTCCTCGCCAATGTCGGTGAGCAGCATGAACTCATGGGAGATGCGGCCACCCATCATGCCCGAGTCGGACTTGACGGCCACGACCTGAGGCACGCCTGCACGGGCGAAGATGCGGTCGTAGGCATGGTAAGCCTTGGCGTAGTATTGCTCCAAGTCCTCTTGCGAGGTGTGGAAGCTGTAGGCGTCCTTCATCGTGAACTCACGGGTACGGATCAAGCCACCGCGTGAACGAGGTTCATCGCGGAACTTGGTCTGGATCTGGTAGATCATGAAGGGGTACTGCGTGTAACTCTTTGCGGCGTCGCGGGCCAGCTGCACGGCGGCTTCTTCGTGGGTCATGCCCAGCACCATGTCGATGCCGTTACGATCCTTGAAGCGAAGCAGCTCCGAGCCGATGCTGTTGTAACGCCCTGACTCTTGCCACAGCGTACCCGGCATCACGACGGGGAACATGACTTCCTGTCCGTCGATGCGGTCCATCTCCTCACGGATGATATTCTCGATCTTCTTCGCGATGCGCTTGGCTGGCATGAAGAAGGAAAACAGGCCGGTACCCACCGACTTGATATATCCACCACGCACCATCAGCGCCTGACTGTCGAATACGCAGTCGGCCGGTGCCTTCTTGAAACGTTCGCCTAATAATGTTGCAGCCTAATAATGTTGCAACTTTCATTTCAGTATTACGTAATTAAAATGTTTAACCGATTATTTGACACGGGACTACGGGACGCGAGACTACGGGACTTTTTATCGTCTCGTGTCTCGCGTCTCGAAGTCTCGTGTCCTTCAAATCGGCTGCAAAGGTACGGAAAAAAAATCATTATCAACTATTACTCTATCATTCAGATATCCCTTCCTCATGAGGTTAAACTACTTTAGCTGTGTTTTCAGCATAAGAGAGGTGGTATGGATTACTCTAAATCTACTCTCACTATAAAACTTGAATTTTTCAAAAACTTTGTGCCCAGAATACACGACAACTAACATCAAAACAACACAGCATATGACACCGACAAACGATTACTACTTAGAAATTGCCGAAGACAAAAGGCTAAGCCAGACTTCGGAAGAAATTCATTCAGAGCTTAACTACGATAAGACAGAGCTCGATTGGACAATCCTTTTAAAGGAATGGGCCACAGCATTTGCATAAGGCTATTAAACTAACAGAAAAACAAAACACAAATTATTATGGAAACAACACTTATCAACAAAATCCCCGAACTGATAGAAATGGATATCAATTCGGGTGCAAAGCAACCGACGAGAGACAGCCAAAGCTTTAGAACCACCAATTACGGGGATAGGGCTATCCTGAATAGCTGGAAAATCAAAATTAATCCAGTGGTAAAAAGTATTCATGAAGCCATGTCGGAACTCAAAAAGATCGAAAGCAGAGGTAAATGCTTTCTCGATGCTGCGACTAAAAAACGAGTATGGTTTTTAACTGAAAAGAAAGCACATGAAGACAGAATCTGTAAATTTAAAGCTGAAATTGAAAAGCACAAGAAAAAACTTGAGTTTTATAACCATTTGAATTCCCTAAGAAATCGTGATATCGAATCCAACCCTCAAAAAACGAAGCAGCATTCGAAAAAAACGAATTTGTGGGGAAACATCTGGTTGGTCATTCTCATCGAAGCCATCGTGTCCTTCGCAACTTGGGTGATTCAGAGGGAGGCATTAGGCATTGACAATATCATTACACGAATCGTATTCCTGTTTTCAATTGGCATGGCATCGGTTTATCAACTCTACTTGTACCAAAAAACGGGAAAAAGACTGCTTAAAGTAATGCATGACATCATCCTCTTGCTGGGCTTTGTCTGCATTATCGATGGCCTTTTTGTCGGGTATTATTGGGGAACTGTTACAGCTGCCCCATCAACAGACTTCAATCTGGACCCCGTTAGTGTTGAACCACAAATCTATAAAGCTGAAGGTATTTCATATTTCTTAAAAAACTTCCCTGGAATCTTTGAGTTCTTGGTTACTGTTCTGATTACATTCTGTGGAAAAATGATAGCGGTTCCTAAGATGAAAGCAAGTGCCGAAGTGTCGGCCAGAACGACAAAAATGGAAAGTACTATAGATATTAAAATCGCCACGGCCAACAAAGCTATTGCTGATTGGAATAATAAGATTGAAGAAGAAAACGCCCGTTTTAGCAAGATTGAAGAAATTAACAATGAGAATTTGAAGGCATCACAAGCACAACAGAAAGATTATGAAACCATGAAAAAGGCCTGTGATGACACCATTTCAGAAAAGAAGGATGAATTGGAAAAACATCTTGATCAAGTGGAGGAGGATATGGCACAATACAGATCCGTCTTTTTGGAAGCGCGTTCCATGAAACTGGATGTGCCCGTACAATCATTGCCTCCATACGAATTGGCCACAAAATCCGATATCAAAAACTACCTTAAAAAATATCATTCAATAAATATTGACCTTTAATACCAAGCACCATGAACAAGTATTTTATCGTAGCAATTCTATTTGCAATAACCATGATCTACGGATGCAATTCCCACGATCCAAAAACAAACGATTACCAAGAGATATGCGTAACATTTGTTGCTGACTGCACTGATCCTGAACTGTTTAGTTCATCAATAGACCCTGATTTTCGAACCAATCTGAATTCATTCTTCCAAACCACCAAACTCTATCCTCTGGACTATGGCAAAATGCTTACTGTCAAAATGCTTCCTCTTGAGGCATCGGGAATGTTTTCCTCCAACAAAGCATCTATTGGACCGGCTTACAAATGGATGTCGACACGTGAAGCTTCTGCATGTCGCGATACCGGTCCTCTGCGCCAACTAATTGCAACGGAATTGGATGCATACAAGACGCTCAGTGAATCCAACATGAAAAACAGCTCTATCCTTGAAACTCTGCTGAAAACATTCATAGATATGGATCCTGAAGCCGAAAAAAACATCATCGTTGTATTAACTGACGGTATTGAGCATAGTGGATACCTGAACATGTATCGGTCCCCGGTGCCGACAAAAGACGATGACATTAAAAACCTGACGAAGAAACTTGACCAATTTCTGGTGCAGGATGCCACTAACCGCATAGAACAAACAGACCCGGTTGTAGTCATGGTGATAAAAAAGAACGAAAAAGTGAGCACCAGCGATTTAAAGCAATTCTACAGCCAGTTCTTTTCCGGTGTTTTAGGCATCCCAACCGACCACGTGCTGTTTGTTGATAATCTTGGAAATAACATTTTAATCCCCGAAGAGCCATGAAAAATATTCTAATTGTTACGTCATTATCTTTGCTTGTTGTCTTGTTTCTGACAAGCCGCTATTTGCTTAAGGATCTCTTTAGGCAGTTTAGGAAATACACGGTTAACTTGTTTTCCGGTCATAATAGCATGTTTTATTGTGAACTCAGTGTTACTGTAATGATTGTTGTTTTGTTAGCGATGGGAGCTGCCGCCGTTCAATCGGCGGCGGCAGCCATCTTTTCATGCATTACAACAAATGACATTGCTGAATTCTGCATCACCTATCGAGGGGTATTCAGCTTTTATTCCTCGGAAATTCAAAATCCAAGCCATCATATCCTATGGCTTTTCGTGTCACCTTTCTTTAAGTTGTTGTCCGTAAGCGTTCTGCTCCTTTCCATCAGGAAGTATTTCTCCTTGTTCAACAAACTGTATGGAAAGAGGATTTATTCGGAATCGGATTGTTTCTATTTTTCATTGATTGGAGCGTTTCTGCTTTTTGGAGCCGATGTATTCTTGTACACTCAGTCTATACAAAACCTTAATATGACATCAAACAGCTTGTATATCGTGCTGCAAAACCTGTCTGTTTTCTTGTTCTTCTTTTCTTGTTATTGGATGTTTTCAAAGTCAAGCCGACAATTGTCCGAAAGCCTTGATAAGTATCTGGTAATGGGAAAGTTCGAAAAAGACGTTGTTTCTTCGCCGTGGAAGATGATGGTTGTCACATATATAATATCGGTTTTCTTGACTATTCCCTCTTATTTGGGTCTGCAATGGCAACCTGATAATAAAGTGCTGTTGGCTTTGTTTGCCCTCGTATGTGTTTCAGCATTTTTCTTCACAAAATTCTTTTTGGCTCGGTCTTGGAATTATTTGTCAGCCATTCTGTTTAATTCCACATTGGAGCAATCCATGACAGAAACCAAGAAAGTTCAACTTAACAGCCGTTGGATTATTTTGCTGTATTCTTTGGTCGGCATAGGTATTTTGGCATTTTCGGTGTTCTATCCTAAATCCATGTTCTTATTTGTCTGTATATTAATGTGCACGGTCGTTTTGTTGATAGTATCGTCATCGCTAGTATATGGTATTATAATGCTGGTGGGTATAATTGTGGATAAGATAAAGGGAGTGAAACATGACAATAATTATTGGATTGATTACACACAATATATCAAGAACACGGTATTGTCGTTTGTTCCCTCTTGTAGATGGGTGTGTTGTTTCGTTTTTGTGGCCTTTTTACTGATTACTATATTCCCAAAACGCTTGGATTGCAGCCAAATATATTCAAATAACAATTGTGTTGTGGATCCTAATGGAGATGTGCTGTGGGTGGACGAGTCGCAGGATCATTTTTTTGTTCCAATCACAAGTAGGGAAATACCAAAACAATATATTGATATGTTGCTGTTTCAGGAGGATCGCGGTTTTTGGAAACAAAATTCTTATCTTCCCAACAAATCAAATTGGCATGGTTTTTCTCCCTCCATTCTAAAAAGAGGCGGGAGTAATATTAACTGTCAGATTGTTAAGCAATTAACTTATTACAATTCCCAAGCAACCCCTCGAGATGCTCAGCGTAAGGTCAGTGATCAGCTGGGTTCATACCAACTGTCACTATTGTACGAGCCAGAAGAACTACTCGAAATTTATTTGAATATTAGTTCTTTTAACGGCGGGCGAGGTTATCGGGGCATTAACGCAAGTAGTCTTTTTACATACGGACGCCCTATAGGAAAAATCAACGCGACAGAATTTTTGTATTTAATATCAACGTTGCCAAGATCCAAATATTTGACGGATGGGGAACAAAGTATTGCTTATTCGCGCGTCCAGGAGGAACCCGAATTGGTAAAAAGCATGCTTCTTAAAAAGGCAAAAAAATGGAAATTAGAGGGACTAATAACCAACCGCGAGTATAGAGCATTGTGTAACGACACTCTTGGCTTTTCAAATCATAGGTATCAATGTGCCGACTTGCCGATTAGCACTCGCCTCATGTTTGAAAAAGAATTCAAGGATAATCCGGGGCGCCATGATTGTACCATCACCTTGGACAATGAAAAAGCCTTAATGTCGGCCTATAATCTGTTAAAGGACAAGGAAGCATTCAGACAAGGCGGGGCAGAACTACAAGTGGCAGCCCTCGTCGTAGAAGCCCAGAGCGGCAAGATTGTTGGTCACTTTTCTTCTTCCGAAGTGCTTGACTATGCAAATGAGTATACTTTCCCAATTGGTTCAATAGGCAAACCAGCTATTTGTTTGAGTCTGCTTCAAGCAGGCGTTCCCGCAAATTTTACATTGTATGATGGCGTGATCAACAAACGTAAAACGCCTCATAACAGCCATGGATGGAGCAACAACTATGTGAATATGGAGACCATCCTATCAAAGAGCCTTAATGCTCCGTTTAGGAATATAGATGCCCTAGGAAAGAATCCCAAGACTATCTTTGCTGATGTTGAGAGAGCCTATGACTCAATGCAAGTCATAACAGACAAAGCTCATTGTAAAGATGATATTTTCAATTACCCACTGGGTATCAGGGAGATGCGCGTTCACGATGTAGCCCAAATCTATCAAGCAATCTTTAACTTAAATGGTGGCGTTTATGTACCGCTTTCATTAGAACAAAAAAGCGATGGCGTCAAGTCAAAAAGGATTTGGGATGAAACCCATGTCAACGAGGTTAAAAACGCTTTGAACAAGACGATTGAAAACGAAGGCGGTACGTTACACAGATACAAAAACGCCCTGCCCCAAGGAAAGACTTATTATGGGAAGACGGGGACTAGCAGTAGACAACGAGATGGCTGGACGGTGCTTTCTGATGGCAATATCGTCATAGTCTGTTGGGCCTCATACGGCAAACAAGTTGGTGATAAAATGGACCTGGGCCAGTCTCCTCTTGGGGGGGCGAATACTGCTGGTTTGTTCGCCGTGCTTGTATATAATGAGCTTGAAAAAACACACAACTTCTAATTCTATTAGCCATGCTATTAATGAAACTTGTTTCACCCAAGACCATTCCGAACAAATCGGAGTGGAAGTTTCGGCACAAGTTGTATCGTTTTTTGCTTCAAGCCTTTTCACTGCTATATGTGAGAGGTAAAATTGACGACTGCGTTGTTGTCAATGAAGTCGAGGTGATGCACTGCCTGTATGACAAATGGTTTGAAAACGAGTTGCAAAGATTTGGCTTTGACATCTCTGCGTCTTATTATGTCACTCCCCAAAATAGCTTTGGCAAAAGATGGTATCATCGCTTTGGTGTGTTTAATTGGGAAGAGAAGTTAACGATAGTGCATTGCGGAAAGGAGTGTTGTATTGCCCGAGGCCGTCGCGTCAGCTTTAATGCAGATGTGGACGGGGTGTTGTTGTCATCATCAAGTGATGCGGTGGCCATCAGGTTTTATGGGCGACAAGAAGGTTTGGTTAGCAGTCGAGCTGCTACACCAAAAGAGAAAGATGAAAAGAAGAAAATTCATTTCAAGGAAACCATAAATGTAAAGCCAGCAGCGGTTGAGGAGACAACCACAAAGACTTCCTCGGAGGATACTTATACCCAACACAAAGGGTTCGAAGAAAACGATATTTTTTGATTACTAACCAATAACACATAAAAAAATGACTATCAACGAAAAAACGAAGGAGTGCTTTGCGGAGCTCTCCATCATGAAATCAAGAAACTACGATTCGTTGTTCAAAGGAAGGAATCTTCCTTCTTTCGTCAAAGACTTCATCCTTCGCCGTTATACGGATGACAACGGTGCCGTGAACGGTCCTGCGGTGGAAGCCTATCTTGCCTCAAAGATGCCATCGGATGCTGAGATGCTGAAACAGTGTCTTTTGGGAGGCGACAGCGTCAACATCACCACAAGGTTCACAGTGAATACCGATATGGCCAAGGGGATGGTTCGCTTTACTTTGCCAGAGATCAACCTGTCGTCTGATGCCTTTGTAAGCCAAGAACTGCTTGAAAATGACGCTGAGCCCATTACCGACGGCGAGCATTGGGGCAACATCACATTGGTTTATGTTGAGCCAGAAGGCCGTCGTAAGGGTTATGTGCTTATGACGACCTACAAAGCATTCGAGCCATATCGCATCGATGTTCCATACTACATGCAGGCGCGTGAGAATTTTACAACTGACGAATGGATCGACTTCTTGGTTGCCACAATGGAGTACAACCCAGAGGAGTTTTCTGAAGAGCAGAAACAAGAACTGATTTCAAGGTTGTTGACATTGGTGGAACCCCGCCTTAATATGATTGAGCTGGGACCCAAGGGAACCGGCAAGTCATACGTGTACAACAATTTGAGCAAACATACCTGGCTGTTGGCTGGTGGGCGCACTTCTCGGGCAAAGTTGTTTTACAACAAGGCCACAAGACAATTCGGCGTGATGAAGAACTATGATGTGGTAGGCATCGATGAAATCACAACATTCCAGTTTTCAGACCCAAACGAGATGCAGTCCATCATGAAGTCTTATCTTGAAGCAGGTAAAGCTGCTGTGGACAATACCATGTTCCAATCGGAGTGCGGCTTGATGCTGCTGGGCAACATTCCCCTCGACAAAGATATGAGACCCATAAACCCTTCGTATGTGAAGTGCTTGCCAGAGATGTTTCGCGAGAGCGCGACCATGGATCGTTTCCACGGATTCATTGAGGGATGGAAACTGCCACGCTTGACCAAAGACCACATTATTGAAGGATGGGTTCTGAATTGTGAATACTTTTCTTCGGTGCTTCATATTCTGCGTTTCGCATCAGAGTACGACAGCATTTTCTCTGAGTTGGTCAATGTCCCTCATGGTTGTGACCTGCGCGACAAAACCGCTGTGCAACGTATGGCTACAGCATATCACAAGCTCTTGTTCCCGCACGTCCGCTCGCTGGACAATATCGACCCAAAGGAGATAGATACCTTCAAACAGTTGTATGACCATTATTGCCTACAACCCGCCATGCGTCGTAGGCAAATCATCCGCGACCAATGCCACAGAATTGACCGTGAGTTCAAACTTGAAGTTTCAGAGTTTTCTATAATTCAATAATTCTAAGACCATTGTATAAGCGGTAGGTGTTTTCAATATATTGTCGACAAGATTACAAGAAACCGATTATCAATCTTTCTCCAAAAACACGATGTCCATCTGGTCATTAATCTTCTCGACCCTACCGGTCCGATGATAACCTAGTTTTTCGTATATGTGAAGATTCCCTTCTTCCTGCAATATGGTGTCAAGGCACCAATTCTTCTGTCCATGCAATTTTTCTGCATTACATATCGCCTGCTGGGCATATCCTTTATGCCTATGCTCCTTCATAATCCAGATGGGGGAAATACGTTTTCTGCTTCCGTCCTTTTTGTCCACAATACGTATTACCCCCACCTTTTCATTGGAAACAATGATAAAGTAATAGGTTGTCCATGGTTGTTCGAACTTCGCTATTATTTTTTCAATGCTTTCCGCCCCAGGGCTCGTGTCAAAATCCTGATATTTTTCTAGCAGGTCGGAAAACGCTTCAACCTGCATCTCCCATACGGTTTCGACGTCTGCTCTTTCTATTGGCCTTAATTCCACGTCCATCCTGAGATGTGTCAAAGTTCGTTATTTGATGATCTGGAACTTGATGTTTTGCGCTTTCATTTGTCGGCAAAGGGGCATGAGCTGCGACCATTGACTTTGGTCTGTCGCATGGGCTTTTACCCCGACAAGAGAGATATCTTCACCACTCAAGGTATAGATGATTGTGGGGTCGGTAATGATTGTGATGTTCTCCATGGCGCACTTCGTTGTGTTGGCGAGACTGCGCTGTGCTGCCAATGCGTCCTCCTGAGTGAGGCCGTAGGCGATAATTTGTTTAGTAGCTTTCATCATGGCGATAAGTATTTAGGTTGTTGTTTTTGTAACGATCTAAGAGCCTCGGTCTTACGATAGACTTTGTTGAGCTCTGTTTAACGTTGACAAAAATAGGGCTACTAAAGGATAATCCACTTAACTGAATGGTAGAGTAATATGGTTTTATGTTACCATGTTATTCTATAAAACGAGCCAACGTTTGATAGAAAGGCCCGAAACAAAGTGAAACTGGCAATGTTGCTATCTTTGCAAAAAACAACAATGGCACTCACTACTACAAAGGATGAGGGGCGTTTGGAGGATATCTACTTCAAAGGCACATTCCCAATAATATACTTGGCATCCACAAACTCGGTAAGCCAAACACCATTCCGGCTGAGAAAAAACCTGATGCCGTCCTCGCTCATCCGTTTGGCATCGATGGTCAGTACGACAGGCTCGCCGTGCCGCTCCCCTACTTTAGTGGCCATGTCGATGGTTGTGGAAAGGTGGACATATAGCCGCTTGCCTTTCAGAATGCCTTGCTTCATGATGGAGCCAACTGCATCTTTTGCCGTGCCATGATACAGCATATCGGGCGGCGTGGCTTCTGCCAGTTCCACATCCACTTGAATGCTGTGGCCTTGCCTGGCACGGATGCGTGTCATGTCCTCTGAAAACTCATACCGCTGCTTGTTGTTGGTGGCCACAATCTCGCGTAACTCTTCCATGGTGAAACCATGATTGGCCACCAAGTCATTCACCTCGCGCCAACCATGTTCGTCGAAGGTATAGGACTTGTCATGCCTAAGAAGATACGAGAGCTTTTTGCCTCGTTTGATGAGATGGGTGGCATGTGTATCCATTGGAGGAGGGAAAAGTTTGCTACAAATATACTGCCTACTTACTAAAATCCATCATTATTAAAGACATCTGTTCTGCCTCTACTGTATAAAGAATGTATCTAAAAAAAGAATTTGGCAATAGTACAGCAGCATTTGAAAGATTTAATTTACTTATTACATCACAATAAATATATGCTATGCAATAACGAGACCCAGACTCCCTAATGTGAAGTAAAAAAGCATCACTATCGTCTTTCCTTAAGATACTAAGATCAAATAGTACTAAATCAAAACTGCATTGAAAAACATAAGAACCAGCATCAATACAAAAAAAGTTATCTGCAAATTCAGGTAAAACACTACTTTTTGCTTCAAAAATTGATTCTTTTATAAAATCTACGCCAAAAGGTATTATCCTTTTTTTTGAGTTTCGAATAATATGCTTTAATAATAAAGCATTCCCGCATCCAATATCAATAATCTTTAATGCATCATACGGTATAGTCTCTACCGCATCAACAAACATTGAATACTCATTGATTGGATATTCATCAAAACCATTTCTTTCATATACGGTTTCTCCTTGAGGATATAAGGAATAGAAATCGTACCGATTAGAATAAAAACTATCCATAATTAAATGACACGGAGGAGACTCTCCTCCGTGTCTTTAGGCTTAATGATGATTTGTGAAACCACCATCGTTCCAATTCTGATGATTCCCTTGGTAATCCTTAGAAATGACATCAAGGTGAGGTTCAAAAGCTCGTTTTGAAGTAATACTCAATGGCTTTTCTTGAACTTTGCTAATCAAATTAGCCACAACGTTGTTTGAATTTGGATACGCATTCATACAATAGTAAATTAGAGTTTAACTTGATTATTTATGTATTCCCACATATACGAGAATAGTTTTTTTCTTCCTTCACAATATAAATAGTGATTGTTTCCATCACGTTGCATAGTACATCCATTAAAACAACCAGAATGCCATTTGCAGTTTTTGCATTCTGATGAAACATAGTTAATAACTTTGGAGTACTCTAAACGTTGATTGCTATTAAGAATGTCCAATAACTTATCATTTAATATATTAGAGGTTTTCTTGTAATCAGAATCAAAATAGTAGCTTTCACATGTCGGCGTAATAGCACCATCAGGATCAAGTGCAATAAAAGACGAACATATACCCGAGTTTTGGCAAATGCCCGAGTATTTCCCAAGTAAACCACTAATGAAAGTGTCAATTTCTCTAATCTCTATAGAAGGATCGTTTCTTTCTAACCATAGATCAAAAAGAGACTTGTATAAGAAGAAATAATCATCATTGGATAATGATTGTTCTTTCATTAATGGATTGGTATTTCCCGTGTCATTATAAACATTTACACCCCATTTTTTAATCTTTAATGTGTCTACAAAAAAATCAAAACTATCTTTAATATAATTCAATGAAGACTTAGTAGCCGTTTGCAAAATACCTGGCTCCATATCAAACTCACGAAACAATTCCATAGTAGCAACAACACGAAGAAAAGTGCCCTCGCCTTGTTGGTTTTTGCGGAACTGGTCGTGACAACATTGAACACCATCCAAACTCATTCCAACATGAAAATCATTCTCCTTAAAAAATGAAACCCATGTTTTATCAATCAAAATGCCATTTGTCTGAATGTTATTCTTAATAATTTGTTCATCTCTTTTATATTGATTTTCAAATTCTACAACTCTTTTATAAAAATCAATTCCAGCCAATAAAGGTTCTCCCCCATGCCACACAAATGTCGCCTCGTCACCTGATATTTCAAGAAATTGAGAAATGAATGATTCTAATACTTCATTTGACATTATTTTTGAGTGACTAAACCTTTGATCAATGGAATTATAATAACAATAAGCACATTTCAAATTGCACAAATCCCCACATGGTCTAATTATAGGCATTATTTTAGACATAGGGCAAGTAAATACTATTCTATTCTCATAAGTTCCCATCCTAATATTAGTCAATCTTCTACATACTGGTTAGTTTTCTATTTGATTTTTTGCGAAATCGTCATCTATGCTTTTTTGTACTTTCTCTTGAATAAATGGGTACACTAATTTAAATGCATCACAAAAAGCATTTTTTTCATTAGGAAGAACGTTTCTAAAGCAGCCTCCGCCACATAGATTATTCACTTCACATTTATTACACACTTTAATAATACTCCTTTTTGCAATTTCAACAAGCTGAACGTATAAATCAGAGCTCTTTATGCCGAAAAAATCATCACTTTTAATATTCCCTATAATATTGTTGTCAAGTGTATATGGGTCACAAAAAGAAACGCTACCATCTGGCGTTATGGAAAGGATATTGCCACAATTTTCGTGATTACAAAATGTACATGTTGGAGGAGTAATATTCAGTATTCTTCTAATGACATCTTCAAATTCCCTTACTTTTAAATCATAATCACCATAGTAATATCGCTCAAAAAGAGTAATAAGGAAGTCGGAAAGAATTCCATTATCAACAGTTTTTTGTGTTGCCTCGTCATACATACAATAGCATAGTCCAATAGAATGGATGTTATTTTCCACCAAAAAATCATAATATTGATTTGCCATACCTTTGTGGTTATTAGTAATAACAGATAATACTCCGAAACTACAGCCACAAGCATTCATCTTTTGAATGTTGTCAAGAACAATCTTTACACACTCATTGTTACCATGAAAGTTGCACGATTCTGGCCCATCAATTGAAACCCCTATACCAAATTCATTACTTTTAAAGAAATCTATCCATTGTTGACTAAGTAACAGTCCATTTGTTTGAATGCTATTAGTGAATGTTAAGGTCGGATAGATCAATTTCATTTCGTTTTGAAAATCAACTGCTTTAACAAAATTGTCAATCCCCCACAACAGCGGTTCACCCCCATGAAAAATAAGATGTACTTTTCTCCAGTTGTTAGCAAGATTGAATTTTATCGCCTTATCAACAATGACTTTATATAATTCGATATCCATTTTGTTTTTTGCAGCACTGGTATGGTATCTACAAAAATCGCACTCATAATTACAATAATCTACTACTTTAATAATTGGAGTAATGAGATTTCTTGAATTAGAATGTTTGAATTCGGCTTTCATAACAATAATAACGCTGTGTGTTTAATTTCTTTGCAAAACAACATCTGCCAAATAACTTGTGAGTTGACGATTAACTTAAATAGGCACAAAAAAGATAGTGTGTCAAAACAGAAAAATAGCTAATGATTGACTATTTGAAATCGCCCAAAAACTATAGTACAAAAAGCCACCTAAAATAAGCCTTTTTTTGTTTTGACACACCGTCCTATGCTAAAGTGTACTTTTTTCTCAATGAGAATCTCTCCAACTATCTGAATAATCCGAATGGCTATAATCTGGCCAATTATCCACATAATCATGATGAATGCATCTGATATTCCTCAAATTCAACTCGTCTTTTAAAGCCATAATTCTTCTTTTTCCGTTCATAATTCTTGTGTCTAGTTATACCCCATTAGACTCATCGGTTTTAATTATTTAACGTTACAAAAATAAACATTTTTTCTTATCCAACCAAACTTTTTTTCCGTATTTTTTTCAACTACCAATCTTTTAGACTTTTCATACCATTTTCTTTCATTTTGTCAGACTTCCCTGTTGTATGATTCATGCCTTTTTTGTCACTGGCGTCATTATTATGACAAAGGTTGTTCATTACCTGAAAGCGTTGGTTATGTCCAATCATCAATTACACCGCAAAGATAGCCCCATCAACAGCAATAAACTTAGAGGACAATTAGAGGAAAGCGCATGGGTATATTTATCACCCATTATGTTTTATCGTCACAAGAAGCACAGAGAGCGTGCATCGCATGAGTCTCGAAATTGTTATCTTTGCGCCTCAAAGAATTGTATTCATATCATGAGCAAATACAACATCATCGGCGACATTCATGGAAGAGATTCGTGGCGGCGTCTCGTTGACGAGAACTGCATCAACGTTTTCGTTGGGGACTATTTCGATCCGTACGAAGATATTCATTTCATGGACTTGCAGTATAACTTTATGGAGATTATAGAGTTCAAAAAGAAACACCCCGATAATGTCGTGCTTTTGTATGGGAACCATGATTTTGAATATCTCCCAGGTGTTTTTGAGAAATCCAATCGGTATGACGGTTTAAATGCGCAAACCATCTCGTGGCTGCTGATGAAAACGATTGACTTGTTTGAAGGCGTGGCATACGCCATCGGCGAGGACTATCTCGTCACCCATGCCGGCGTGACAAGCGATTGGAAAAACACGTATCTACCTCATGTTGCCGACATCAAGCCAAGCAGCGTGGCAGCGGCCATCAACGACCTATGGCGCAAAGACAAAACGCCGTTTTCGTTCGGCGCAAATTGTTACGGGAATGATTTCTGTGGTGAAGACCCTCATCATTCACCGATATGGGTGCGACCCGAATCGTTATGCCTTCATAACCTATACAAAGGCACTTCTGTCAAACAGATTGTCGGCCACACCAAGGTGAAGGAAATCGCCGAGGTCGCAGGTGTGGTTTTGGTGGATTGCCTTGACACAGTAGAGCGATCCTATAAGGTGGAATGGCCTTAAAGGAAAGACGTTATGGGTTGCATTTATAGTCAAAATGATGGTTTTTACTCCTAAAAAGTTTCCATGTCAAGAAAAAACTTTATTTTTGCAATCGAACTACAAAGTTCCGAACTGTATAGTTCGATTTTAGCAAAATGATAATCAATGATTTAAAACAATAGAAAATGAAGTTCTTCGACAGAAAATACGAAATCGGGAAGCTGAGGGAGATAAGGGAACTCTCGAACCATGCAGCCCAGTTTACGGTGCTGACTGGACGGAGGCGCATCGGCAAGACATCCTTAGTGATGAAAGCCTACGAGAACGAGAACATCCTGTATTTCTTTGTTACAAGGAGCACGGAAAGCGTGCTTTGCGAGGAGTTCGTGGAGGAGCTGACCGAAAAGCTGCAAATTCCCCTATTAGGAAAGGTGGAACGCTTTGCCGACATCTTTGACTATCTGATGGAGCTGTCGAAGACACGCCCCTTGACGCTGATGATCGACGAATTCCAGGACTTTAGCCGCGTGAACAGAGCCATCTTCTCGCAGATGCAGAAGATATGGGACAAAAAGAAAGGCGAGGCGAAGATGAACTTGATCGTGTGCGGCTCGGTGTACTCGATGATGACCAAGCTGTTTCGTGACAGGAAAGAACCTCTTTACGGTCGTCAGACGGAGTTCCTGAAGATTGAGCCTTTCACGCCTTCGGTAATCAAGGAAATCCTTGGATTTTACCACCCTGGATATACCAAGGAAGACCTATTGGCACTCTACACCTACACGGGAGGCGTGGCGAAATATGTCGAGCTGCTGATGGATGCCGGAGCCACCTCGGCCGACAAGATGCTGGAGCGCATTATTACCAAAAACTCCTACTTCATCTACGAGGGAAAGAACATGCTGATAGAGGAGTTCGGACGCGACTACGGACGCTATTTTGACATCCTGAAACTGATTGCCACGGGACATAACACGCGTGGCGACATCGAAGGCATCCTGCACACGGAGGTGTCGGGCTACATGACCCGGTTGGAGAACGACTATGGGCTTATTGCGAAAAACAAGCCCATGTTCCAGAAAACCGCCAACAAGAACATCGTCTATTCGGTGAGCGACTTGTTTTTGCAGTTTTGGTTTAGGTTTATCTACAAGTACAACCATTTCATCGAGGCGAATGCCTACGGGAAACTGGCGGAGATAGTGAAACGCGACTACACTACCTACACGGGGAAAGTGCTTGAGCATTGGTTCAAGGCCGTGATGAAGGAGAGCGAGCGGTTCACGCACATCGACAGTTGGTGGGACCGCAAGGGCGAAAACGAGATAGACATCATCGCGGCGGACGATTTGGAAAAGCGGGTCACCTTTTATGAGGTGAAACGGCAACGCAGCGAGATCGACCTGAAGGTGCTGGAGGAGAAAGTGCAGCGGTTTAAGGCAGTGACGGGGGAGTTCAAAAAGTACGATTCGGACATTGTTGGATTGAGCATGGAGAATATGTGAACTTTGCGTTTTTTCAAAAGCTAATCTTGAGATATGTTTTTGAGGTTTGACAATCAATTATGTCGCAAAAACAGACAAATCCATAACCATACACATAGAGGACAATTCGCGAGGAAACTGTTTGTGTGGAGTTCTCAATCCCGCAAACGCTTCCATATCAAATCAACAATTATTTCCTCCACACCAGCCCTTGACGAATCCCGCTTTTTCTTTTCTTTCTTTTCAATCATTTTAACTACATCCATACTATTGTCGAGCATGTCGAAAAACATGGATATCCGATCCTCGTCGTTTACTGATGGCGAATGAACGGTTTTGTTGTCGGAATCCGAAACGGAAGTGTGTTCCTCTTGATTATCCTTTTGGTTATTTAGCATGATACGAAACAATTCAAGCGCTTTATGGGAATCCTTTTTTGTACCTTTGCCCTCCGCGTAACATTTTTGGAGCTGGTAGATGGCCCCAACATGACCCGTATCACTTGCCATCGTAAAGTACTGAAACGCCCTTTTATAGTTCTTACGAACTTCGTTTTCACCATAATAATAAAAAAGTCCAAGCATGAATTGGGCATTCGCATGGCCTTGTTCGGCTGCCTTTCCATACCAATAAACAGCGGTTTTCTGGTTTTTAGCGACGCCCTGACCAAAATGATAGCAGTCAGCAAGCAAGGCTTGTGCTCCGCAATTATCTTGATGAGCAGCTTTTTCAAGCCAGAAGCAAGCTTTTTTATAATTTTTACGCATAGCAGTTCCATAGTAATAGCCGCTACCAAGAGCATACTGTGAGCAATGTTCACCTTTTCCGGCCGCCTTGCTCCAACATTTCAAAGCCTTGTGCGGATCCTCATCGTTTCCATATCCGACATAATAGCATAATCCCAAAAGATACAGCCATCTCGGATCACCATGTTTTGCATAATCTTTTATACGTTCCACGATTTCGAATGCATCTTCAGTAGTGCCTTTCTTGAAACTCGTTTCCAAATACGCCCTGGCTTCTGATTTACTAGTAAACGAGATGATACCGTACGCTGGGCTATTGGCTTTTTCGCGAGTGTTTTCCTTGCGTGTTTTCATAGCTGTTTGTTTTTATGGTTTGATAAGAAAATGTATTGGGCCTTTTTACCTATTTTGCTTGGTATTCCACCATGATTGTATATCGTCCCAGGATTGTTTACAAAACACACAATCTTTAATATCTTCATAAGAATAAATAGGCGGACACATATTCCCTACAAGGACGGAGTCCCAATTGGCCCTAAAGCCCGATAGGACAAAGACGGTTTCATCTGAATCGGTATATCCACTAAGAAACGAAAAGTCAATGTAGTCAGGACCTGGAACATAGTCGGTACCATACCCAACAAAAGTGGGTTCTCTGCCAAGTTCCGGGAAATGATACTCTCCTTTGCGCCAATAAACCGGTTCAAAAACCAAGACCCTGAAAGCATTTCCAAATTCATCAGAATGAACCATCTCCAGCTTCAGCACATGCGTCGAATCCTCGGAGACATAACTACTCCAAGGATATGTTACATCTACATCATACATGAATTTGAAGTCTTCATTGTCCTTGTTGGTACACACAATCGTATTGTGTTCAGCCTCTTTCTGTAACTGGTGCGTGCTTGTGACCTCATCGTTATCATGTTTTGTGCTGTTATGGCAGCCACACAATACAACGACAAACAATGCCATTAGTGCCATTGCTGCAATCTTTCCTGTTTTTTTTACTAAGTTTGTTTTCATGGTTTTATGTGTTTAATAGTATGATGATCAATTATATTCTCCTAGATATGCAAATCTTTTCTTTTCGGCATGATAGTCTGTGAATTGATCGCAACGACCTCTGACTCGCTCCGCAGCAATGGTTTCGGGATACTGTTCTTTGACAGTTTTGTAGTTGCTGAAACGCAGCTGGGCTTGTGCGGCATATTCATTTTCAGTAAAGGAAGCAAAGGCTTCTTCGAACATCCGTCCTGCTCGCTCCATGGCTTCTTGAATGCAGCTTCTGTTATGCTCGTCCAAATCATAATAATAGCCCTCTCCCTGCCTATACTGCGTCAAGGCCCAGCAATAATCAAACGAATTGCGCAACCCTATACCAAAGTCAAGCATCAGGAGCGCTTTCCGATTGGGATCGGCAGTAGCGGCTATTTCGTGCTCCAACTGGTTCATCGTCTTGGCAAAGCGGAATTTAGCCTCCACACCGTGACTCCACTGCTTTAACCCAAGACTGAACGGATCACGGTTAAGGTATCCCTCTTTGTAAACGTTGGTACACAAAAAGTATTCTGCTGAAACCTTTGAGAGGTAACGCTCCGCATCGGCATAACGCATCTCGCGCAAGCAATGGGTTCCGACCATCTCGTTGAGGAAATCCAGGTCGTTGTAGGAATGCGCATTGAGGAACTTTTGAAATGGAGTTTGAGGTTTTTCCATTATTTGCACGTAGGCTATCAGTGCATTGGCTGACAGGGTGTCCATCATCTCGGCGAAGCAACTGCTATAGTCATAGCTGTTGAACAGACCACTGCGGCGGTACTGCTCCAGGGTAAACAAAGCCCTGTCGCCATATTTTGCAATATCCTTAGGTGACCACAAATCCACATCAAGTTGATTGACTTCGTTAAGCAGTGTATAACCCGACATGTTGGCCAACTGCAGGGCCAGCGTGGTCTTGCCCGCTTTAATCATCTTCGGACACACCGTACCCAGCAGAATGCAGCGCATGGCATCGTTCCAGTAATAGTAACTACAGTTAATCTGCAGTTCATATAAAGAGCTGGTGCTGGCAATTACCTCATCGTCGATGTGGGTTTCCACCATGCCTTGCAGCCAACGCAGTTGGGTAAAGAGCTTCTGTTCGTAGGTTTTGTCGTAGGTGCAGATTTGGGCATCAATATACATGCGCATTACCTTGATGACATCCGCAAGGCTTTGGTCTTTGACGTTTTTTTCTGCCGTCTTCAAATAGCGGTCAGCCTTATTGTCATCGCCTTGTAGGTGGGCAATATATGTGGCAGCATAAGCCCATAGTGCCTTGTCTGCTCGCGAGTCGCCTTCAAGAACCTTGTCGCAGAGCGCAGCTAACTGGTTGATTTCGGCTTTCTCCTTATCCCAGTTCCAATGCCATTCGTTTTCATCGTCCAATTGGCAATTTGGCTCAATATGGCCCAGGATTTCCCACAAATTCAGTCGAAATGCCGGACAATCGGGATAGCTCTCATAGAGAAGTTCCATTCGCTCCACACGGCTCATATTGCCATTATAGCGTTGGTCACATTCCAGAAGCCCATTCAAGTCGTTCGCTGAGATGAAATAACATTTGGCCTCTTCAAGATTATCGAGACGGGCGTACGCCCCCGCAACGTAGGATTGCATCATTTGACGCAGAAAGCCTTCGGGGATACGACCTTCTGTTTTGTCCCAAAAGCCAATGATATCCTCATATTGTTGGAGCGAAGTCATGGCTCTGATGGCCTGCAAGGCATAGCGGTCAGCGAACCGCCCGGCCGATTTCTGCTTGGCCACTTCGGCAATGTCGTTGAGCGAATACCTCACAGGGTCTTCCTTCGAGGGATAATACCAAGGCGAAAGGCTTTCACGCCGCAACCACTCACAGTTTTTGGCGAGGATAAGAAAGTCTATGGCCTCCTGGTCGTTATGGTCAACAAGCCATTGAGCCATCTGGTTTTCCTTCACCTCGTCAAGAAGTCTGCCAGACTTTAGCTCGGTAAGCAGTTTCAGATCGGACTTATAAACCAAGTGATAGATATCCTCCAAGGGGATGGAGGTCGAGGTCTGCTGCTGCCACAGCAGACAGTTCTCGTTGCCATAGAGGTTGAAATTTTCCGGAGCATAGTCAGGCAAGTCCACAAAATGAAACAGGTAATACTCCGAAGGTGAATAATAAGGGGCTACGCAAGCCTGGGCTTGAACAAAGGCAAATAATAGGCTAATCGTGGTGATAAATCTGGCGTATTTCATCGGTGCTGTAATTTGAAAGGTTGGCAGAATCTAAATGGTAAAGAATAATTGAGGCGTTGTCAGCAGACAGTTTCATGCGCACAAGGCTGTCGAGACTCTGAAGGTCACTGAACTCCACTTGTTCTTGGCGCACCGTATCACCCTCTTCGATAAGAGATGTGTCGGGCTGATCGTGAAAAAGTCCCATATAGGTATTGTCATGGAACCACACGTACCAGCTGAAGGTGGGATAGGCGAAGTCCAAAGGCAGGTCGTAGGGTTTGCCGTTCAAATAGGCTTTCACATCGTTAAGATCAAGGATGGAATTCTGTGTTTTAGGGTTGGTAATATTGCCCGTGTTGTACATCATGAGCACACCACGGTCAACGGGCGGGCAGGCAGAGGCCAGCTGCCACAGCCGGATGGTGCAGCTGAGCTGAATACCGTGAGGCTTTAGCTTATCTTTCACTGCCTGACAGAGAGCAAAATAGGCATCTTGGGTCTGTTGTGTCCAGTCGCAGTCGAGCTGTACTTCACGGATGTCGCCCAATTCATTGAAATCGGCGATGTGCATCACTCTTTCAGCAATAAGGCCGGCATAGTCTTCGTTCGAATGACTCATTAGACGCAACGCTTCGATGGTGATGTAAACCACGGGGATGACTTCGACATCGTCAGGAATGGCGCTTCGAAACGCAATCGTAGCATTGGGCACAGCCTCAAAGTTAAAGTTGTTTTTGGCGTTTATTTCAGCAGGCACTACATCAAAGAAACGCAGATAAAGCCGTTTCACGTGATGCTCTTTAAGGAAGTTCCGCTCGGTCTCATTAAGGTCAAAGATCGTTTTCCAGTAGTAGATACCGTTGGCGGGGACGTGCTCGGCTCTTTTATTAGGCTCATTCTTCGCTGTGGGCGAGCATCCTGCTGTGGCCAACATCAACAATGTAACAAATAAGATGTGTTGAGGTTTCATGATTATATTATTTTCAACAAAAATAAATAAAGTTGCCGTTATTTTTCCAAATTATTCATCATGTTTTTCAGTAACTCTTCCACAGCTTCCATTTGGTCCTGAGGAATGTTGCGCCCTTCCAGGTAGAAAACGGCCAATCTGTAACATGCATCATCATTTCCCTGTTGTGCAGCTTTTATGTACCACTTTATTGCCGTTTTAAAGCTTCGTTTCACTCCTTTTCCGAATTCGTAACAATCCCCTAAATCAAACTGAGCAACTGCATTACCTTGCTCAGCAGCCTTTGCGAACCATTCGGCCGCTCTTTTGTGGTTTTTCGTAACGCCTCGGCCACTACTGTAGCCGTATCCTAAATGAAGTTGCGCGTCCGCATCGCCTTGCTCAGCGGCTTGAGAGAAAGACTCCATGGCTATTGTGTACCACTTCGATGCTTTTCTACTGTCTTTTTTTACGCCTAGGCCTTGTTCATAGAAACAACCTATTCGAAACTGCGCCAAAGCTTCACCTTGCTCCGCTGCTTTTGTGTACCATTTTGCCGCTATCTTGTAATCTTGTGGTACTCCGCAGCCATAGTCGTATAAAAGTCCCAAAGCAAACTGCGCTTCAGAGCATCCGTAACTGGCGGCTTTCTCATATAGTTCCGCGGCCTTTTTCTCGTCTTTGGGAACACCTCTTCCTGCATCGTAACACAATCCCAAACAATAGAGGGCCTCCACAAGACCCATCTCTGCCGCCTTGCTGTAACACTCTACGGCCTTCTCATAATCTTGCGGCACCACTATTCCTTCCTCGTAACATAGCCCAAGTTTATACTGCGAGTATATGTGCCAGGCTTTTGCAGTTGTTAGATTCTCATTGACATTTTGGCCTTGGGCCGTGTTGTTGCTTTCTGTTTTTGTGCTCATAGTTCATGCGATTTTAGGTTTGACAAAAAAACTGCGTAAAGATAGTTTGACCTAAGATTATGGGCTTAGAGTAGAATAGGGGAATTAGAGTTCGGCGAGTGAACAGGTTAACGTCGACTGTTGGTGGGACCGCAAGAGCGAAAACAAAATCGACATCATTACCGCAAAGCCACCAACTATTCTTATAATTCCTTGAATTTTAGATCTTGCGCCTCGTCCACATGCGGCACATTATTTACGGTTACTTATCGTATTTTGAATGTAGGGATACAACGATTTAAAGGTTTTGCAAAAAGCGTTTTTCCCATCGGAAAACACATGCCTATAACATCCTCCACCACAAATATCATGAATCTCACAATGATCACACTCGCGTCTCGCGCTTTCTGTGGCATCATTAATAATTGTAGTCAATTCTTTTGAGCAATGAATACTAAAAAAATCTTCTACTAAAATATTTCCTAATGCTTTTGTGTCGAAAGAATACGGATCACAGAAAAAAACGTCTCCGTTAGGAAGAATTGATAATGCATATCCGCACTTGTTCCTATTACTATATGTACAGGCATTTGTCGTTGCTCCCAAACACAACTGCATTACATATTCAAATTCCCTTATTCTCAGGTGATAATTCCCAAAATAGTATCGATTAAACAACTTCGTCAGAAAATCAGACAGAATATCATTATCAACGGTAAGTCCTTTCTTGTCATCATAAATGCAATAGCATAATCCGACAGAATGAATGCTGTTTTCTACCAAAAAGTCATAGTATTTATCGGCCATCCCTTTATGAGCATTCGTAATCACAGATAGTATTCCATAATTACATTTAGCTTGGTTTAATTCTTGGATGTTATGCAACACGATTTGGTTGCCTCCCTTATTTTCGTGGAAATTAATCTCTTCGGGACCGTCAATGGAAACCCCAATATGGAAAGCATTGTCTTTTAAAAAGCCAATCCATTGTTGATTTAACAAGGAACCATTAGTTTGAATATTATTAATAAAAGACATGCCTGGATATTTCTGTTTCATTTCATTCTGAAAAGCAATAGCTCTTTCAAAGTTTTGAATACCCCATAGCAGAGGCTCCCCTCCGTGATAGATAACATTTAAATGCATCCAACCATGTGAAACATTATAATCACATGCTTTCTCAACTACAGTTTTATATGTCTCAAAGTCCATTACGCTTTTGCGGTTATTCAAGTGATACCTACAAAAATCACATGAAAAATTGCAATTCTCGGTAACTTTGAGAATAGGGGTAATATAATCTCCTCTATTACAGAAATTGTTCATCACGAATCATTACAATATTCAATACAGTATAGAAAATACACTTAACCATATGAATCTCCCCAACTATCACTTGACCAACTATCACTCCAGTTATCATCCCAATCTCGAAAACCAGCAATCTGTTTTTGAGCAATCACGTTTTTTATGTGCTCTAACCTCATTTCACCATTAGATTTGATCACTTTTCATATGGCTCGGTTATATCCCATCGGCTCTTCGGTTTTTTAATATAAAGTTAGATTGCAAAAGTAGTTCATTTTTCCCAAATGCTCATTAATAAAGTGCAATAATTTCTATACAAATCAATTGTTTTATCTCAAGTTGTTGATGTTTTGGTAATTAATCCAAACCACTTCATTTCTTTCTCTACTTCCCCTTATGTTGATACTTATTGATTTGCAACCAGATCTGCGCATTGGTTTGCATGGCTGCTTAATCATTATAGTGCTTGCCCAGTATTCCCTTGTAACACCATCCTCATATATATCAGCAATTCAGGTGGAACTCGTTTTTAGGTTTGATAGTTGATTTTATCATACATTACTTCTTTTACATACTTTTTCCATTTTACCTTGAACCCTCTATCCATAGCGTGTTTTATGGTCTTTTGTCGCGCGAAAATTTGCCAGATGAAAGACCGTGCGCATATCGTCAATGCGATAGTTTGACTGCATGATTTTATTTGTTTTCACCTTTGCCATGTTGTGGTAGCTTTAAATGTGATGCGACAAAGATAGGCATCCTGTAGCATGGTGGATAGTTGAACCGTAGAGTAAAAACAAAAAAACGGCATCCCAAAGGGATGCCGTTTGATTGACGGTATATTGAGGTATGGCCCACAAAGGCCATCCCAGGTCATTACAATAACTACGCTGCGCCTTTACTTTTCGGATATGCAAGAACATACATACCTGTCAGGGGCAACCCTGGTTTCAAAATCGATAGTTCGACCAATGCTTGTTGTCGTTACGTTTGAACAAAAGCCTTGCTGTCCTTGGGTGTAACGGCCCTGCAGTGATTGATTTGATTTGATTACTCTCATTCTTCTCTGATATTTAATGAATTAAACAATTGTATTTCTATGATAAATATTCTCGACATAAAGATCTAGGTTGTCTTTTTCGAAGATGCATTGCTTTTTGCCTTCCAACCTGAATTTCTTACAGCCACCATTGCATATTGGCAACACCTTGCATTGCAAACATTCGTTATCGTCCAGCACCGAGACATTTCTAAAGGCCAGGTATTGTGGCTCTTTTGATTGATGAATCCCATCACGCACATGACCGACAGAGACTTCCGGCTTGTAGTCGTGGACACATAAATAAATGTTTCCAAGGGGGTCTATCGTGTAGTAACCCGGATTGTCAGCCTCGCAAAATCGAAAGTCAACCGCTTCGCACCTGTTTTCAACATGATATCCTTTTTCATGCGCCATCTTTATCAGCGCAAAGATACCTTTGTAGGGAGAACTTCCTGCTTTTTTCTCAGAGAACTCTTTCCAACCAGAGGTCTCGGTGGAATAAATCCATCTAAAAAAGATGGAGGAATGCTCTTTTACCACATCGGGCAACTCGTTCAGGAGTGTCTCGATGGATTCATAGTTCTCATCAGATAGATTCACCCTTATCCTCAGAGGGAGGTGGCTCTTGGAATGGGTGCAGTAATTCACGATGTTTTCTACATTTTTTTTATACGACCCCTCTCCGTTGGAAAAACGCTTCATTTTGTTGTGATAGGCTTCAGACCCATCAAAAGTCACCTGCACGTTGAACACCTGGCATCTCTCCAATGTTTCAACCACTTCGGGGGTCAACAAACATCCATTGGTAGTAATGCCAGCTTGATAATCGATATGGGAAGCACTGCAATGAGCAATAAAAGCCTCGGACAGCATTTCGATGCTCTTCATGTTAAGTAGAGGCTCGCCACCAAACCAATTGACGGAAAGCATTCGTTTCCCGTCAAGGTTGTTGACAACCCAATCTTTGACTTGATTTGCAGTAGTTACCTTCATGCTCAAACCGTTTTTGTTTTCGTAACAGTAAGGGCATGACAAATTACATGCCAAAGATGTGAGAATGGACAGAGATAATGCAGATTGATCGAAATGGGACCTGTTATAATGGAACTTATAATAGTCCAACTCGTTCGCGGATTCTGGGATGGCATATCTCATTCCCACCAACATCCGGCCAAACTCTGTTTCAGGATCAATGGAACCACGTTCAATTATGACAAGGTCTTCGTTATCCAGTTCAACCAATTGTTTGTACAATAAGTTGTATAGGAGAACGATTCCGTTTTCCGTGGAACACAGGACGTTGTATCTTGATGCTACGAATCCCTTAACCCTTATTTCAGCGTTCAACAGCATTGTCTTGGCGCGATGTTTTGGACTGCAAAAATACACTATTATTCACTAACTCCCTTCAAAAGGTCATTTAACCTATCCCAATCTTCGGCATATTCGGAACTGCTTTGACATGATTCGTACTTTTTCAGAAAGGCATCCAACTCGTTTTTGAAACCTTGTTCGCATAGGATGTGGTAAGAAGGCGAGTTTACGAGTTCAATTCTTTTATTTGGTACGAGGCATTTTTCTGTAAAATCATGAATAACCAAGGGCATAAAAACCGAATTGACGATTCGATTCAGCTTGTCACCTTCCGAATCAGTAAGTATATCAAATACTGGTTCATAAGAATTACCCCACCCTTCTTCGTGCATTCCACCATAAGGGAAAAGATAGTTCCACCGGTTGAATTTGTTTTGCGTATTATGGAATCCTTGAGAATGAAAAAGAACAAACGTTTGTTCTTTTTTCTTTTCACAATCGTCAAACAATACCTGCAGCGAAGCTTTACTTATCTCATCAAACACAAGATAACATCCTTCTGCTGACAAATTAGCAACAGGTTGCAGAATAATACGGTATTCTTTATTTGTAACGCATTTCGCTATAGGATTGTCTTCATTAGGGTATGAATCCTCGTTCCAGTTAACTCGTTTTCTAATTTCGAACGGCATCCCCGAATCCCAACTATAATAGTTAGTCAATAACACTACTCTCTTCATTTTTCCTTCTTGCTTGATGTAATAAATAATTGATGATGTACTTGTTTCTGTTTTCGACAAATGCATAAAGAACCGAAGACAGATCGGCAAAACAAACAGATGGCGGTAAAGTCAAAGAGTGGGAACCACGCCCGCTTGTGACAACTAATCGTTTGGCCATGCCAGACCATTTATTGAGTTTTTTGGTAATAAGGTCTTCGTCGTTTTTATACATTCGTTCCAGGATGCCATAGTGTATTAAAACCATGGCGTTTCGTGTATTCGTTTCAATATACTCCTCAACCTTCTCAATAAGACTTTGATTAAAATCTTTGGGAGCAAGAGGGATTGAGGATGCATTGGGAACAAGCACGTTGGTTGATTCAAATAATGCACTTACAGGAATAGGACCTCCACATTTGGCATCCGACTTGCCTTCAACGCCTTTCAATTGATGTTTTTGGATTCTCTCGTCTATTACAACCACGCGGTTGTGATAAGCCTCAAATATTTCTTGTTTTATCCTTTTTGCATCTTTATCTTTTTTTATTTTTATTGTTCTCAAATAATTGACAATTGGTCTTTTTTTTCCAACAGAAAGGGTTTGAAACCCTGGTAGTTTTGCGCTTGAATGACTGGAAAGGTTTTCCACCCAGGCTTCCATTATTTCGTCGTCTTTGTAATGTAGAGCTTGTTTCCATTTCACTTGATGATTGTTTTTGTCTCCATGGTTGAGAAAGACTACATGGTTCGGGACTGGTTCCCCATTATCATCATCAACATCGATTTTGCCATCGATGCGTATCTTAGAATTGTTGGGATTTATTAGTTTAATTTCTGTTTTATAATAATGATCCCATACTAACTCTTTCAATTGCGGGATAGGGTTATCCTTATCGATGCCAACAAGTATTTTAGTTATTTTAGCCGATTCATCACGGCTAATCTTTAGTTTGCGTATTGGTAGTAATGTTTTGCACACATTGTTTTCTGAAAGAAGTTCTTCTGCTTCTTTGGTGATGCTATCATTATAAACCAGGAACTGGTGTGCATACGATTTGCCAGATTTCATGTCTTGAACAAACTGGTCTGTACCAACAATAAGAAGGCCATAATTAAACAATGCCTTTTGGTTGGGATTGATACCCCAATCGCCTACAAGCAATATTTCCTTTGGCTTTGGCAGAAAAAAGCGATACCCTAGTTTCCCACCTTTGTTTATCGCTCTAAGAATTGTTAGGGTTGTATGCTCGTCATTATGGTATTCATCATTATCATTAAAACCGTAAATATACGAATCAATCTTTGAGATGTTGATTTGACGCAAAAAAGCTGCCGAAGCTTCCATTTCAATCAAACCAAGACCACGGGTGCGCAGATTGTTGTGCTCGTCAATAATAGAATCATTGATTTGTTTATTTTGTTTTTCAACCAAGTGTTTTATATTGTCTTCTTTTATTCCATTGTCAATTTCAACACAATAGTATTCACGATATTCTGGGAAGTCGCCATCTTCTGAAAAATCATCTAAAAAATCTATTGTAAACGTCACACGATCATTCTCACTTCGACCTATTGAAGCATGTTTTGCCGTGTTACGTATAATGTTCTCAATGATGTTATAAAAAGCCTGGTTGGCCAACACGTCACTTGGGAAAGCCACAGCAATGTCGTTCTGCCCATTTAGGGGTTTCCCGTTATAGAACAGTTGGAATTTGTATTCAAATCCTTGAACACCTGCGATGTGGTTGAGCAGTAGTCTCACTTGATCCAACTCTCTAAAAACATCACTATAAAAGTTTTTTGCAACCAAGATGCTCGGCACTCCAAAAGTCACTTCCGACAAATAATCCATACGATTCTTCATGTATCTATTGAAGTAGGCCAGTTGTTGTCCGCTCTTTATTTTTATCTTGAAGATAGGATTAAAACCATAATCACTTGATGCAAGTTTTTTAATACTCCGATAAAAACTATCTCCCGTGAATTCGCTTAGGACATGGGAGCCGATGTTGTGGCTTAAATTTCTATTGTTTACTTGATTAACGGCGGCACCCACAGCCTTCTCCCTGTTCTTGTACATCCTAATACCTGCTTGGATTTGAGCTGAAAGTCTGTTCAGGAATTGCCTGAGTTGTCGCAGATATGACACAATACATTCTTTGTTTGCAACTTTTGTACTGTTAATGCCTACATTGGCCCATAAAGAATAATCGTGATCCATCTTTTCGCCATAATTACCAATATAGAAAAAATTAGTGATGGCATCGTCGGAATAAGAATTCAATGCCATAAAATAGTCTTTTTTCGCATCAATTATCTCATTCGTATCGCTGTCCCCTAGTTTACCCAAAAAATGAATACTCTCTCCAATCGGTCTATCATTTGGTCCATCATTGTGATTTCTTATTATTGGATAGAATTGAGGTAAGACAGGTTCGCTTTTATAGCAGCAATATTCAACAATGTTACCAACCGGCGCAAACTCTTGCTTGTTGTTTTTCAAAATATAAATCAATGAATCCATGTCAAAAACTGGATTGTTTTTGTTTTCATCAGGTCTCTTGTCTGTTACAATGCGGTTTATATAATCAACATAGACATTGATGCTAAAAGGTTGGTTTTCGCCTATATTGTTGAAAATATGAAGGCATTGGACAAAGCCAAATCTCGTTGACATAAGGTAGTTTTTAAACCACCGTAAGGAATTATACAATGTGCCGTTAAAACTTTTCGGGTAGATTATGTCCAAACCATCTGCAAAGTCAACAACAATCGGAGCAAATGCCCTTTCGGCAAAATAGTCAACAAAACTTGGTTTTTTAGGCATATTGAGCTCCTGTCCGGAATGCTCAGATAACTTATTTAGATAGGGATGCACCATTTCTATATCGCTCGACACCCCTGCATCTTTCAAAAGAGAAGGGTTGTTGATGCTTATTTGCTTAAGGTTACGACATTCAGCCATGGCATTATCTCCAATACTTCGTGCATTTTCTATGCTAATTGTTGTTAGGCACACACAGCCCTTAAAGGCTTCATTGCCAATTGATTCAACCATATCAATGGCGACAGTTGACAGTTTTGTGCAACCCTCAAACGCATTATCGCCAATTGATTCTATTGATGTCGAACTCAATTCCATCAGTTCTGAACATCCTCGAAAGGAATTCTCTCTGATTTCGGTAACGGAAGATAAGTCAATAGCCTTTAGATTAGTGCATCCTTCAAATGCATTAGATGCAATTCCCTTAATTTGGTAGATTTCTCCGTTACAATCAATATGTTTTGGAATGATTATTTGACTCGGGCAGTCACATTGGTAAAGCCCCATGCAATACAAACCTACTGTCCGCTCACTCGATTTGAACAAAAGTCCATAACCGGATTTGTGTTTTGAATGAAAATACATTTCGGAGTCGGTTGTCTCCTTGAGACAAACGGTTGTAAAGTCTTTACTATTGTTCAAATCGTTAGCCATTTCAATACTATTTAATTAATTATTATTGTTATTGGCACCATCCTTGATGATAACACTGTAATTCTCGCTACTTGCGCAGGCAAAAAGGCCATTCCCGAGGTATTGAATATCCCAATAATCGTTCGGCATGACAACTACCCTGAAATTGGCATCCATAACGCCATAACCGTTTATGGCCTTGTACTGGATGTAGGGTGACACGTTCTCCTCTGGATCTCTAAGGACATAGACGTTGTCAGCATAGGCACAGTCATCGTAAAAGCAGAAATCGCTCATGAGGCTTCCGTTTTGGTCAATGCCTCTTAGTACGCCATCTTTTTGACAGAGAATCAACACTTTGCCGTAGGTGTCAACAAAAGCCATCTGGTCATAAATGGCGGAGACAGTCATATTGCCTTTCTTGTCGAACAAGCCATAATGGGGCATTCCTATCGAGTCGCGTCTTTCCAGAATGACGGGCTGCTCAAAATCATAGCTGTTATCATAGTCGCGATGCAACACGCCAGGAGATAATGACTCACACCAACTGTCACTCCATGGACGGCTTGGGCTTCCGAAATCTTTGATTTCAATGTCGTCATACTCAACGGGCAAAACGATTTCGCCAGCCTCATTGATGATTCCGACCTTGCCATGAAGACCAGGAACGAGTGACAAGCCACCACGGAACACGAAGTCAAAGTATTGATAGTTTTCACTATAATCATGGCGGAGATAAGCCGAGTCGATTTCAAACTGGAAGGGAATGGCTACCTGTCCGGTCTTGACATTGACAAACCCCAGTTTTAGTTCATTGTTGAGACATGCGGCCAGTCCGCTAATAGGGTCGCTTTCCCAAGCCATGATATACTGAGGTTCCACGAGTACATTGCCCGAAACGGGGTCAATGAACCCATACAGGCTGTCATTGCACACCATTACGGAGCCTTCGCTGGAATTGAGCATGATTTCACAAAGAGAGCTGCCGTAGTCTTGGGCATATACTTTGTCGTAACAACCTACAACTTTTCTAAGCTCTTTGTTGAATATTTCAACCCTGCCATTTTTAGCATCGCGGGTGTTCAGAGTTTCCGTCAGAAAATTGCCGGCTTTTTTCAGCCTAATTTCTTCGTGTTTGTCCATGCCCCAGCTAACAGCCCAAGAGAGGCCATAGCCTAAGAAAAAGAGAACTATGCCGCAACAAACGACATACAAGTACTTTCTGATGATCAACATCGTGCGCTTTGTTTTGAGTTTCATTGTTCTAAAGATTTAGTTGTTAATACTACGTAAACTGTGAGCACAAAATTAAGTACTTGGCTATTCTGGGGGGTAGTGTAATGCTTAGGGGAATTTAGTAATCGAAATCCAACTGAGCGATTTTCTCCTCTGATGAAAAATCAAAGGCGGCAGCCCCTTTCCTTTCAATGGCATATACAAAGGATTTTTCCTCGTCTGTAAGTTGAATGCTGTCATCAAGATCATATTTACAATGAAACTCAATAGAATAATGCAACGGGTCCTCTAAACATTTGGATTGGTTATTAGACGTTCCATCTCTATATTCACTACTTATAGCTCTACAAACTAAATCTTCATCATAAAATGTAATGTCATTGATTCTAGGGTCGGCTTTGATGAGTTGTGCCATGATGTCATAATGTTTGACAAAAAGCCTTCCATACAAGAAAAACCTCCTAAGTATTAGCCTTTTAATAATGTTCTTAATGTCCGTTGCGTTGAGTTGCTCGCCTTGGATGACCTTTGTTTTCATCTCGCATCTGTTATTTCCCAGTCCAATGTATCTGCCGATATAATTCTTAGTTCTCGTGCAGACTTTATCATAAGACACCCAATCGTTACGATAGCAACTAGCGTTTTCTTTGAGAAAATGCTTAATCAACTCCAATGAAACCATTCTGACAGCATCTTCCATGTCCCTATAATTATTAATGTAATAATAACAGGACACCTCTTCTTTCACAGCTTTCAATTTTATGTTTTCACCATAATTACTCACTTTCTTCACATATTTATACATTTCCCTGAATGTTTTACAACAATTATACTCATCTAATGGTGCAAGATCTGTTGAGTTTTTCTGATAAGCTTCTTTGATGCCGTAAAGGAATTTGTCAATTGACTCGTCGGTAGCAAAAATGTCTTCTTTCAAGCGGATGTCTTTCAGGCTGTCATTGTAATAACCTTTGAGACGAGAGTGTAGATCGCGTGTCACATTTGTCGCGATGTAATACATGGTGGGAGAGTTTTGCCGCCATCTGGCCTCTTCGATAACATCGAAACCTAGAGCGACTAACTCGCCTTTGGCCCATATTTCAATGTCACAGACAACAACTTTGAATGGGACAGCCTCATCCTCTAATTTTTCAAAGGAATAAAAGAAGTCAACTGCATTTCTGACGACAATCGGTTCCCTGAACAAATACAGTTGGCCATTTGCGGATTTTTCTTTGTTCTTTTTCACTATATAGTCGACAAAACGGTTCGCGTCATCATCTTTCTCATTGTCTTCAAGGAAAAGGATTGGAATTTGCTTCTCGCGAGAATCGCAGGTGTAATCACTGATAGTTTTTTGGCCCTTATATTCTTGTTGTTTTTTAAGTTTGTTGATAAGCGTAATGCTAAACTGTTCCAGGTCTATACTAGGGTTTTCGGCCTTTTTCAACAAATCTTCATTGCTCCCGAACTCAATTCCAATGGCATATCTAAGCTGCTCTCTGAACATTTGCTTTTCTTCTTCAGAGCAATTACGAGAGCGGTGCTTTATCTGTCGTAACATGCCTAAAGTGTCGCAGTATTGTTCGATGGTGAAATCTAATTGTTTGTCGCTTTTCATATAGTCCATACCGTCAAAAGCGTCCAACAGACTCTTTACATTGGACAGCATGAACGGCACGAACTTATGCTGTAACGCTGTCGTTGAGATGATTGTGGCATCGGGCCTAGTTTTAAGGATTGTCTCTTTGGAGCCCATGGAGGTGAAAACGACAGGAGCCTTCATCCTTTTTTCGTATCTGATGAATTGTTGTACGAGAGTGATTCCTGCATATTCATTGGGCTTGACATCTGACTTTTCATGATCCCACTCTAATTCACAGAGAACAATAATCCCATCGATAGCTTGTGAATGTTCGTTGAGTCGTTTTTGAAGCATGTCAAAGCTGGTACATATATCATATTTGTATCTTGTGATCTCTGAAATCAGTTTCTCCTTGTATTGATTCTCTTGTTTCTCAACTATTGTCTTAAGCTTAGAAACATTGTCAACACTATTAGTTTCCCCAAAGACATTCATTATACTAACAAACAAAGGGTTTTTCCTTATCTTTCCATTCGTCTTGTCGTAGATATATTGCAAACGTATCAGCTTGGGGTCATCAGCTTCTTTGATTAAGTGCTCAAAATGCTTTTTTACGTCGCTTTTCTGCTTTCTAATCTTTTCGATTTCTTGATTAGCAGCATCATTGATGCCATCGAAAGCATCTTTGATGCCGTTTGCACTTGCTTTATTATTCCAGCAAACTATGATGTTCTTTTCCATTGGTTTAATATTTAATGAGTTATTTCGCGCAAAAATACAAATAATCTTATCAAGATTGATATAAAAGCGTTTGGAGGTTACATTCTTTTATCTTTTCGTACATCATTCCCAAGAAAGAGGCGTTTTCGTCAGACACATTGGCATCGAAAATGCGATAAAATTCCTGCTCCGACAACAATTTACTGTTTTGTGATTGTTCCTCTGACAAAACGCTTTCGTTCTGATAACCTAGCAGATTGACAGAAATATCAACCAATGCTTCCGTGATAAGATCGGAAAGCAGCTCTTTCAACTCTTCGATTGTCAGACTAGAGATGGTTCTGTCCTGAAAACTTTCATAGGAGAACTCGATTTCTGGAAGGCCATGCTCATCATCAATCACCTGACATTGCGACTTGAAACTCCCATACAGCATTTGGAACAAGATGGGCCAAATGGATTCGTCACACTCGTCGAAATTGGGATGGAGATATTCGATTGGAGTGAAAAAGCAATAGTAGCATTTATAGATTGGCAGAGATTCATAATCTTTAATAGGTTCGTCACCAGCATGACTTGAATATAGTTCCCAAAAATTTCGGACTGCTTCCAGCAATTCCATATCTTCTTCAGCCCAACGGAAGTTAATCATCCACTGAAAATCGATTTTCTCAGATTCCAGGTCATTAGAGGTGTCTTGACTGAATGCGTCAAAGAGATTATAGACACCTTGCTCGAATTCAGGACACTCAGTTTCGACATCAGAAACACTTTCAATGATATCACTGATCCCGTCAATGAGTGGCTCTGATGATTCTGCATCATTGTTTTGTATCGGGTTGTCAAAAGTGTCGTCACGCATCATGAAGGGAACACCGGCATCATGTGTCACTTGATAAACTGTGGAGCGAATGTTGTCCAAAAGGGCATGTGGCACCTGCACCTTAAGGATTTCATCCCATTCTGTTTCAGAGATAAAGGAATCAAATGATCCAACAACAGCGGAATAGCCAAGGAGAAGATTGTAAACAGGAGAACCATCTTCTGCATTTGCAGAAATATGCACTTGCATTTCCACAAGGTGGTACATATTGTTTTCAGAGTTTCTTGTCCCGATTTCAACATGAATGCTCGTTTCGGTGGGCAAAATGGGATTGGGTGACAACTGGGCAGATTCGGCAACATCAAAAGCAATGCTTGTTACGAATGATTTAGCAATAAAAAATGGAGGTGTCATAGCTGTAAATTTTATTTGGTGAGTAAATTGAGTTGTTTGGCGATGAAGTCGCAATCGACATTGATAGTCAACATATCTTTCGTCTTGGGCAAATCGCTGAGTTCTTCAAAGTATAATGACTGGAGATATAAGGAAAGATTTGGCTTAACCTCTCGGAACCCACAATTCGACTTATAAACAACTTCTGCAATTAAACGCAAGGCTTCGGAAGTAAAACTAAGATCGATATTGTGCAAACGACAGTAATCAATGTGTTTTTGAAGAATATTGTCCTTTGCATTGGTCAAAATGTTATAAATCGTATCAGGTGTAAAGGAATTCAAAACACAAATACGGCCAATACGTCCAACAAATTCACGGTTAAACCCCCATGTTTGAAGGTCTTCTTTAGAAACTTGTTTAAGCAAAGCTTCAGTTTCTGCTTCCGTTATCTCTACCTCAGAATTAGGTTGTTTGAATCCAATTGATTTATTTGGTATTAGTCTCTTCCTGATAATATCTTCAATTCCAGTGAACGCACCTATAAACATAGGCAGCATGTCATCAACGGGCAGTTTGTATCCTTTAGTTGTTCCGTCTTGCTTGAATCCATCTCCCAAAAACAATTCGTGCCCTTGATCAAACAAACCCATAATCTGATTCATCTTAGCTTTAGCATAAGAATCTTCTTTATCTCCAACAGTCTTTTGGTCATATTCTGGAATCTTGTCAAATTCATCAAAAATAATGATTGCATACTTGAGTTCGTCAATGGTATGACCATCTTTGATTTCGCGTACAAGTATTTCGGATAACTGGTCTCCTTTCCAAGAATTCGGAGAAAAGTCTTGGCAATTGATGTAAATTACTGGGCATTTAGATATTCGTTTAAATTCCTGACAAATCATACTTTTACCCGTTCCCGTACGCCCAATCAGTACCATTGGGGATGCAATTCTGAAATGGTAATTGTTTTTCAAACTTTCATTCTGCTGAAAGATTGGAACAGAAAATGCATTAACCACTTCTTCCTGTCCTATCACAATTTGGTTTACGTGTGCTGCCATTTCTTTCGGACTATGAAATTCTGATTTCGATGGATTCTTTTGAGTATCCATCAATGTGTCTCGATTAAGACCATAATGCTTTTCAAGATAAGCCCAGTCGGATGCAGATAGTTCACCGAACGTATTTGTCCAATCCTGGATTTTGTCATGCATGAGTTCGGAAAGGTCGGATTCTGACGACCGATAGAGAAGGGGGGCTTGCATACCTTTGTCGATGAGTTTCAAAAGCCGGTCCACCGAAATGATTCCTCTCTGCAGTTGGTCCAAGTAACGTATGACATGTTCGGGAGTAATTTGAGGATTGAAAAACAGTTTTGCTATGAGTGTTTTAAAATCTTGTCTGCTTGATTTGTCGCACATGACGGGAATTCCAAAGAACAAGGCTTCTTCATTCGTGTGTTTTAAGGTGTTCGGGGTGGTTTTCATGATGATTAGTTTTTAAGGTTTAATACTATTGATGTGAATTTTTGCCAAAAGTCGGCTATAATCTTTTAAAAGACACAGTGTAATGTTAGAGGACTATTCTCTGAAAACAAATCACAATCAATCTGTATTCGCATACATATATACGACATATGCGACAACAATAATGCGCTCTATTAACCCAAAAAATAAGCGTGCCTGCAAAGCAGACACGCTTATCAAAACACCCTATTAAGTATTTCGGTTCTTAATTCTGAATCATCACCTTTCTCGTCACCATCTTGCCACCGATGACGTGGACGAAATACATACCCGAAGGCAGGTCGCTCACGTCGATGGTGCGCTGGCCTTCCACGCTGAAGCCACGCACTTTGGCGCCTTGCGGGTTGATGATGACGACGCTGGCTCTACCCTTATCGTAGTCCGTGGTGATGGTCATCTGGCCTCTCGCGGGGTTGGGGGTGATGGTCACATTGAAGGGTTCTGCGTCCACATCGGGAAGTTCAGGAACTTCCGTCAGGATGTCGGTGTTGTGGCTGTAGGTCACCAACTTACCGGAGACCTTTAAGAGCGGGTTGCTGGAATTGGTACAATCCGGGCAGCTGTTCTGACCGCTCACGCAGTCGGGGTAGTTGGGGTGGCATTGGTCGACATAGGTCGGGTCGAACTCATAAAGCACGTCCGCGTGACCATCGGCGAGATAGTCGTCGAGGCTGTAGTCCCACACCATCGTCATGCTGCCTGGGCACCAACCGGCACGGGCATAGGTCCAAGTGCCGTTTTGGGGCTGGCAACCAGCGGGATTGGGGGTACAGGTTTGCCAGAGATCCTGAGTGTAGGCCGTTGCGCCATTGATGTTGATGTTGTGGGGGTTGGCGTGGTAGAACTCGGCAGCATTGCCCGTATTGTAGGCACCATTGCCCGTGTCGCTCCAGTTGTGTCCCGAGGTTGTGATTTGCAGCTTGGCCTTTTCGACACAAGGATCAAATTCGACTGTACGCATCGGGATGGGGCACAAGTTCTCGTAATCGCCAAACGAATAGCTACCATACCACAGTTCCTGTAAGTCCACGTAAGGATACTCTGGAGTGCCTTTGGTGTATTCAAAGATAGCCGTGGGGTTATAACCTTGACCGGTTGAATATTGTTCGCTATAATATTCAAATTCGACGAGTCCTTGCAGCACGGAGGTGAAGTCGGTCACGTCGAGGTCGTCGACACATTCTACGCCGAACGGGGTGATGTAACGGCAGAGTTCCACCCATTCGCCACGGTAGTTCTTCACGCGGAGATAGCTTTGGTGGTCGTAAGTGTTGCAGTCGCCGTTCACGCAGTTATGCAGATAATGCAAGTTGATGGCATTGAAGGCGTTGACATGGGTCGGGAAGGGATATTCGCCGTAGGCGGTGAAATAGGTTGTGTTCACCACCACCTCGCCGTTGAGGGCAGAGACGTTCATGTCGTCATAGTCGGTGGTCACATCGAAAGTGTTGGAGGCCGTGGTGACCTTGCCACCCGTTTGGGTGATGGAGATGGTCATGTTGTAGGAACCTTCACCTGAAGGCGTCCAAGTGGTGTACCAATAACCATTTTCAGGTTTGTCGGGATAGTCGGTCTTCAAGGTCAGCACTTGTCCATCGACTTCGCATTTCACTTCTTCGAACTTAAGGATGGAGCCATGGTCGATATAAGCGCTGATCACCACCATCACAGGATTTTCAAAATCGGGCATGTAGACCTTGGTGCCTTCGTAGGGACGGCGGATGGTGATCTCAGGTTCATAGTTCTCGGGGTCGACCACATAGAAGGAACGGTTCACTGCAGGGGCGGGTTGCCATTGGGTGCCGTCACCGGGCTGTGAGGCGCGTACTTTCACGACGCCTTCCTCGCCGGTGAGGGTGAGAATGTTACCATCGATGGTGGCAGGACCTTGGATGACTTCAAAGGTCACAGGAAGTCCCGAGGTGGCGCTGGCTTCAAGGGTGATGGGTTCGTTGTAGACCAACTGGTCGGGGATTTCAGTGAAGTCGATGAACTGTGCCGTCAAGCCGCCAGGGAAATGGCGAACGGTGAAGTTATCGAAGCCGCACCAGCCGCTGTTGAGCATGAAGATGTGGTGCCATGTGGCGGGGTCGTACTTGTCGCCACTGCCAGGGGTCAGACCGACGTTGACACCTTGGCATTCCGGGACAGCTTCCCACTCGCCGCCAGGCACATCATACATCGCATACAGGGTGACAGCACCGGCGCCGTTGTTGGCATCCAAGTCAATGGAGACCTTATAGCGGGCCCAATTCTTCTCTGTGGCGTTAGGTGTAAAATTGCAGGCAGGAGTGTTGTTGGGCAAAATCACGCCTTTGATGAAGAGAGGATCGGTGTCGCTACCCGTGAGGAGAAAATAGACGCCGCCGTCGGGGAGGGTGCTGTTGGGATTGGGGGTGATAGGTTCGTAGAGGGCGTGGTTGGGGGCTGCCATGATGGGCGGAAGGACGGAGCCGTCGCCGTCGCCGTCATAGCCGATGCCGAACAGGGTGCCCCACCACTCGCGCAGCTGGTCGCATTCGATCTCGACGACGCCGCCATTGGAGAAGTCGAAGCCGTATTGGGTGATGTCGTGCGTGGCGATGTCGCCAAAGCTGGTGCCGGAGGCATGCGAAAACACACCCAGGGTTTCGTCGGCCGTGGGTGTTTCCGGCGTGGTGCCCCAGAAGTGGCCAAGATAATCGGTATACATGGGACCCATGCTACCATTACCTGCGCTGTGCACACGGACGTACCAGCCGTCTTGACCGTTAAGGATTTGACCTTCGTTATAATCGTTGAAGGTAAAGGTTTTTTCGACTTGGGCGTTCATCCCGAAGGAGAAAGCCAAGAGCATAAGGATTAGGGATAGTTTTTTCATAATATTAAGTTTAAGTAATATTGACAAACCGTTCAAAGCCAAAGAACAGAATTATTGGCGCAAAAATAGTAAAAATACTCAATTAGCGTCAGGAAACAAGATTTTTTCCCTATGGTATTTCAACTTTCGTGAACAGCTTGAACAAATAGAATGAGCAAATTTAGTTTTCAGAAAAGACAAGTTGAGATTGACTACGTCGAAATCATCGATTCAGCGTAGCTAATCTTCGATTTCCCCGCAGGAGTTCAGGGAATCACTTTGACTTGACAGGCCGGTCGATTTGCATATTTCATCACGACCAGCCTGCCAAAGCCAAATGTGTCATGGAATCGTTACATCCG
>CACZUS010000021.1 GCA_902784425.1 uncultured Bacteroidales bacterium
GGAGTCGTGGGACGGAACCTATAACGGACGACCACTCCCATCCACCGACTACTGGTACACCATCAATATCCCAGAGATCGATAGAGTGTTCACTGGTCACTTCACATTGATAAGAAGCAAATAATCGCATCGTAAGAGACGACTGCAAATTAAGAAAATAAGAATCGAGGGTGTGTCAAATCATGAATTTGATACACCCTCGTTGTTTTAACGGAGAGAAAGTTTACTTATGGACGTTCTATAAATTCATTTTCTAGAACTCATCATTTGCAAAAACATAAAAATAAATTTTAGAATGTGCGTTTTTTTTGTTTCTTTTGCACAAATTTTGGATAATTGTGTCCAATAGCAAAGTTATATGGCCAAAAAGAGGAAATATAAGTTCTTTAATTCGAAGTTGACGTCGGCAGTCAGTATATCGATGGTACTATTTCTATTGGGATGTACTTTATCTGTTGCCATGATTGCTCCTCATTTTTCCAATACGATATTGGAGAGGATTGCAATCAATGTGTTTATGGAGGATAATACGAGTGAGGCGGACATAAAGAAGATGACAGAATATTTGAAAGCTCAGCCATATACGAAAACTGCCACATTTAAGAGTAAGGAAGAGGCGATTATTAGTACCTGTGAATTGATTGGAGAGGATCCTAATGAGTTTGTGGATTACAATCCATTGCCCGATATGTTTGAAGTCTACTTACAAGCACAATACGCTAATAATGATAGTATTATGTTTGTTGCTCAGCGACTGACTAATATGGAATATGTCAAGAAGGTAGATTATCAGAAAACGATTATACAGTCGATTGGCAGTAAAATCAATAGAGTCACGTTGCTATTGTTGGGCGCGACGTTATTGTTGCTTGTCATATCCTATGTATTGATACGAAACACGATACAACTTTTGGTCTATTCCGATCGATTTATGATTCATACGATGAAGTTGGTGGGAGCCACTGGTCACTTTATTCGTAAGCCGTATATGAAGCAGGGATTGTACATTGCATTAGTTGCCTTTGTCCTTGTTGTAATATACATCTATTTATTGAATCATATATTCAAGGATGAGTTGCCATTTGACATATTCAACATGCAGGATCCATCCGTATGGGTTTTGTTTGCTGTGTTGTTGGCATGTAGTATAGTGATAACAAGTGTGGCAACCTTCTTTGCTGTCAATAAGTATTTGAGACAGAAGGCGGATGACCTTTATTACATTTAAGATGAGTTCTATCAATTCATCATATTAACGTGATTAGTAAAAAATTAAGAAAAAAATAAGATATGGATTATGCATTACCAAAGAAGAACTTAGCACTGATTGGTGTTGGCTTCGTAATTATCCTAGTGGGATTTTGTTGTATGATAGGAGGAGGAAGTGAAGATGGAGTCACTTTCAATCCTGAAGTGTTTAGTACAAGACGAACTGTTATTGGTCCGATGATTGCTTTGTTCGGTTTCTTTTTTGAGATATATGCTATTTTAAGAAAGCCAGGAAAAGAGGGTGATAGTCTATTGTCAATCTATAAGAAGCATTGATTTAACGACAATTGAGCTTGAATTAATAGGGAATTTAAAAGAAACGTAAAAGATTATAATGGATACATTACAAGCATTTATCCTTGGAATCATTCAAGGATTGACAGAGTATCTTCCTGTTAGTAGTAGTGGACATTTAACCATTGGATCTCATCTTTTCGGATTGGATGATGGTTCCTCTAACTTGATGTTTACCATTGTGTTACATGTAGCAACAGTATTAAGTACCTTAGTGATATTGTGGAAGGAAGTGGTATGGTTGGTGAAGGGCTGTCTCAAATTTCAATGGAATGATGAGATGAAATACATGGTGAATATTCTTATCACAATGATTCCGATAGGTATTGTAGGCGTTTTTTTCAAGGATAAGGTAGAGGAAGTGTTTGGAAGCGGATTGATGATAGTTGGTATAATGTTGCTTTTGACGGCAGCATTGCTAGCGTTTGCCTATTTTGCAAAACCACGACAGAAAGAGGAGATATCAAAGTTAGATGCCTTTATTATAGGACTTTCGCAAGCATGTGCGGTGATGCCAGGTTTGTCAAGGTCTGGAACAACCATTGCAACAGGTTTGTTGTTAGGAAATAAGAAGGAAAGCATGGCACGTTTTTCTTTCTTGATTGTTATTCCGCCCATTTTAGGAGAGGCATTATTAGACTGCTTGAAAATGGTGAAAAATGGTTATGCATCAGTGGCAGGAGATATCTCTCCAGTGGCATTGATGGTAGGATTTGTCACTGCGTTTGTCTTCGGATGTCTTGCATGCAAGTGGATGATAAACATTGTGAAAAAGGGCAAGTTAATCTATTTCGCCATCTATTGTGCCATCGTGGGAGTATTGTGTATGGTTTTTTCCTAAAAACAACTGAATGAATTTTACAGAAGGAGAAATATTGTATTTCGATAAACCATTGCGGTGGACGTCATTTGACTTGGTGAACAAGGTGCGCAACATTGTGCGGTATAAGTTGGGGCTTAAGAAGATGAAGATAGGCCATGCAGGTACATTAGACCCGTTGGCGACAGGTGTGATGATTGTCTGTACAGGTAAGGCCACCAAGAAAATCGAGAGCTTTCAATACCAGACGAAGGAGTATGTTGCTACGCTCAAGTTGGGAGCCACAACACCCTCGTTTGATTTAGAAACAGAGATCGATGAAGAGTATCCGACGGAACATATTACGGAGGATTTGTTGAGATCGACACTGAAGAATTTCATAGGTTCAATACAACAGATACCGCCAACCTATTCGGCAGTTAAGATAAATGGAAAGAGAGCCTATGAATATGCGCGAAAGGGACAAGATGTGGAGATTAAGCCCAAAACGTTGGTCATTGATGAGATAGAGTTGGTTTCCTTTTCAGATAATGAGGCGAAGATACGAGTGGTGTGTAGCAAAGGAACCTATATCAGAGCGTTGGCGAGAGATATTGGGCAGGCGTTGAACAGTGGAGCTCATTTGATTGGTTTGCAGCGCACGCGCATAGGTGAAGTAACGCTTTTAGACTGCAGAACATTGGAGCAGTTTGAAAATGAGATAAATGAAATTTCAGAAGCATATAAAATTAGTAACGACAATAATAACAAAGAGTTATGAAACTATCCAAATTTAAATTCAATTTGCCAGAAGAGCAGATAGCACTTTATCCGTCACATAACAGGGATGAGTCGAGATTGTTGGTACTTAATCGTAAAACGGGAGAAATAGAACATAAGGAATTCAAGCAGATATTGGATTACTTTGATGAACAAGATGTCTTTATATTCAATGATACGAAGGTTTTCCCAGCTTGTTTGTATGGAAACAAGGAGAAAACCAATGCGAAGATTCAGGTTTTTTTGTTGAGAGAGTTGAATGCAGAGATGCGTTTTTGGGATGTGTTGGTAGATCCTGCTCGTAAGATTCGTATCGGAAACAAGTTATATTTTGGAGAGGATGACTCATTGGTGGCTGAGGTGATTGATAATACCACCTCAAGAGGAAGAACATTGCGTTTCTTGTACGAAGGTTCGTATGAAGAGTTTCGTGAGACGTTGTATAAGTTGGGTGAGACGCCATTGCCAGATCACATCAAGAGTAGAAGGGCAGTAGAGCCAGAAGATGAGGAGCGTTACCAGACGATATTTGCTAAAAATGAGGGAGCAGTGGTGGCACCAGCGGCAGGTCTTCATTTTAGTAAACAGTTATTGAAACGATTGGAGATAAAGGGATGTGAGTTTGCCTATATCACATTGCATGCAGGTTTGGGTAATTTCCGAGACATAGATGTAGAGGATTTGACCAAGCATAAGATGGACTCTGAGGAGTTGGAGATATTGGAAGATCAAGCGGAGATTATTAATCGAGCACACTTGGCGAAGAAGCATATTTGTGCTGTTGGTACTACGGTGATGCGTGCGATAGAGAGTAGTGTGGGAACCGATGCAATGGTGAAGCCTTTTAAGGGATGGACGAATAAGTTTATCTTCCCTCCGTATGATTTCACAGTGGCAGATCGTATGGTGACGAACTTCCATACACCATTGTCTACATTGTTGATGTTGGTATGTGCGTTTGGAGATTATGACAAGGTGATGAATGCCTATGAAGTGGCCGTAAAAGAGGGATATCGCTTCGGTTCGTATGGAGATGCTATGTTGATAATTTAAACGATTTCAGATAAAAAATAATATAATATTCAATCATTCTTAAAAAAAATATTGTGAATAGACAATAAAAAGGCAGGAGTTTCGTTGCTTCGAGCAATGGGAACTCTTGTTTTTTTATGAGAAAATTAGCCTCATGTTCGTAGTTTAGGGGATTTAGTCGGTAAAAAAAAGTAACTCGTCGATGAAAATAAAGTGCTTATTTCTTTGCAAACGTGAAAAACATCTGTTATATTTGAAAAATAAAAGTATATTTGCACTAATTAGTAGCTGATACTTTGTAAACGAGTGATTATAAGTATTTTGAAAAAAGTATGGATAATCGGTCTTTGTTGTGTGGTGCGAAAGATTAAAAAGTAAAATTAGAGAGAAGACGCAAAAGGACTTGAAAAAATGTAAAATAAGGTTTGTTTTTCTTCTGTTGAGGAGGATGAAGTATATTTATTTTAGGTTTTCTTTCGCGTTGTAAGTGAGAAATATGAAAGAAAGTATTACAAAAAAACATACGGATATGAGTTCATTACAAAAAATATGGATGCGTGTTTGTGTTTTAGTCGTAATGGCTATGCAAGTGACGTTAGGTATGTCTCAGAACTTGACGGTAGATGGATACTCTACTGCGAAAGTATGTCCAGGCGAACCTATTGTATTGCAAGCGACAAGCATGGGAAGTGGAGTCACGGTAGTGGATGTTTATAAATCTGAAAATAATGGTGCAGCGTGGAATCAGTTAGGTTCTGTAAGAGATTCTTCTGGTGTGTTTAAGTTTGTGGCAGATATGGGAAACCAAGCTGTTTCGTTTAAGATTCGTGAGCAGAATCCTGATAAGCCTCAGAGCCAGTTGAAAGAGACAAATATAGTGAAAGTTGAAGTTGAAACGGAATGTGCAAAAAAATGTCATCAGACCTCTACTGGCGAGTATTTCAATGGTACAGACTTTAATGTTATAGGTGGTGGATATGGAAGTTCCGTATCCATAGGAGGAAGTGAATTCACTAGAGTTGAGAATTATTTTTCGGATTATGATGTAACCTTTACTCCTGGACAAAATATAGGTGGGGCTATCTCGAATGATTTTAGTAAGTATTTTGGAAATTTGAGCCCTAGTGCAAGTGAAGGTGGGTATTCTAATTATTACTGGTTTAGTGCTGGAGGTGACATTAATTATTCTCCGTTTCATTTCAAATTTCAAATGTATGATAATTATAGAAATGCGATATGGGATGAGAAGTATTATCGAATGATCATGCGTGTCTATTTCTCAAAACCAGTGGGATGTACAAAGTGTGATGCCTCTGTGAAGTTGGAGACAAATGAAGGTTCACAGGGTAATTTTTATCAAAATGCAGACCATGCAGATGTTTTGGTGTATGATGATCAAACTAATAATCTCTTATTTACAGAATCAACAAATAAATCATTTGATTTTGTTCACTTGAAACGTATTTGTCAGCTCGAGTCAGGAAAATTATATAGAATGGATATTCATTTCTATGGAAAATTTACGTTGCAAAACAAGAATGCAGGTGCAACTTTCACAATGAAACCTCGATTTGAACAGTGGGGATGTATGAATATGGCGGTGGATTACGTTTCTGCAGAAATCATGTCTGTATGTATGGATAATTCAGCGGCTTGTATAGGTGAAAGTGTAAGTGTTGTTGCTGCAGGATTCCCATTTGATTCTCAATATAAGTGGGAAAAAAAGAATGAGAAAACAGGCATATGGGAAGATTTGGTTATTGACGGATTCAATGTTAACAGAAGTAATTTGAGTAAGGTTGACATTCCTGTAAGAGATTTAGGTAAAGGAAAATATAGAGTATATGATAGTAAAACAGTAGGTCAATCCAGTGAATACATAGAATTTGATGTTACAGGAAAGAACTGTGAACCAGTGCAACCGACGGAGATTAATGGTCCAGCTAATCCTTTCTGTATTCCGAATACAAAGGCGAATGGTAAGTTCTCTGTATTCCCAATGGATGCTAACTTGGATGTACGATATACATGGAATTTCACCACACCATCAGGAAAGACCTTCGGTAGTGAGGCCGTACAATTTGATGGAGGAGATCTCGAATCGGATACCAGAGGTGGTAGTGTCTATTTGATGTTAAATGGAGAGGCAGAAGAAGGTGAATATACAGTGACGGTTCAGCCAATCAAGAAGATGACAGGTACCAATGGTGATAAATACGATCAGTTGGCGGGTTCTCCGATATCAAAGAAGTTTACGGTTTATAAGACACCTTCATTGCAGGTAATCAAGGAGGGTACGGATCCATTGCATCAGGATGAGGTGGAACTGTGTCCTACTGATAAGAGTCAGATGTTGGTGGCCATAGCCAATAGAAAAGATGGCTTTACCTCTCAATATGTGGATCGATATAAGTATACATGGATTGATGGTGCAACGGGTGTCCGTGATGAAGCTGTCGTAAAATTTCCTGAATGGGGATCTTGTGATGGTACGTACAAAGAACACACGGCTTCGGTTACGGTTGAGATAAACGGTGTGGGATGTCCTTCCACAGCATCCACTACATGGAAGTTAGGTAAGATCGTTCCGCCGAAGATTTCTTGTCCTGCTAATAAGAACTTGACATATACCTTGTCAAGTACACAGAAGACCTATGATGTACCATGGACCTTCCCAGACTATACAGCAGGATGTGAAACAGATCCCGCTTTGAAAATCGAGTTGAATTATCGTACGGTTACAAATGAAGTAATCAAAAAAGAGATTAATACAACCAAGAGCAAGATTGGAGCTATCACTCCGAAAACATTCTCGTTGCCTGCTGGAACAGGTGCCATTTCATATACGGTAACCGATGGTTGTGGTAATTACGACCTTTGTGTGATCAATGTGACAGTTAAGGATGTGACGCCTATAAATCTTGATTGTAACGAGATACCATCATACGAGACGCAGTTGACTCTGCAAGAAGGATGTGATGCAGAACCAGATTATCACTCTACAACGTTGCCTACCATACAGGCACCTCAGTTGGAGGATAAGAATGGTGTGGATGGTGTGATCACAGGAGTTTATATGGGACGTGTGACGAATCCTCACACGATTCCATCTACAGAAAGTCTTGACATCAGTTTGTTTGATAACAAGATTGGTTTGAATGAAAACTATCTTGTAGGTACGACCTATATCTTGTGGTTGTTTGAAGATCCTTCAGGAAATAAAGCCTATTGTATTCAGAAGGTTGTTGTTATCGATAATCTTCCACCAACTGTAACTTGTGTTGACCCTACGATAGGTGACGTGAAGAGTGTACCAGGTGAGTGCGGTTTGTCCGTTCAAGGTTTGTTCTCGCAAATGAAGGAGTTGCCTTCAGCTGTGGATGTTTGTTCAGGTGCAGGTGCAGTCTTAACGGCAGAAATTTACTACAGAAGAAAAGGAGTGGGTAATTTCGTATACGTACCTCAGTCAGATTTCGATAAGATTATTTTCGATGTAGATAAGACTTACGAAATACGTTGGCGTTTCTACAAGATAAACAATAAGAATGTTTACAAGGATTGTGAAGCAACGTTTACTGTAAATGATGAGGAACCTCCATATTTCGATTGCTCTTTGTTGGAGTCCATTCGTGTGACGGCCAATTCATATAAACCACAAAACGAAAGCTACAAATATTTGGAGTATGCATCCAAGGATAGTGTGGCAGTGACAACAGGAGTTGGTCCTCAGGCTACTACCGTTTATTATACAGGTACGTTGGCTGAAGCATTTGCATCGAACAGAATTCGAATGATTGATCCTTCGGAGGTGACGGATAACTGTGGTGGAGATGTAACTATTGTGACAACATTATCGGGTCCTGATGCTAATGGAAACGAGAATAGATATCCAATCGATGATATTTCTGATTTGGAGAATCATAAATTCTATGTGGGTTTGAATACCATTACATATCAGTTCCTTGATGAGAACGGAAACTCATCTTCATGTACGCAAGATATCATTGTGACTGCAGGTACGACACCAATACCGGATTGTCCGTCAACATCAGATACTACGATCTATGTTAATGATCAATGTCAAACCGTTTTTGTCTTGAACAAGACAAGTATTCCAACGGCGATGATACCTGTTAACCAGGAAGGTGTATGGTTCAACTTTAGAAACTCTGTTATAAAGGCAGAAGAGGATTTGTGGAACTCTACACAATGTGAAAGAGTAGGAGTTTATTTCCCTGATCATATAGTGGATTTGGGACTACAAGAGGTGAATGTTGATGCATTATTAAATCCTGCAGGTCCAGGTGCGGGTCCAGGTATGGGTCCAGGTATAGGTCCTGGTGCAACAGGTTCACCAGTTCCATTGACGATTGATTTGTTGTGTGAACATTATGCCACAGATTGGGCAAAATTCGAGGGTTCACAAGCAAACAAATGGAACACTTGGAATCCTAGTTTTTCTAATGAGAAGATCCTCTCAAAGTCCAATAGTTTGACTACAGTGACTGAGTATAAGGGATATCCATACGAGGTAGAGTTGGTAGACTCTGCATGGAATACGATTGCTAAGGTATCTAACCCATATTTGGCAGATGATAAAGCACCAACACGAATTATAGCTCCACGTTGGTTTAAATCTATTGCAGGCCCTGGTGGAGGTACGAGCACGGTGGAATGTGTGGATAGTTTTTATGCATGTTCATATGCTAGTATTAAGTTGAATAACAATTTCAATGACGAGATCATTCGAGAGACGTTAACAAAAGGTGTCTACTCATTGATTTATCGTTTCCAGAATGAAGAAGGTGGAATACAGTTAGATAGCTGTGTCATCAATATTCATGTGAACGACACGATAGCTCCAGTGTTGAGTTGTGGAGATTGGAGCAAGTCTGGTACATTTACGGCTGGTGCAGATTGTTATGTGCCAGTAGATTCTGTTGTTTGGTTTAAGAAACCTACACCAGAGGATGTGGTGGCAAGAGATAATTGTACGAAAGAGTACTCTGATTTTACTGTTTCATGGCGTCGTTCATGGGGTGGATACGTTGGTGTTACTGCGAATACAGCATTGACGGATGCGTTCCCTATTGGTAAGACGACGATGGAATGGGTGATTAAGGATGCATCTGGCAATGAGGCTACTTGTGTTCAGACGATCGAGGTGGTTGATAAAACAGGTCCGGCAGTAGATTGCTCTAAGTTGAAGACGATCTATGCAACGACAGAAACGAATTGTGAAGCATCAGCTGAGTCTGTAATTCGTGCCGGTTTGTCTACTCCTTATACAGAGGATGATGCATGTTCTCCAACGGGAGGAAGAATTGCAGGTGAGGGTACGCGTGATGATGGGAAAGATGTCTTCACGGATCCATATCCAAGAGGTACGACAACGATTACATGGGTCTTCAGAGACTCGTTGAACAACACCTCACAATGTACGCAGAAGGTGGTTGTAACAGATGAGACAGACCCTGTTTTTGATGATTGTGATAATCTGGAGTCTTTGACGATTGAACTTCCAGCAGACTTGTGTGTTGCACCTCAGTCGTTGGTAGAGGCTACATTGGGATCACATACAGCTACCGATGATTGTGATGGTGATATTCCGGGTGTTCCGCATGTATTGCAACCAGATAGTACGCTCTCTGCTTTGTATAGTGCATTCCAAAAGGATACTACCTATATTATAGTATGGACATTCACTGACCAATCAGGAAATTCAATCTCTTGTTCTCAAAAATTGACGATCAAGGATGTGACACCTCCGTATGTTGAGGATGTTTGTAAGGATCCTGAGAAAGATGTGGATGCAACTGATACATGTTCCGTACCGTATGATAAGTTAGGATTGCCAACATTGACAGAGATGACTTTGAATGATCAATGTGACGGATCAATCGTTCCACGAGTAGTGGCAAAGATTGCTCAACCAGATCATACCTATTTCACATACGAAGGTGATGAATTATTGACTTTGTCATATCCAGTTACGGCAGAGGGCTATCCGCATAAGATATGGTGGATATATGTAGATAAGGCGAACAACAAAGATACTTGTCAGATGTTGATTAACATTAAGGATAAGATTCTTCCTGTTTTGGAGGATTGTGATGTTAATTCAGCAGTTAGTTTGACCGTATCTGCAGATATCTGTGCTATCGAGCCAGAAGATGTGAAGAAGTTGATCGTGGAACCTAAGGCACATGATGAGTGTGACGATTATTTAGGTGATGTTGGTCAGACATGGATTGAACCAGTAGTTGAAAGATATTATATTGACTCTACATGTACGATAAACGGTGCAGATACGACCTGTGTGAATGATACAATCTTAACCGCGGACGGTGTGAGAAAGTTCTGGGATGAAGATGTCTTTATCAAAGGACGTACATTATTGCGTTGGGTCTTCACAGATAAATCTGGAAATCAGATATTCTGTGAAAAGACAGTTGATGTCTTAGACCATACGGCTCCATATTTTGATTGTGATAAAATTGATCCAGACACACTTCGTCCGGAGGCACCTGTAGGTTCTTGTGAGGTGGACTTCAAATTCTTGAAGGAGAATGTGTTGAATCAATTAGCATATAAAGCATATGATGCATGTACGGAAGACTCCATTCCAGGTGTGTTGACATTAAATGGTACAATGGAGTTACCTGATGAGTACACGATGGAAGTCGGTGTTACTTATAAATTGTTATGGTTGTTTAAGGATGAAGATGGAAACAAGACCACTTGTCCACAATGGATTTTACCATCACACACGAACCCATTGAATGTGGATTGTTCGTTGTTTGATGATACGGTACATTTGACATCTGCTCCTGGTACTTGTGAGGTAAATCAAGACACGTTGCTTGCTAACTTGGTTCCTCCATCAGTAACTGATGCATGTCGTTTGGGAACGGTTGTGGCAGAACCATTCTTCAGCACACAAAATGGACTTGTTTATATTGAGCTGATGAATCAAAAGTTCACAACAGGTGATACAACAATTCATTGGAGATTCATTAGTCCATGGAACTTACATGACACAGCATGGTGTCAACAAGTGGTTTCAGTAAAGGGTAACAAACATTTTGATTTGGATTGTGGAACATTAACACCAACATTAAGAGATACGTTGGTGGGTTGTGGACCTACAGATCCGTTGACATTTGTTGTGGATACTCCTAGAGTGGCAGACCCATGTATAACGAACGTTGACGATCCTAATTATTGGAGAATTGGAGTAGGTACACGTTCTGATTCAGAGCCATTGAATATACCATATCCATTAGGTGTTACTAAGATTCAGTGGGTATTTTCTGATTTCACAAATTCTGTTCATGACACATGTATACAAGATATCGTTGTGAAGACATCACAAGAGTTGATATTTAATTGTGACTCTTTGAATAAGGATACTATTAAGGTGGATGTTGATCCAGGCGAATGTACGGTGGATGCATCTATCATTAAAGACAAGATAGTCACTCCATTTGCATTGCATCCATGTCCTACAGAATCAGGTGTGGATACCATTTGGGGTGTGCCCTCTAGAAAGTTCGGTATGTCGATGGATTCATCTTACTATGTAGGTTTGACGGAAATCATTTGGACCTTCATAGATACATCCGCTACAGTCTTGAATGATACTGTTACTTGTTCTCAATGGATTCAGGTGGGTGATGTCAATCAGATGCCAGTTAAGTGTGAAGATTTCCCTGACAGAGTATATCGTTTGAATCCAAACGACTGTGAGATTTCATGGAAGGAGATGGATATTGATGTGCCAGGAGTTGTAGATTTGTGCTCTCATGAGATTATAGATCCAGTGGTTACACGTTCTTCAGGAAGAGACATTTCCGTTTCTACTAAGGTGGAAAATGGAGATACTATTGTGACTGTCACTGCAGCTGATTTCATGGTAGGCGTTGATACGATAAAATGGAATTACACCTTCCATGGACAGCAGTTCCTTTGTGAGCAGATTATCACAGTGAAGGATAGCATGAAACCAATCTTTGATTGCGCTTCGTTAGAGGATATTACAGTGCCTGCTATTTCTGGTACATGTGAAGCCGAATCTTCTGCAATCGTGGATTCGTTGCCAAAACCATGGCCTGCAGCTGAAGAGTATTGTACGAAACAACCTGTGTTGGGACGTGTATACTTGGAAGACGGACGTGAATTGACCGCCACTTCTAGCTTTAAGGTTTCTGTTGGTAGTCATCAGTTGATGTGGGTGTTTAAAGATTCTGTCATTAATGAGCTTGGAGATACATGTTATCAAAATCTGATCATACAAAGTAACATTGCACCAGTGATCAATTGTGATACTATTCCGTTGGATACATTCATTATCTCAGGATGTGATACGATATTAGGTCCGCAAGCTATTCATACACCGGTTGCATTGGATTCATGTACGAAGGATACCATCTATGGTGTTGGATTCCGTTTGGATGGAAGGGATTTGTATAATGAGCCATATCGAGTAGGTACGACCTTGATTAGATGGACATTCACTAGTCCATATTCAAGTGAGCCAACCATCTGTGTACAACCGGTTGTTGTTCTTACTAATATAGAACCTAAGTTCAATTGTGCCGATTTGGATACAATTCGTTTGAAATCAGAACCAGGCGAGTGTTATGCTAATTTGCAAGCTGTATTGAGAGAATTGACTACTCCAGTAGCAGTGGATTCTTGTACAGGTACAAAGATTCGTGGTAAATACTCATCTGTCGATGGTGGACCATTGCCATCTGTATTTAACGTGGGAGATACGACATTGATTAAGTGGACGTTTATAGATTCCTCAATTAATGCGGTGGCAAAAATCTGTTACCAACCAGTATTAGTAACAGGTGATAAAGCACCTATATTTGATTGTGATACATTTAGTCATGATACCATCTTGATTGAAGGTTGTGATACTACATTGGATGCACAAACCATCCATACTCCTATTGCCTTGGATGCATGTACGGGAGATACCGTATATGGTCAGGGACATAGATTGGATAATGGTTCATTGTATGGCATATACCCAGTGGGTACTACAACAATTAGATGGACGTTCATCAGTCCATTCTCTTCTGTCTCAGATTCATGTGATCAACAAATTACAATTCTTACAAAACAGGAGATCGACTTCAATTGTGAGGATTTGAATCCAGATACATTTAAGGTGGAGAAGGGTGAGTGTACGGTATTGGTAGAGTTGCCAACTCATGTAGGTAAACATCCATGTCCTGAGCAATCAGGTGTGACGAATATTGATGGTATTCCATCATTAGGAGAGAATGCATTCGAGTTGAGTGAAGATGGAACTACATGGAGTCGTGTTGTACCTACAGGCGTTTGGAAGGTAAAATGGACATTTACAGACACAACCAATACATTGGAAAATCCAGTGAAGGTATGTGAACAGACCATTGTGGTAGGCGATGTAAACGATATGCCAGTTAAGTGTGAAAATTATCCAGACACAATCATTGTATTACCTCCAACAGATTGTGAAATCACATGGGCGGCTATCGGATTTGTTGATTCTGTGGTTGTTGATTTGTGTTCAGGTGATACGGTTGTCCCTGTTATCACAAGATGGAGTGGTAAGACGATGGACGAACCATTTACCGTGGGAATAGATACTATATACAGAGCATATTCGTATGCAGGTCAAGACGTATTATGTAAACAGATGATAGACATCTTGGATTCTGTGGCACCAGCATTTGATTGTTCTCAGTTGGAACCAATTGAGGTTGTGGCACCAAAGGGAGTATGTGAGGTGTCATCAGAATTATTACAAGATTCATTAGGTACATGGTATGCAACCGATTCTTGTACGGATGCACAAGTCAAGGGAGTTGCATATGTTAATGGTATTGAGGTGAAGGATGTTACAGCGAAAGTGGGAGACACCTTAATTGTACATTGGGTATTTATTGATTCTACACTCAATGCAGTAGCGAAGGAGTGTGATCAAACGGTGACGGTTATAGGTCAGAACGAACCAATATTTGATTGTAAGAGTTTGTCTGATTTAACCTTCAACTTGCATGTTGGTGATTGTGCATTCCCTGGTGACTCTTTGAATTTGGAGATACCAATCGCATTAGACACATGTACGCAAGCAGAAGTGCCAGGAGTTGCATCACGTCAAGATGGATTGTCTATGCAAGATTCCTTTGCATTAGGAGAAACAATGATTGATTGGACGTTTAAGAGTCCGTACAGCACAGAACCAAAGGTTTGTTCACAAAAGATTATCATTGTGGATAAGAACCCTCCAGTTCCAGATTGTGCTGCATTGAAAGATACGGTTAAGGTTAGAATCACGGATGAGTCAGAGTCTGAGACTCAAATTACATACGAAGAGTTGTTGAAGGCAAAAGATTTTGAGATTCCTTCAATGATAGATTTGTGTGACGATACGATTATAGCAGTTGGTGTTCGTGGTGATGGTAAGAAGATGGAAGATCCATATCCATTGGGAACTATAGATATCGATTGGGTATATACAGACAAATCTGGTAATTCAGCGACATGTCATCAAGTTATATTAGTAGAAGACTATTTGATAGACACGTTGTATTGTCCAGCAGGATGGAATCGTAAGACCATTTCATGTGCCGATGAGTTGCCAAAGGTATATGAGACGTTCCAAGAGTTTGAAGAAGCCGGAGGAAGATTCTCTAATCCTGCCAAGATTAAAGAAGGATCATTCCGTATGACAGAGACGTTCGATGGAACACAATATTGTGATGAGACCTATTATCGTACATATCATGTATTGGATGTAAGAAGTAATGACATCACATGTACAGATACAATCTTTGTGAAGGATAATCAAGCACCGACATTCACTCCTGAATTGAAAGACATCACGATAGCATGTACGGATACGATTCCTTCCGCATTAAAGGTTGAAATATCCGATTGCGATCCAAATCCTACACTGACGTATAAGGAGGAGAGCAATCAAGGAAGTGACCCATCGAAGTGTGACTATTATACCTATGATATAACACGTAAGTGGGTAGCAGTGGATCGATGCGGAAACAGAGATTCCATGATTCAGGTTATCCATGTGGTTGATACAGTTGGACCAACGTTCAACTTCCCAGACGATTGGAAGGATCAAGTACTTTCCATCTATCGCAAGGGATGTATCTTTGAGGTGCCAGACTTCTCGGTTTCGGTTGCTGCGATTGTAAAGGATAATTGTTCGGATGTGTCATATCTGAAGATAGAACAGAATCCAGTGGCAGGCGCTCAAATCAAGGAGAGCACGGACGTAGTAGTACGAGTATCCGATATGTGTGGTAATAAAGATTCATTATTTATTAATGTATACGTTCCTAGAAAGAAGGATGTCGTAGAGTTGACCGCACGAGATACAACAGCCTGCGTTTCGGATGAGAAAGTCTTGAACTTGAATACACAAGCTATTCGTTTTGCTAAAGGAAAATACTTGCAAGAAGATGATTGGGATCATACTTATCATTATTATGAGAGTACGTTCTATTACGATATCTTCAAAGGTAAAATATCAGATTCAACGGTTGTGTTCAGTACAAATCCATACACCTATTTCAATATAGAAGATGAATTGACTGAGGTGGCACCATTGACTCGTATGTCGATGAGTGACAGGTATTACTTCATTGCATATGATACCACAACATTGTGTGCAGATACAGCATATTCAAAGGTGGTTTTGAAAGAGAGACCACGAATTTCTCTCGAATCTGTCACACATGAAATTTGTGAGTTGGTACATGTCGATTCTACTTTATTATACGATTACCTATATTGTACAAATAATATGGGTGGAGATACAGTCATATCGGAAGGCTGGATGTATAAAGGTGAGAAGTTCGATTTGGAGAAAGACACGATACCATATAGTTCGGAGAATTATGGATTCATCTACTATATGGAGAATGAATGTGGATTGTCAACATCAGCAGATACCTATGTAGAGCTTTGTGGTGACATACCAAGATCGCATAAGGATAGCATAGCAAGATTTGGTTCAGAAGAAAATCTTGTGTTGCTTAATCAAGAAAAGTTGAAATCATCAGATTCGATCACGATGAATGTTCACAAGCGATTCTTGCCACAAGATATCTTCATAAGTACGGAACCTCATGATCCACCACGTATTTGGTTAGGCGAAGTTGTTGAATTACAATTAAATACAGCTTATAGTTATACGTCAGCTATATGGTATAAGGTGGTCGGAGAGTATGACCGTCGAAATGTAGAAATAGGAAAAGATGAAAAAGAATTTGAATTTATTTCAGAAAATGATGATGAAATAGATAAAATTTTGTATATTTCGACACTAAATGAGAATCCGATAATTCAGGATATGCCTGAGGATACTTCATTATATTATGTTACGTTGTCTGATGGCGTTTGTCCATCTGTAGCTAGTGATTTAGTTCAGGTTAATGTAATAACGAAGTTACCGACTGCATTTACTCCTTATGATAAGGATGGCTTGAATGATATATTTATGGAGAGACATTCCATTATCATTTATGATCGTTATGGATCAAAAGTCTTTGAAGGATCGAATGGATGGGATGGAACACATCGAGGCGAGATGGCAGATCCTGGAGTATATTATTATGTAGTAACGATGAAGGATGGCTCATTAAGAAAAGGAACAATAGAAATTATATATTTGAACAAAAGGTAGATATTTATTTTAATAGGATATGTATATGAAGAGAACATTACATAAAATTGCATTGATGATTATGGTTGGGATGACCATGAGTTACGCTTGTTATGCTCAGAATGGTGGCAGAGAGTGGATTCGAATTTTGACTCAAGACTTCGGAGGCAATGATGTAAGTGATCCAGTGATTGCGCCGGCAACAACTTTGGAAGCAGATCAAGTGGGGGATAGTTTGAGATATACGGCTAGTACCATGGGTAATGGTGTATATTGTATGGTGAAACAAACTGAAAATTATGCCAACTGGCATAAAGGAAGTGACCATACGTATCCTGGTGATGTGACTCGTGGTTATTACATGCGCGTTAATCCGAAGTCGATTGATAAGACAGTGCAGAGTAACGTTGACCAGCAAATTATGTTCGTTCAGAAGTTGACTGGTTTGTGCCGTGGTGTAACCTTTAAGTTTACGGCCTTCATAGCAAATATTTCTGTTAAAAACAATGAAACAGAGCCTCATTTGGCATTGGGTATCTATCAAGAAAGAGATGTGTGTGAAAAGAGCAAAGCCTTAGCATATAAGGATTTGATTGTACCAAAAGCAATGACACAAGAGTTGACTGCAACGACATTGCCTTGGTATGAGATCACTTTGCAGTTTGATTTGGAAACAAATAATGATTATGTATATTTCATTGTGGCTGCTGAAGATCCTGAGACATCTGGTTTCGACTTCGCAATTGATGATATCTCCATCGATGTGCTACATCCAGTAGTTACAATAAAAAATGATAGAGATTACGAGTATCATGGACCAGTTAATCTGACTGCAAGTTTCGAGAATAATGGATTCTTCCCATCAATGTCTAATCTAGTGTATAGATGGTATTACAGCAAGACTGGAGAAGAGGATGATTACACACAGATTGGAAGTGGCACATACAGTCAAAGTTCAGATTTCGCCTATCAAATACCAAGCTTTGATAAAGATGTAAACAATGGTTATTACCGTGTTATCATTGAGTCTGATGGCGCTGGTTATTCTAAAATTTGTTCTCTTCAGGGCGACTTCTTAATCAATGAAACCAAAAATAAGAAACATGTTCATCTGTGCCATAATGATGTGATCAATGAGGCTGATGGCGTTGTATTGGATGCTTCGTCTCTTCAAGATGGCGATGTGGTGTCGGGTACTAATATGGATTATGTGATTTCAAAAACAACTCCACGTTCTGTCTTGGGTGAGGACAAATACATCTGTATTGGTGCATCATATAATGGAGTTACATATGATTCTGAAACATCATTCCCTATAAATGACACGATTAAGTCTAAGGTTCATACATTATGCGATAGTTTGTATGTGTTGAAAACGTTGTATGTCACCTCTCCAAAAGAGATTGCATTGGCTGATGAACATATCTGTCAGGGATCCACTTATCGTTCTAAAACATACAACACACCAACAACAGATGTGATTAAGTATTCTGATGATTCAGGATGTATGACTTATGTTCAAAATGTCATTGTCCATGAGGCTTATTCAATAAACAAGACTTATACAATCTGTGCAGGTAGTGAGTTTAAGGGTGAAACCTTTGATGTGGGCGGAACATATAGTCGTACTTATACTTATCAGTCTGTATTTGGTTGTGATAGTATTGAAAATGCAACAATCATTGTTACGGATAAGGTGATAGCTGATTTGGAACCAGTCTATGTCTGTGAAGGTGAATCTTATGTATTTGACGGACACACATATACGACACCAGGTGTCTATACTTTAACATCCACATCAACTAGTAAGGTTTCAGGATGCGATAGTATCACTCGCCTTCAATTGACAATTAATGCGAACTATTCGAACATCAACAACCCAATCGATACGATTATATGTTATGGTTCTCCATTGTTTGATAAGATTTATGAGGAACCAACGACAAGTCCAATTCTTGTGAGAGATCCAAGAACCTATACTACCGTGTCTGGTTGTGATAGCGTTGTATATTTTAACTTGACAGTTCTTCAGATAGAGTTGCGTTTGAAAGTAAGATCAAATCGTAATACAATTTGTGGTGGAGAACAAGTTGAAATTGATGTGGCTAACTTGAGACCTGCCGATGCTTCTTTAAGTTGGTCTCACACCTTCCACGGAACAGAGCGTAAGGCATTGTTTACTCCTACAGAGGATATGACCTACGTCGTGTTGGCTCGTAATGAAAAGGCTGGTTGTGAGGCAACTGATACGGTTCGCATCTATGTGAAGGATACTCCTTATTTGACAATTGATTCAGTGGATCAAAGAGAAAACATCGTTCAATATCATACAGAGGGAGGTACTGCTCCATACACAATGATATTAGACAAAAAACCTATAGATCAACCAGAAAGTGGAGAGTTGACCAATTCATTCATCGGAGTTCATACTCTCTCCGTAAAAGACTCAACGGGTTGTGTCTCTTCTCAAAAATTTGAAATTATACCTATTCCAATTACTCCAGCTGAGTTCTTGACACCTAATAATGATGGTGTGAACGACTTATGGACAATTGAAAACATTGAATTGTATGCAAAAGCTCGTGTGAGAATCTTCTCTCGTAATGGTAAATTGCTTAAAGAGTTCTGGGGATCGGATGAAGATGCTTATTGGGATGGAACCTATATGGGACATCTTATGCCAGCAACCGATTATTGGTATGAAATCAACTTGCCAGAAATCGACCGACAATTCTTAGGTCACTTTACATTGATTCATGAACAATAAGTGAAACTTCATAGTGTTTCGCAATGAAAATACGAGAGGAGGGTGACTGAAACAATCACCCTCCTTTCTTCTTGTATGGCCCTCGGTGACTGTATATATAGAAATACCGCGGTTAGTCTCTGCATTAAATAAACTTAAAAAATATCGTATTGCAAAAAATCTGTTTTTAGTTTGCCAACTTTTTTTGTACCTTTGCACCTCAAAATTTTGAAAGTAAACGATGGAGAATCAAAAAATTAGAAATGTGGCGATTATCGCTCACGTTGACCACGGTAAAACAACTTTGGTGGACAAAATGTTAATGGCTGGTAAGTTGATAAAAGATCATCAAACGCCAGGCGAGTTAATGTTGGATAATAACGATTTGGAACGTGAACGAGGTATAACCATCGTTTCTAAAAATGTCTCTATTCGATATAAAGATTACAAGATTAATATCATAGATACTCCAGGCCACTCTGACTTCGGAGGTGAGGTGGAGCGTGTGTTGAACATGGCAGATGGCGTTCTTCTTTTGGTGGATGCCTTTGAAGGTCCTATGCCACAAACTCGTTTCGTGCTTCAAAAAGCATTACAAATTGGTTTGAAACCTATTGTTGTCATCAACAAGGTGGACAAACCAAACTGCCGTCCAGAAGAGGTACAAGAAGAGGTGTTCGACCTGATGTTCAGTTTGGATGCTACGGAAGAACAACTGGATTTCCCTACACTTTATGGTTCTGCAAAGAACAACTGGATGTCGGATGATTGGAAAAAGCCTCGTGAGAATGATATTACACCCGTATTGGATGCCATCATCAAATATATCCCAGAACCGCGTGCTTTGACAGGTACACCTCAAATGTTGATTACTTCGTTGGATTTTTCTGCATACGTAGGACGTATTGCTATTGGACGTATTCATAGAGGTACATTGAAGGAGGGACAAGACTTGTCGTTGGTCAAGAGAGATGGTTCTGTGAAGAAAGTTCACATTAAAGAATTGCGTGTGTTTGAAGGTTTCGGACAATCATGCGTGCGTGAAGCTCAATGTGGTGAACTTTGTGCGTTGGTAGGTATCGAAGGTTTTGATATTGGTGATACGATTTGTGATTTGGAAAATCCAGAACCATTACCACCTATCGCCATAGATGAGCCAACCATGAGTATGGTCTTCGCGGTTAACGATTCACCTTTCTTTGGAAAGGATGGTAAATATGTTACCTCTCGTCATATCAATGATCGTTTGGTGAAAGAGTTGGATCGTAACTTAGCTCTTCGTGTGGAAAAGGATCCTACAACAGATAAATGGACTGTCTACGGACGTGGTGTGCTTCACTTGTCTGTCTTGATTGAAACAATGAGACGTGAGGGATACGAATTGCAAGTGGGTCAACCTCAGGTTATCATCAAGGAGATTGATGGTGTGAAGTGTGAGCCAGTTGAACAGTTGACCATTGATTTGCCAGATGAAGTTTCTGGTAAGGTGATTGAAATGGTAGCTGTCCGTAAGGGTGATATGGTATCCATGGAGCGTAAGGGCGATCGCGTTCATTTGGAATTTGTTATTCCATCGAGAGGAATCATCGGTCTTCGTACCAATGTTTTGACAGCAACTGCAGGTGAGGCTGTGATGGCACATAGATTCTTGGAGTATCAACCATACAAGGGTGAAATTGAACGTCGTACCAATGGTGCATTGATAGCGATGGAGTCGGGTACTGCATTTGCATATGCATTGGATAAGTTGCAGGACAGAGGTCGTTTCTTCATCAATCCACAAGATGAGGTGTATGCAGGACAAGTGGTTGGAGAGCACTGTAAAGACAATGATATTGTTGTTAATGTGACGAAGTCCAAACAGTTGACCAATATGCGTTCGAAGAGCTCTGATGAGAAAGCAAGAATCATTCCTCCAATCATCTTCTCATTGGAAGAGGCATTGGAATATATTCGTGAGGATGAGTATGTAGAGGTGACACCAAACAGTATGCGTCTGAGAAAGATTATATTGGACGAGACTGAAAGAAAGAGAGCAAATAGACAATAAAATGATATTGACATAATTTCTCCCGGAGGCATAGAATGGAAAGATCTATGCCTCCGTGCGTTATTGTCAAAATGTGTTGGGTCCCCTGTTTTTTAATTCTTTTTAAAATTATATCTTTGTAAAGTTGTTCGGGACAAAATGCGAAGTTTTGAGCCATCCTTGATAAGTGGTGTTAACATCAATTTGAGAAATGAAAATAGGAATATTGACGGCTTCTTATGCTCCGAATTATGGGGCTTTGTTGCAGTGTTATGCATTGCAGCAATATTTGACGCAACGAGGTGAGAATGTAGAAGTGATTGATTATGTGCCAGATGTGGCCGACCTGCATTGGAGCACATTCCCATTCAGAGCCTTTTCAAAAGCCACGTTAAAAGGCAAGTTGACTATCTTTTCAAAGTTCCTACTTTTCTTACCTTTCCGTTTGAGAAGGCAACATAAGTTTTCCCAATTTGTAAACAAATATTTGAAACTATCGAAGCATTCGTATAAATCCGGTGTTGTGTCATTTGATGACAGATATGATATATATATCATTGGAAGCGATCAAATGTGGAGTAAGAATATCTTTGAGATGGATCCAGTGTATTGGGGAAACTTTGAGAAGAAACAAGGAGAAAGAATTGTGTCCTATGCGGTTAGTTGTGGGTCGACTGACCAATTTAATCGGGATGATGAAATATATATCAAAAAATCACTGGCTAATTTTTCTTTTATTAGTGTTCGTGAAGATGTGTTGGCGAGATATATTGAGGGTCTGACATCTTTGCCAGTTGCTACCGTTTTGGATCCGACATTGATGTTAAAGAAGGAAGCTTATGATGCGTTGGCCGTTAAGCCTTCAATCAAGGAAGAGTATGTGTTGATTTACAGAATAGGAGATAATAGTCTTATTGATGAGATGGCTGAAATTGCCTCAAAACATTATGGAGGGGTGAAAATAGTTGAAATAGGTAATTCTATGATAACACATAGATTGAGACATCCTCATTATAAGCAGTGTACTCCTTCTATATGTGAGTTCTTAGGATACTTTAAATATGCAAAATGCATTTTCTCTCGTTCTTTTCATGGACTTGTTTTCTCATTGATGTTTCGGAGACAATTTTATGTTGGTGAGTCTGATATTATGGATAGAGTTAACAACTTATTGGATATTATTGGGTTGAAAAATCGTGTAATCAATAGGCAGAATATCCATAGTATGAAATTTGAGGAGATTGATTATGAATCAGTTGAGAGAAAATTGTTGGAAAAGAGCATTGAATCGGCTGCGTTTATAGATAAAATATTGGAATGCTAAGCTTTGAATTGTTATGATACTCAGTGATGAAGCTATAATATCATTTTTACAAATCTCTTCAGTCCCATATGAGGAGAATATTCATTTGTCAGCAAAAACATGGATTAAAAGAGGGGGAATAGGAAGATTCTTTATTATGCCAAAAGACATGGAGCAGATGAAGACCGTTGTGAAGTATTTTTTACAAAATAAGACTCCGTTTCATGTAGTTGGAGCGACTTCCAATATCTACATCCAAAATACATGTGATTTACATATTGTGATTTCCACTTTAAATGTGGATCAAGAGGAGGAATTTGATGATTACGTGATTTGTGGATGTGGTGTGAATGTAACTGGACTTTCACGAAAAATGGTGAAAAATGGATATGTTGGATATGAAGGTTTGGTGGGGTTACCAGGAACCATAGGTGGCGCGATTGTCAATAATAGTTCTGCTTTTGGATATAGCGTCTGCCAGATGTCGAAAGAAATTTATTGTATTGATGAAAATGGAAATGACTTGGTTCTTTCTTCTGATGATTTAAAGCTGACAGCACATAGTAGTGCCATCAAAACAAAAGAGAATCGTTGCATAGTGGTTGGTGCCAAACTGCTCAAGAAGAAAGGCTCTGTGGAAGATTTGAAATCGAAGTCTGAAAAATACCAAAAACAGAGGGCTTCACTTCAGCATGAAATAGCTATGACATTGGGAAGCTGTTTCTATAAACTCTCAAAAAGTACACTTTTAACAATCCTTTTGACGGTTAGGTTTTTAACAAGAAAAACAATCAAGATTTTTTGTTCGAAAAAGGTGCAGGAGAAACGTCTTGAGAGAACTCTTTTTTATACTTTGTCGGGATATCATGACCTTGCTCGTTATGTGGATATTATCCAGCCAAATTGCTTCATTTGGAGAGATGAGAAGGCTGATGACGTTTTTTTTCGACAGTACCTTCCCTTTATGAAAAAGTATTATAAGGCGGAGGATTTAGAAATAGAAATTATTAGTGATGATAAGATATGAATTTGACGATTTCCAATATCAACTAAGTTTCATATCTTGACAAGTGTGTGGTGATTGTTTTTTTTTTAACTTTGCATAGTTTTTGATTAAAAATTTAATTTATAGAATCGCGTGATGAAAAAATTGTCATTTTACATCTTTGCCATATTGGTTTTTTGTTCTATTTCAGCAGTTTATATGTCCTCAGCTTTGAGTAACAAGGTAATCATTTCGAATGACTATCTTTCGTGGCGTGGTGCTAGACAGGAGTTGACCTCGTATACTGATCAGACGGGAGATCATTCTTGGTGGACGGGTTCCATGTTCTCTGGAATGCCGAATTATCAAATTGGAGGAGGTTCGTGTGTGGGCTTGGATATGATGGCACCTCTGAATTATATTACTCATTATGGATGTAATCATTCCGCGATTGTTATTGTCTTCCTGTATCTGATAGGCTTTTTTGCATTAATGTTAGCATTCCGAGTGAATAAGATGTTGGCTGTTGTTGGGGCTATAGCGATGGCATTCTCGTCCTATTTTTTCATCATAATTGGAGCGGGACATAATACCAAAACTGCCACATTGGGACTTATGGCCTTTGTGTTGGCTGGTCATTATTGTATATATAATGACAAACGAATTTTGGGCGCATGTATGACTATGCTGTTTGTTGCTACGGGATTTTATCCGCATCCTCAAATGGCATATTATTATTGTTTCATTTTAGGCGCATTTATGTTGGCAGAGTTGTGGAAACACAAACAAAGTGGCAAATGGAAAGATTTTGCTATTTCAACTGCTATTTTCGTGGCATCTTTCTTGGTCGGATTAGGAACGGGCTTTTCTTCGTTCTTTGCTAATTCTGAATATGTATCAGAGACGATGAGAGGTGGACATTCAGATTTGGTAAAAGAATCGGATGCTAAGAATAAGACAAATGGATTGGATTTGGACTATGCAACTGCATGGAGTTATGGAATTGAAGAAACTTTCACTTTCCTTGTGCCTAATTATATGGGCGGTTCATCCAACTATAAAGTTGGGGTGAAGTCTGATGTATACAAAGCCATGAAAAAGAATAAAGTGGATGATAGAACTGCCAAACAATTCTGTCAAAGCATACCAACGTATTGGGGCACACAACCATTTACGTCGGGTCCTGTATATATGGGAGCAATTGTTTGTTTCTTGTTCGTCTTAGGTTTGTTGATTGTTAAAGGACCTTACAAATGGGCCATCTTGGGCATTACTGTATTATCGATTTTGCTTTCTTGGGGACATAATTATATGTCTTTGACGAAGTTCTTCTTCACGGTGGTGCCTATGTATAGTAAGTTTAGAGCAGTCTCTTCTATCTTGATTATCGCTGAGATTACAATTCCTTTGTTGGGATTCCTTGCTTTGAAAAGAATTTCAGAAAGGAATATGGAAGAAGAAAAACTGAAAAAGTCCATTATTATAGCGACTGCAGCCACAGGCGGTTTGTGCCTATTATTGGCGATGTTTGGTGCCGCCTTCTTTGATTTTACATCACCTTCGGATGAAAAAAGCCTTTCTCAATTGCCTGAATGGTTGAATGCAGCTATTTTAAGTGAAAGAAAATCAATGCTCTTGTCTGATTGCATTCGTTCGGCCATTTTCGTATTCTTGGCTGGCGCATTAACATGGCTATTTGCTTTCAAAAAAAGTTTCAAATTGAGCTATTTCGCACTTGCTTTGGGAGTCTTAGTCTTGGCTGATATGTGGCCAGTGAATAAAAGATATATGAATGATTCTGCATTCTCTCCTGAAAAAAGTTTGAAGTCATATTTTAAAATGAAACCTTACGAGGCGGAGATATTGAAGGATAAAACTCATTATAGAGTTTTGAACCTTGCATCGAATACATTTAATGAGTCACGTACCTCTTATTATTTCAAATCAATAGGTGGTTATAGTGCTGCAAAATTACGTCGTTACCAAGATTTGATCGATCAACATATCGCTCCTGAGTTCACTCCATTATTCTCGGCTCTTTCTGCTACTGGAGGCAGATTGGAATATTGTAATGGAGATTCTTTGTTCCCTGTGTTGAATATGCTTAATGCAAAATATTTTATTGTTCCTTTACAAACCAAGGAGGAGATTGCTATTCCAAATCCTCATGCAATGGGTAACGCATGGTTTGTCAAAGATGTGAAGTGCGTACAGAATGCCAATGAGGAGTGTGATGCTTTGTCAATCGTAAATCTGCATGATGTGGCTGTGATGGATAAATCATTTGATTCTTATTTGAATGGTAAATCCTTCTCCAGAGATTCTATGTCTTCTATTACATTGACTAAGTATACGCCAGGATATATTGAATACAAGTCTAACTCTTCCACTGATGGGTTGGCTGTTTTCTCTGAAATTTATTATCCATATGGATGGAAAGCCTATATCGATGGCAAATTCTGCGATCATGTTAGAGTGAATTATATGTTGAGAGGCTTGTCCATTCCTGCTGGTGAACATGATATCCGTTTTGCTTTTGAACCAAGTAGCATTACTAAAGGTGATACTATTTCTATTGTCTGCATAGTAATTATGTATCTTTTCTTTTTGGGATCTATCGTGTGGTATTTCAAAAAGAGAAGGGAAGAAAACTTGAGTACTGTAGATAATGTGAAATAAAAAACAATATGGATGATAGTAAATCATGAACGTCCTTTTCTTATCAGATAATCCTCCGTTGCCGACGAATGGCGGGGTGGAAAATGTTGTCTCAATTCTTTCCTCCGCTTTCATAAAGGACCTGGGTTGGAATTGTCATAGCGTTTTCTTTTATGGAGAATGTGATGGTTCTGAATTTACCGATTTAATCCATGTGGATTTAAACGATTGTGAAGCTGATTTGCTGAAAATCATAACACACTATCATATCGATGTGGTATTGAATAATGTGATGTCGAAACACACGGCTAATGTGATTTTCCCTGCATTGAAGAGAATAAAAGAAAAAGATTGCCCTAATTTAATACATATTTTCACCTTCCATAGTTATCCTTGTTATGAATTGATCAAGCAACATATTCCTTTCTTGTGGAAGAAAATGATGGTATGTGGTCCTTCTGTAGACCTCTTGAAAAATCTCTTTTCTCAACTGGTGTTGCGAATTGTTCCAATGCCGCTTTTGGAAAGAAAAATGAAGAGGAAATATGCCACAATGACAATGGGCGTTGATAGAGTGGTTTGCCTTAGTGGGAAATTCAAGGAAAGGTTCGTTAAATATTCTGGAATCTCTCAAGACTTAGTCACTGATATACCGAATCCTGTCTCTTTGGACGTTGACAAAGAACTGGGAAGGAAAGAGAAAATTGTGTTGATGGTCTCACGAATGGATGAAACATCGAAGCGACTTTCCTTTGTGTTTGATGTGTGGAGGTTGATGGAAGAGGATGAGCATTTTTCTGATTGGAAGCTTGTGTTAGTGGGGGATGGCCCTGACAGAGTTGTTTATGAGAGGATTGCAAAAGACTATGGGTTGAAAAATATTAGTTTTGAGGGGCGCCAGAATCCGGCTCACTATTACGATTTGGCATCGTTGTTTTTGACCATGTCGCGTTATGAAGGTATGCCAATGACGATTTTGGAGGCTCAACAGAATGGTGTGGTGGTGGTAGGCTTGCAGTCAGAACATTTTCTCACATTGTCCGATTTTGTTAAAGATGGAGAAAGTGGATTTATTGCTCAATCGCAACAACAAATGGCACAGATATTAAAACGTCTGATGTCTGACGAACAACTTAGATCTTCTGTGGCAAACCAGGCAAAAAGTGATTTGTCTAAGTATGATATGAGAGTTGTCATTCGTAAATGGAAAGAATTATGTGAATTATTGGTGAAAACAAATTAATATGAATGAAATGGTCTCGTTTATTATCTGTACTTATAATCGTTGCGAATATATTTATGAGACGTTACAACGTTTGTCCTCTTCGATAGAGGATAATGATTGCTGTGAAATAGTATTGATAGACAATAACAGTGGGGATAATACGAAAGCGGAATGTATGAGGTTTATGGAGAATAACCCAACCGCCAAATTCCGATACGTGATGGAATTAAATCAGGGACTGTCATATGCTCGTAATCGTGGTGTGGAAGAATCGAAAGGGGATGTCTTGGTCTTTTTGGATGATGATGCCTTCGTGGAGAGAGAGTATGTGCATAACCTGATGCAACAATTATCACAACATCCCGATATGATGGCTTTTGGCGGTAAAGTATCTCCTCTTTATGAAGAAGGAGGGGTGCCGAACTGGATGTCCAAATGGAGTTACTCATGGGTTTCGGCTATTGATTTGGGTGTTGAGACGAAATTGTTTGAAGGCAATTCTTTCCCTATTGGTGCGAATATGGGTATTCGGAGAAAATGCTTTGATGTTTGTGGCCTCTTTGACACATCATTGGGTAGGTCTAAGAGAAATATGATAGGAGGGGAAGAGAAAGAATTTTTCCTTCGTCTTAAAGAAAAAGAATTCAAAATATTCTATTTCCCTAATGTGTCGGTACAACATGTTATTCCAAAATCTAGAACCACAAGAGAATATATCGTTCGTTATGCAGAGGGGGTTGGAGTGAGTGAAAAAATAAGAACAAGAGGAAAGTCCTTGCTTTTGTATATGAAACGTCTTTTTATGGAACTTGTAAAATGGATGGCTACATTATTGCTATGGTGTTGCTTCTTTGTGAAAAGAGAATCACCTAAGGGTAATGCATTAGTCTTGTTCCGATGGCATGTGTCTCATGGATTGATTTGTGGTGAAAAAAAATAAAGGAGGCGAAAGCCTCTCCTTATGGGAATTGACAATCGCCTCGTAAATATCAAATGATAAAAGGTCAGCTTTTATTAAAAATTTCTGAATCCCATTATCTCTCTTACTTCTTTAATCGTTTTTGATGCACTTTCACGAGCTATCTCTTTACCGCGTGTTACTGCTTTGTGCAAAATCTCAGGGTGTGCATCAATCTCAGCAATGCGTTGACGTATTGGCTCTGTGGCTGCAATGATGTCGGCTGCCAATTGCTTCTTGAGATCTCCATAACGAATTTCACAAGTGTTCCATTTCTCCTCGAAATATTGTACGGTGTCGGGAGTAGAGACTACCTTCATAAGTGTGAAGAGGTTCTCGATGCACTCTGGTTTGACAGAGTTCATCTCTGTTGGTCCTTGGTCGGTCAACGCCTTCTTAACCTTCTTTTCTATTGTTTTGGCATCATCTGCCAAATAGATGCAGTTTCCTTCAGATTTACCCATCTTACCACTTCCGTCCAATCCAGGAATCTTGATAGGCTCTGTTCCATCATTGTAGGCAATAGGTTCTTTGAAATACTCAACCTTGTAGAAATTGTTGAAACGCTTTGCAAAGTTACGCGTCATCTCCAAATGTTGCAATTGATCTTTTCCTACGGGAACCTGATCTGCATTGTGAATTAAAATATCTGCTGCCATCAATGTTGGGTAGGTGAGAAGTCCTGCATTCACATTCTCTGGCTGCTTTCTTGCTTTGTCCTTAAATGATACAGTTTTTGTGAGCTCTCCTAAATAAGCATGCATGTTTAACATCAAATACAATTCAACCACTTCTGGTACATCACTTTGAATGTAGATGGCTGATTTCTCTGGATCCAATCCACATGCTAAGTATTCTGTCAGAACACTTTTTACATTGGGATAGAGTAGGGTAGGATCAGGATGTGTCGTTAGAGAATGATAATCTGCAATGAAGAAAAAGCAACGGTGGCTATCTTGCATGCGTATGAAATTTTTTAATGCACCGTAATAATTACCAAGGTGGAGATTTCCAGTGGATCGAATGCCACTAACAACTGTATTCATTTTATTTTATTCGTTTTTTATTTAATTCTGTTTATTTATGCTTTGCAAAGGTAATTAAAATCTATAACTTTGACGTGTTTTTTCACAGATGATTATGAATGTCCTGAAAAATTATAAGTTTTCAATTCTTGTGGCTATCGCAATCTTTTATTTTTGCGTTCGCTCTACTGTTCCGGATTTTTTTTACCTATCGGAGAACAATCGTATTTTATGTGAAACCGAAACCGATCCGATCACTTTGTTATCTTTGAGGGATTTCTTTGGACATATGTTTGCTTACGTATTGTTAACCATTTGCTTATGTCTTGAAACCAACAGGAGAAAAGATGTAGGGACACTTTCCCGTTTTCAAATCATCTTTATCTGTGTCATCTTGCCGATTGTCTATGGAGGCGTGATGGAGTTGGTGCAGCAATATTTCTTCCCTCCTCGGTCGGCCGAATGGATGGATCTGCTCTCTGATACTTTAGGTGTTTTCTTTGCAGTAGGTCTCATATATGTGTTAATGAAAAAATTAAAGCTAAATACAAATGTTACGATTTTTTAGAATTTATGGAATGTCAGTTGTTTATTCACTGGTCATCCTGTATTTGAGTATCGCACCTAAAATGCCAGATTTTGACATCTTGGATTTCGATTTGAAAGATAAAGTAATGCATGGTGGTGCCTATGTACTCCTTTCGATGATTGTTTGTTATGAACTTTATCGTCAACGATATGCTTTCGACGAGAAAAAAATGTTTTTGTGGGGAATCCTTTATCCTATTGTATATGGAGGTGTCATTGAATTGTTACAAGAACGTTTCTTCCCTCCTCGAACGGGTGAGTGGAGTGATTGGTTGGCGGATATCATAGGAACGTTGATCGGCTTTTTCTTGGCAAAATGGCTATGTCCGAAATTTTTTGAACCAGAAAAGAAAGGATTGTCTTGCCGATAATTTAAGGTGAACTCTGTAAATTCACCATTTAAACAAAAGTTAGTACGATTTGTGGGCTGTGATAAAACCCACTTAAAATATAAGATATGAAGATAACCATTGTCGGAACTGCGCATCCATATAGAGGTGGATTGGCGGCTTTTAACGAAAGATTGGCAACTGAATTTGTGAAACAGGGAGACAACGTTAATGTGGCTACGTTTACTTTACAGTATCCTAATTTCTTGTTTCCTGGTAAAACTCAGTTCTCAGCAGGTTCTGCACCTTCTTCGTTGCACATCGTCAGACAGGTGAATTCTGTGAACCCATATAACTGGGTGAAAACAGGTTTGGAAATCGCGGAAGACAACCCAGATGTCGTTATCTTTGCTTATTGGATGTCTTTTTTCGCTCCCTGTTTCGGTACAATCGCCAAGATGATAAAAAGGAAGTGTTCCGCTAAACTAATTGGACTGATTCATAATATGACTCCTCATGAAACATCTATCATCGATAAATATCTTCCTCCCTATTTTTTGAAATCTATGGATGGCTTTATCTCCCTTTCTGATTTCGTGATGAATGACGTGGAACGTTGTGTGGGGGAAATTAAAGCTAAGGTGGTTTCCCCTCATCCTATCTATGATATATATGGACCTCAAATGGATCGGGAAACTGCATTGGAACGCCTCTCCTTGTCTGCTGACTTCAACTACCTTCTCTTCTTCGGTTTCATTAGGGATTACAAGGGACTTGATTTGTTGTTGCAGGCTATGTCTGACCAACGAATCTCTGAAGCTCCGATTAAACTTCTGGTGGTGGGAGAATTCTATGGGAATGAGGAAAAATATAAGAAGATGGAACAGGAGCTAAACTTGAAGAATGTCATTTGGGTTTCTGATTATGTTCCTGATAGTAGTGTCGGCTCTTATTTCTGTGCCTCTGATTTAATCGTTCAGCCTTATAGGTCTGCAACACAAAGTGGTGTGGCTCAGATTGCTTATCATTTCGAAAAACCGATGGTGGTGACAAATGTTGGCGGTTTGCCTGAAATCGTTCCGGATGGAAAGGTGGGATATGTTGTGAATCCTGATCCAAAGGAGATAGCAGATGCTATCCTTCGGTTTTTCCAACATGCGGATAAGGATAGTTTCCATGAGAATATTAAGGAAGAAAAGAAGAAATATCAGTGGGATATACTTGTGAAGAAGATAAAAGATATGCTTTCCAATATGTAATGGTGATTTTTTAGAAACCACCGAATCAGAACAGATTTATTTTTTTCTCTTTTGCTTCTTCAAAATTGATGATCTTTTCTTCTTTCTGTTGATGCTCTTGTCTGAGCTTGGCTTGCTCGGCTTGTATTTTTTCAATATACTCTTTTCGAGTCTCTTTGTTCAACAATTTGGATATGGCATACGTGTTTTGAGATGCATCTCTCATACGCATCACCACTCCGCTATATTTAGGCGCTATCTTTACTGCCGTGTGTATGTCTGATGTGGTGGCTCCACCTACCATCAGAGGAATCTGTAGCCCTGCTTTCTCCATCGACTCTGCTACATGCACCATCTCTTCTAAGGATGGTGTGATCAATCCGCTGAGACATACAACATCTACATTTTCTTTTATAGCCGTCTTGATGATTTGCTCGCTTGGCACCATCACGCCGAGGTCGATCACCTCGAAATTGTTGCAGGCTAGGATGACGGCAACAATGTTCTTGCCAATGTCATGAACGTCTCCTTTGACTGTCGCAATCAGTACCTTGCCCGATTTCTTGCCATTCCCTTTGTTCTGTGCCTCGATGTGTGGTTGCAGTATGGCGACTGCTTTCTTCATGGTTCGTGCTGTTTTCACCACCTGTGGAAGGAACATCTTGCCGGCACCAAAGAGTTCGCCTACTTCATTCATGCCCTCCATGAGAGGCTTCTCGATAATCTCCACCGCAGATGAGTAGACTTTGAGGGCCTCGTCCATATCTTCTTCCAAAAAGTCTCCGATACCTTTCACTAAGCTGTAAGATATTCTTTTTTCAAGATCGAATTGTCTCCATTCTAGCTGGTTGGTGTGTTGAACGCCAGTCTGGGAGTTCTTTATCTCATCAGCCTTGGCTATCAATCTTTCTGTGGCATCTTTCCGTCTGTTTAATACCACATCTTCGATTAAATCAAGCAAGTCGGATGGTATCTCCTCATAGACTTGCAACATACCAGCATTGACGATTCCCATATCCATGCCTTTTTGATACGCATAATATAGGAAAACGGAGTGCATCGCCTCTCTGATTGGATTGTTACCTCTGAAGGAGAACGAAAGGTTGCTGACACCACCACTAATCTTTGCATAAGGGAGGTTTTGGCGAATCCATTCCGTTGCATTGATGAAATCAACACCGTAGTTATTATGTTCTTCGATACCTGTTGCTACGGATAGCACGTTAGGGTCGAATATGATGTCTTCTGGAGGGAAACCGTTTTCCGTCAGCAGTTTGTAGGCTCTTCCGCAGATGCCTATTCTTCGCTCGTATGTGGCGGCTTGACCCTCTTCGTCGAATGCCATCACCACGGTTGCGGCTCCGTATGATTGAATTTTTTTAGCCTTTTCAAGAAATTTTGCTTCGCCCTCTTTTAATGAGATGGAGTTGACGATGCATTTGCCTTGTACGCATTGCAATCCAGCCTCAATCACCTCCCATTTGGAGGAGTCGATCATGATGGGCACTCTTGCCACGTCGGGGTCGGAGGCAATCAGATTTAGGAAGTTGACCATTTCGGTCTTGGCATCCAGCATGGCGTCATCCATGTTGACGTCGACCACCTGTGCACCATCTTCCACCTGCTTGCGAGCGATGGATAGAGCCTCTTCGTAGTTCTTTTCGTTGATGAGACGAAGGAATTTTTTCGAACCAGCCACATTGCATCTCTCTCCTATGTTGACGAATAGGGAACGATCTTGTTTCTCGTTGAGGCTTGTGTTGATGGATTTTATCTCAAGAGGTTCGAGACCAGATAATTTAAGATGATGGTTGGCAGTAGGAATCTCTCTTGGAACAGAGTTGACCAGCAGTTGTTGGTAGGCAGCGATATGGTCGGGAGTTGTTCCGCAGCATCCACCGATGATGTTCACCAGTCTCTCTGTGATGTATTCAACCACCTGACTTGCCATTGTTTCTGGGGTCTCGTCGTATTGACCAAATTGGTTAGGAAGACCTGCGTTAGGGTAGGCGCTGACATAGCACGGAGCATTGTCGCTGATCTCTTTTAGGTAGGTTTTCAGTTCTCTTGCACCGAAGGAGCAGTTGAGTCCGATAGAGAGTGCGTTGGCATGGGCAACGGAGTTGAGGAATGCCTGAAGCGTTTGACCAGAAAGTGTTCTGCCACTGATGTCTGCCACTGTAGCAGAGAGCATGATATAGACGGTACGTCCGCAACGAGCGATACATTCGTTGGCAGCCGAGATGGCAGCTTTCGCGTTGAGAGTATCGAAAATTGTCTCTATGAGAAGTGCATCGACGCCACCCTCGATGAGGGCATCCATTTGTTCGATGTAAGCCTCTTTCATCTCGTTGAAGGAGACGTTTCGGAGGGCAGGGTTGTTGACGTCTGGCGAAATGGAGCAGGTCTTGTTGGTAGGACCGACGGAACCCGCCACGAACCTTGGTTTGGTTGGGTCTTTAGCCGTATAGATATCCGCGGCTTTGCGAGCTAATTGAGCAGCTGCGAAGTTAAGTTCGTGGATATGACCTTCCATTTTATAATCGGCCATGGAGATTCGTTGAGAGTTGAACGAGCAAGTCTCGATGATGTCAGCCCCCGCTTCCAGGTATTTGTTATGGATATCGGATATGACGTCGCTTCGTGTTATACAGAGCAGGTCGTTGTTACCTTTCTGTTGCACGTCGCTGTTGGGTACGAAGTCACCGCGATAATCTTCTTCCGTTAATCCATACCGTTGTATCATGGTACCCATACCACCGTCGAGTACGAGTATGCGTGAACTTAATTCTTTTTTTAGATCGAACTCCATATATGTCGTTATATTTTTATGCAAAGATAGGATTTGAATTTTGAATGAGGAAAAGAGAATGAGGGAAATGTCCAATATTCGTCCGTACCAGTCAGCATGAAAGGTTGCAACGCCGTTGAGACGCAACGCATTGCATCTCTTCAAAAGGCCAAAACTGATATAGGTCAGAACATCATCTTGTGAATAACGACATTTGCGCCACAGGTTCACACCTGCGTCTGTGTTATGGCATCCCTTCAGGATTGGGATGACGCGAGAATCAGACATTCCACCTGCAGGTTGCGGGTAGAGACGCACGGCCGTGCGTCTCTATGATGAAACGATCCAAAAACGGATAATCACCCCCACCATTTTTCGGGCAGAAATCTTACAAATCTTTACAAATCCTACAAAAATGAGTTGCATTAAAAGCGATTTGTTAGATTTGAACAGATTTGTAGGATTTCTCGCGAAGCGACTCATAGTAATACTAAACAACACCGTTATAGATTATGCCATCATGTATGCGCTGTAATTATGTGTCACCCCTTTGGGGTTCCAATTACCGCATGCCCTGTTTCATACACGGGCTCACACCCGTGCCTATGATATATCACCCCTTTCAGGGGTTGGCGGCATCACGTTACGGAGGAGTGTCGCGTTGTCCCCAATGTATCCACCCGATGGAATTGGACACCATCCCAATTGTAGGGGCGAATCACATTCGCCCATGGTGAATTACGTACCGTTCCTTGTCCGTACACGTCAGCCTGAAAGGCTGCAACAGATATAGCCCATGGGTATCGCCCTGGGTAGGGTATTCATATCATTATTATGGTCGAAGAAAATGCAAAAAAACACAAGAAAATTCTTTGAAAATGCCCGAGATGGTCGAATTTTTCTAATAAAAATTCTTTGTGTTTTATTGAATGTGAGTGATGTATGAATTACTGGTTTTTAACATAAAGGGAATTATAGTACTTGAAAACTTATGCATTTTTTTTGCAATTTATTTGGAGGATTGATAAAATATTGCATATATTTGCAGCATGAGTAATGTAATAAGTGGGAGTAATCCGCTCAGGACGAAAAAGCTCTAAACGACCATCGTAAAGGTGGCCGTTTTTTGTTTTTAACATAAAGGGAATTATAGTACTTGAAAACGAAACGAACATATTTAGGTTTGGATTTGAGTTTTTTTTGTTCTATATTTTGCGAAAAATGAGGAGGCTACATGAAAAGGATAATGATCATATTGTTTTTGCTGACTTCGGCGGTGGGGTATGCGTCCTACTGTGGCGGCCCATGCATATGCACTTGTAAATGCGATTGTCACAAAGGAGTAGAGGAGTGCCATGAGTATTGCTGGGAGTGCGCTCATAAGCACCATGGAGATTGCGAATGCCATTGCCACGACAAAGACTGCCCTAATGGAACGACCTACGAGGAGCGTAATTACGTTTCCCGTCGCTGGTTTTGCTCTGAGTGCGACGGGTTTCACCTATCCCGCGAGAATAGCACAGATTACGGCATGGAAAAGGGGCGGCTTCCGAAGAAACGCCCCTATTTGCACCCTATAAGGCATTATAATGGATATTACTTTTCGAATGGTGAGTTTTGCGAAAACCCCTAGGCGGTGATAGACGCCCCTATGCCTATTACTCTAGATCCTCCCGATTTTGAGTATTCGTTTTTAACATAAAGGGAATTATAGTACTTGAAAACTTTGGCGGGGTGATAAAATATTGCATATATTTGCAGTGTCAAGATGATTCTTGAACTTAATGCGGGGTCAGTACCGGAAACGGGATGGTCCCGCTCCTTTTTTAAGGACGCTCCTCAAGGACTATCCTATCATCCTGCATGAATATTATTTTTTCGACTTTTTCTTTGTCGATCAAATTTTTTATTGTACGTTTGCAACGAGGCATCCTAAAAAAAGCCAGCAATACCCCTAATAGGTAAGGGGAAGTCGCGAAGAGCGCCTTGTATGGTAGGTTCGATTCCTATGGCTGGTTTTTTTCGGGATGCTTTCTTATTAGCTCCACCCCGTTGGACCACAAAGATTCATGCCTTATTATTTTACCCGCCGTGACAACTACATTAGATTTACCGAAGCCCTTTAGTTTTTAACATAAAGGGAATTATAGTACTTGAAAACAAAGCGAAGAAATGAATATATTTAGGTTTGGATTTGAGGTTTTTTTGTTCTATATTTTGCGAAAAATGAGGAGGCTGACATGAAAAGGATAATGATCATATTGTTTTTGCTGGGCTTTCCGTTTTTATTGTGGGCGGAATTTAAGACTAGCTGCGAGTGCGGATGCCATGATCACGGCAAGGATAAGTGCACTAGTTGTGAAAGATACCATGAAAAAGACGAATGCCCCTGCCATTGTCATGACGGGGGCGCTACTTCGGGCTGTGCTACTTGTGTATCTTTCCACGAGGATTTCAGGCGTTACGGAGCTGAGGAGGCATTCAGAAACCTGTCACAGCTGCTCCGATACCAATCACCCTGGAGCCACCAGAACGTGAGTATTCCACCTTTACGGACTGTACATAGTAACGGTCGGGATTGACGGATTTCTTATTGTCTGACAGTTCCACTATGTACCCAGCATCACAGTAGGGTATGAGCCAGGTCTTGAAACTGCCATCATGTTTTTAACATAAAGGGAATTATAGTACTTGAAAACAAAAAATTACAAGATAGTGTATACTACGATGAGGAAGTCATGTATGTCTTTTGCATTAAAAGAAGTGAAGGGGAAAATGGTTGAAAGAAAAGAGTTAGATAAACCTATTTTATTCTCAAGGAACTCAATTAATGAATATCTCAATCAACCAACAGATTATTATATTGAGAAGAATGAATTTATTCGAGTCTTAATTAATCGTTTGAAATCTGCTGAATATATGGGTTATACATTCAGTGAAGGAAGGACTTCTTATATATTCAAAACAAAAATAAAAGGGAAAATTTGTTATTTAATTGCGAATAAATCAGATGACATGAATATTTATTTTCACAGTGTCACGTTTAGTAACAAGGTTTTAAACGATATAAACAAATAAGGATTCAAGCAACTGCCTTGTCCGACATAACGGGCACTCTCGTTGAAGAATCCTCAAACGCAAATATACAACAAAATAATAATCCACCAAACATTATGTTTTTAACATAAAGGGAATTATAGTACTTGAAAACTGAAGATAGTGTTTGCCTATACTTCCACGACAGTGAAATGTTTTCAGAGAGTGCGATGGAAAAAACGCTTGAGGATATCAGGAAAAGTCAAAGAATCATGTCTGACATGAAGATCAACCGCATCTTTTGCGTCATAAGGGGCTCCGATTCGGTTAGAGAATACCATATTAGGTAGATAAAAAAAATAGCGGCTACGAGAGTCGCTATTGCTTTTTTACGTCTGGCGAGGATCGCTCCCCCCCCTACATTGCATTGCAAACATACAAATTTTTTATCA
>CACZUS010000022.1 GCA_902784425.1 uncultured Bacteroidales bacterium
CTCTCCGATTGATAGTGTTATTCTCAAGGTTAATAATGCTGTATGGCCTGTATATGGTGCTCAGGTATTGCCACCATTCCTCGATGTGGCTCGTAAAGATTACTATGCAACAGTGCGCCATTTGGATTATGTTCATGCTCCAACAGCTTCAAAGGATACAATTGATGCTTGGGCTGCGTTGATGACCAACGACTGTATCAAAAAGCTAAGTTTTGCTCTCGATCCATCAACCACATTGGTTCTCAACAATGCATGTTATTTCAAGGGAGCTTGGAATATTGAAATTAGTGAAGGAATGACCAAGAAAGATACATTCAAGACCATTAAAGGAGAAAAGCAAATCGTTGATATGATGCATACGGTCAATCATTATGGTTATGCTCAGACAGACGATTACCAGATGGTTGAACTTGTCTATGGAAATGGAGGAGAACGCGCAGCATTGTCCAACAAAGGAATGGGAACCTATAGCATGTTGCTTGTGTTGCCTTCTGAAGGAAAAGATTTGGATTCCACCTTCAATGCCATCAATTGGGATAGCATTTCATTGAAACGTTATGAATTGGATTTGAAATTCCCTCGATTTGGTATCAAGTCAGCTTTGAATTTAAATGAAACACTTAAAGATTTGGGCGTAGCAGATATGTTCCTACGATATCCTAATGCTGTCGACATTCCATCCTTTATTTCGGACGTGATACAAGACACCTATATCAAAGTAAATGAAGAGGGAACGGAAGCAGCTGCAGTTACATCTATCATTGCCTCTGGAGGGGCAATAATGTATGATCAAGCAGCAATGAAAGTCAATCGTCCGTTCGCATTTGTTATTAGAGAAAAGACAACAGGCATGTTGCTTTTCATGGGTAAGGTGACAAAGGTGGAAGATGTAAATAAAGATGAATAATAAAGGAGAGTTTTATACGTTAAAAGTATAAACAAAAGGCGAGTCTGATGTTTTGACTCGCCTTTTTCTTGCGTTAATACAACAATAGTTGGTTTTAAAACTAATTTTAGCTCGATTACCTTGCTTCTTTGGCGTAAAAGAAGTAAATTTGTATAGGTGAAGTTATATAAAATCATCATTTGTGTTATTTCGTGAAAAGTTTTTGAAAACAACATTATAATTATATGTTACCATGAACACTTATTACAGACTTATTGTTCTATTTTCATATTTTCTTCTTTCTAGCTTGAGTGGATGGGCAGCCGACTATCTTTGTTTTACGGCAGAGCAGGCAGGTTCCACTGTGAGGTATCAGAATAGAAATGATAACAATCCAGACATGAAATACTCCCTTGATGGTGAGCATTGGACTGACTGGGCTCCGAATGATCGGATAACGTTGGAGAATGTTGGTGACTATGTTTACGTCAAAGGAAATAACCCGGATGGATTTTCTTATGATGATACTTATGGTGATGCGGGTGGAAAAGGGTATACTTTTTTCAGTATGACAGGAAGCATTGCGGCTTCGGGTAGCGTGATGAGTTTGGTTGATGAGACAGGTGAGTCTTCTGTGATTCCAAACCCTTATTGTTTCTCAGAATTGTTCTATGGTTGTACAGCGCTCACGAGTGCACCAAAGGTGCCTGCTATGGAGTTGAAACACTCATGTTATGCATTAATGTTTCATGGTTGTAAAAATCTAACCAAAGCGCCGGAACTGCCTGCCACTACAATGAAGACTCATTGTTATGCAAGTATGTTTTATCAATGTGAGAAGTTAGAGAAAGCCCCTGAATTGCCAGCGTTGACATTGGCGCAGGGATGTTATGCAAGTATGTTTTATAGATGTACAAGTTTAAAAAAAGCTCCGGGTTTGCCTGCAGTGGCACTAATGAATAAGTGCTACTTAAATATGTTTGCTGATTGTGAGAGCCTTATAGAAGCACCAGAGTTGCCTGCTACGAATTTAGTCTCGTCGTGTTATGATCAGATGTTCAATGGATGTATCAATTTGAAGTATATCAAGGTGGGTGTTATGTCTTTGGATAATTCCATTAATGCGACATCAGATTGGGTAGAAGGAGTAGATGGTGAGGGTGTCATCATCTTCCCTTGTGGCAGTAGATACAATAAGCATGGAATATCAGAAGCTCCGACAAACTTTTCGATTGTAGGTTCTCCAATAATAATCTTCCAAAATTCAGATGGTAAGATATGGAAAACAGATACCATCAAGTGCGATGAAAAACCTGATGATGGAGATATAGATCCTTACTTGGATGATGATCATCCTTTTCTGGGGTGGGATAAACAAATTGAACCTATTTCGGAACCTGGCATCTATTATTATACGGCTATATATGGGGGAACAACATCTCCCATATATACGGATTATCTCTGTTTCACGGCAGAAGAGGACGGATCACAATTTTGGTATGAAAATGTAAGGGACAATAGTCCTGATATTGAATATTCCTTAGATGAAACGAAATGGTATAAATTGAATGAAAAAGAGGTGGTGACACTGGAGTATGCAGGTGATAAGGTATACCTTCGTGGATTCAATGAGGCAGGTTTCTCTTTTGGAACTCATGATTATACTTATTTTGAGATGACGGGGCGTATAGCTGCAAGTGGTAGTGTGATGAGTTTGATTGATGGAGCGGGTATGACGAATGTCATTCCTTCTGATTCCTGTTTCTACAGTTTGTTTAAATACTGTGAATCATTAACACAAGCCCCGAAGCTCCCAGCTCTCAGTTTGACTAAGGGATGTTATATGCAAATGTTTCAGGAATGTGTCAATCTGACTAAAGCACCTGAACTTCCTGCAACGACGTTAGCTCCTAATTGTTATGAAGATCTTTTTTACGGATGTTCGAGCTTGCTTGAATCTCCGGAATTGCCTTCGAATATAATGGAGAGTCGCTGTTATTTCCGCATGTTTCAGAATTGTACCAGTCTGAAGACAGCACCTATATTGTCATCTGTGACGTTAGCTGAAAGTTGTTATTCAAATATGTTTTATGGGTGCAAGAGTCTTGTTGTAGCTCCGAATTTGCCGGCAAAAATTCTGAAAGAAAAATGCTATTACGCCATGTTTGGACAATGTGAAAGTCTTAACTATGCTCCCGTATTGCCTGCGGAAAAGTTGGAACCGTATTGTTATGCTTACATGTTCACAAAATGCACTAGCTTGGAGAAGGCTCCGATGTTGCCTGCTACTGAGTGGGCTGATTTCTGTTATTGGTATATGTTCGATGGCTGTACGAGTTTGAATTATATGGAGGTGGCAGTCTATTCTTTGGATATTGTACCAAGAGCTACAGAACGATGGGTGAGCAATGTGGATGGACCCGGTCTTTTTGTCTTCCCTTGTGGTAGTAAGTACGACAAACATGGAGTTTCTGAGGTGCCAATCAACTTTGAGATTAAATCATCTCCAATTATCGTCTTCCAAAACCCTGATAATACGGAGTTGTGGCGAGATACCATCGGTTGTGATGTGAAGGCGGAATATAAAGGTGTTGAGCCACCTTACTGGAAAGAGGACTTTGTATTTAAAAACTGGGATAAGGAACTAACCATTCATAGTGAACCAGGTGTGTATTATTACACTGCTGAGTATGAATCGACAGATCCTACGAAAGGTGATTGGCTCTGTTTTACTGCAGAAGATGTAGATTGTTATTTCTTCTATAGAAACCAAGGAGACAATAACCCGAATGTGCAATATTCTACGGATGAAGGTGAAACATGGCAAGATTTGGAAGCAAATGTTACGGTTACGTTCGGAAATGTGGGTGACAGAATCTATGTTAGAGGAAATAATCCGAATGGATTCTCTCAAGGCGCCAATGTATATACTTATATTGGATTAGGAGGTTCTGTTTCCGCTTCGGGTACTGTGATGAGTTTGATTGATGGAACAGGAAGAACTACTGAGATTCCGAATAAATCATGCTTCCACGGTTTGTTTATGCATTGTTCCGCTCTTACGCGAGCACCTAAGTTGACGGCTCTTACTTTGAAAGACAATTGTTATGAAAACATGTTCGCTAATTGTATGGGACTGACCTCTACTCCAGAATTGCCTGCTACGAATTTGGCTACGGAGTGTTATAATGGTATGTTCATGAACTGTAGAAACATTGTGTCGACGGTTAAGGTTTTGCCTGCGACCCAATTAGCGGATGCATGCTATGCGAATATGTATTTTAATTGTTCGTCTTTGATATCGGCTCCAGCTTTGCCTGCATTAGATTTGACAGAAACCTGTTATGGTTCTATGTTTTATGGATGTAGTTCTCTTGTAGAGGCACCTACATTGGCTTCGACGAATTTGGCTGATGGTTGTTACGGTGCTATGTTTGGCCAATGTGAAAGTTTGGAGGAGGCTCCTGCATTACCTGCTATGAACCTTTCCCCATCTTGTTATTACGGAATGTTTTGGGGATGCACGAATTTGCGTGTTGCGCCAGAGTTGCCAGCCACTGTTTTGAAGCCGAGCTGTTATGCAGAGATGTTCTTGGGTTGTAAAAGTCTGTCTGTGGCACCTGAGTTGCCTGCTACAGAGTTAGTGTCGGAATGTTATCTTATGATGTTCTACGCTTGTGAAAACTTGTCCCGCATCAAAGTGGGAGTCATGTCGTTGGATAATGATTTGGATGCAACGAACGATTGGGTGGCTTATATAGATGGACCAGGACTTTTTGAATTTCCTTGTGGTAGTAAATATGACAAACATGGTGCGTCTGAAGTACCAACCAACTTTGAAATTAAATCATCTCCAATCATCGTCTTCCAAAATCCAGATGGTTCAGAGCTATGGCGGGATACCATCGGTTGTGATGTGAAAGCGGAATACAAGGGTGTTGATCCACCTTTTTGGAAAGAAGGATATGTGTTTAAAAAATGGGATAAAGAACTAACCATTCATGAGATACCAGACGTTTATTATTACGTTGCTATGTATGAATCGACATCTACTCCGCAAAAAGGTGATTGGCTCTGTTTTACTGCAGAGGAGGCAGGTGCCTATGTCGCTTATGAGAATAAGTATGGCAATAAACCTGATATGCAATATTCCATAGATGGAGGAGAAAGTTGGCATAATTGGGATCCTGATGTTTCGATTATATTGGAAAATGTAGGTGACAAAGTTTATGTTCGAGGAAATAATCCGACAGGATTTTCACACAGTGCTTTGCAAATCACCCGTTTTGTTACGGGAGGAAAATTAGCAGCAAGTGGTAGTGTGATGAGTTTGATTGATGAAACTGGTGAAACTCAGGTGATACCAAATGACTATTGTTTTTATCAATTGTTTGAAAGAACCTCCATTACAACTGCTCCAGAATTGCCTGCTCTTTCTTTGAAAGGATATTGCTATTACTGTATGTTTAATTATTGTCTTGATCTTATAACTGCACCAGAATTGCCAGCTACACGATTGGCTGAGTCTTGCTATTTTGGCATGTTTGAATATTGTAAGAATTTGACCACCATTCCTGATATTTTACCTGCCACAAATTTGGAAGAGGATTGTTATGCACACATGTTCCAAGTTTGTGAATCTCTCACGTATGCTCCCGAATTGCCAGCTACGACGTTGAAAGATGAGTGTTATTTATCGATGTTCCTTGGCTGCAAATCTCTTACTAAAGCACCTGAATTGCCTGCTGTGAATTTGGCAAAAAGATGCTATTTGGCTATGTTCGGTGAATGTAGTAGCCTTGAAAAAGCACCCGAATTGCCTGCTACGAATTTGACTTACGAATGTTACTCTGATATGTTTTATAAATGTTCCAGCCTAAATTATATCAAAGTTGGCGTTCTCACTTTGGATAATGATGTTTATGCGACCTCTAATTGGGTCTCTGACATATATAATCAAGGTACCTTTATCTTTCCATGTGGTAGCAAGTATGACAAGCATGGAGATTCAGAAGTGCCATATGATTTTAAGATTATCAGTTCTCCGATTGTGATTTTCCAAAATCCTGATAGTGTAGAGCTTTATCGAGATACGATTCCTTGTGATGTAGTGCCTGTTTATCGAGGGGTTGACCCACCTTATTGGAAGGATGGTTATGAGTTCACTGGTTGGGATAAGGAACTGACGATACATGAGGTGCCTGATACGTTTTATTATACTGCTGAATATGTGGAAGAGGGTCCTCATGAGATAGGTAACTGGCTACGCTTCACGGCTGAGGAAGCTGGCTCGCAAGTGTGGTATCGCGGTCTGAATGGCGGAAATATTACTATACAATACTCTATCGATGAAGGTAAGTCATGGCAAACATTGAAACAAGAAGAGAAAATCACATTGGAGAATATAGGGGATAAGGTTTATTTGAAAGGTGACAATCCAAATGGGTTGAATGGAAACTACAGTGGAGACTATCAAATGGGATGCACATTTTCTATGAGTGGTCGTCTCTCCGCCAGTGGTAGTGTAATGAGTCTGGTTGATGAAACTGGCAGATCCACGACTATTCCGAATAAAAATTGTTTTTCTTATCTGTTCGCCAATTGTGAGTCTCTCACACAAGCTCCTGAATTACCAGCCACTACATTGATGGATAGTTGTTATTCCAATATGTTTTTAGGATGTACTTCTTTGAAGAAAGCCCCTGAATTACCTGCAACTATTATGTCGGAGGCTTGTTATCAATATATGTTTATGGGATGTCTCGACTTAACGGAGATGCCTGAATTGCCTGCGACCACATTGGCAAATAAATGTTATGCAAATATGTTTGCCCAATGTGAAAGTCTTACTCATGTTGCTGAATTACCAGCTAAAACAATGGCTGACTTTTGCTATTTTGCAATGTTCGCAGGCTGTCATAGTTTGACGAAAGCACCTCAACTTCCGGCTATGATATTGGCACACGGATGTTATAGTGCTATGTTCTATGATTGCGTCAATTTGATTGAAGCTCCACAGTTGCCTGCTACTCAGTTAGAGATAAATTGTTATAGCCAGATGTTTGATGGTTGTACAAATTTGATAGAAGCGCCTGAACTACCTGCTTCTGAGTTGGTTCGAGAATGTTATTCTCTTATGTTCAATAATTGTTCTAGTTTGAATTATATCAAGGTGGGTGTCATGTCCTTGGACAATTTCTTTTTTGCAACAAGGAATTGGGTGCAAGGAGTTGAAGGCGATGGTACCTTCATCTTCCCGTGCGGCAGCAAGTATGACAAACATGGTGTCTCCGAAGTGCCAGATAATTTCAAGATTGTCGGTTCCCCAATTGTAGTCTTCCAAAATCCAGACAGAGAGGAGTTGTATCGTGACACAATTGGTTGTAATGTGTTGCCTGTGTACAGGGGGGAGATGCCAACTTATGGCGACGGACTCATCTTCAAAGGTTGGGATAAGGAACTGACGGTGCATGAAGTGCCTGATACGTATTATTATACGGCTGTATATGAGGAAGAGAAAACGCCTGAAACTGGCAATTGGCTTTGTTTTACGGCAGAAGAGGATAATGCTGAATTGTGGTATCATACTGCTGAAGGTAGTCCTGATGTGCAGTATTCGTTGGATGAAGGACTTACATGGAATTCCTTGAATTCAGAGGAACATGTAGTCCTATACTCTAAAGGAGACAAAGTCTATTTCAAAGGATATAATCCTGAAGGATTTTCTAATGTTAGTGAAGAGAGCGGTGGCGTGAATTTCCGAATGTCAGGAAGGATAGCGGCAAGTGGAAGTGTGATGAGTTTGATTGATGGCATTGGTGTTACGAATGTGATTCCTAATAACGGTTGTTTCGCATATTTGTTTAATAATTGTGGAACTCTGACCCAAGCACCCGAATTGCCTGCTACAACTTTGACGGATAGTTGTTATTACCAAATGTTCCAAAATTGTTTTGAACTAACTAAGGCTCCAGAACTACCTGCTACAGAGTTAAAAGAGGATTGCTATCATGGTATGTTTAGCACCTGCAAATCCATAGAGAAAGCACCCGAATTACCTGCTACAGAATTGGCTGATAGATGTTATTCTTATATGTTTTCTGGATGCGATGGTTTGACTCAAGCACCTGAATTACCCGCAACAGAGTTAAAAGAGGGTTGTTATTCTTATATGTTTTCTGGCTGTGATTATTTGACTCAAGCCCCCGAATTACCCGCTGCGGAATTGGCTGATAGATGTTATTCTCATATGTTTTCTGGATGCGATGGTTTGACTCAAACACCTGAATTACCCGCAATAGAGTTGAAAAAGGGTTGTTATTCTTCTATGTTTTCTGAATGTGCCCATTTGACACAAGCACCCGAATTACCTGCTACAAAATTGGCTGATGAATGTTATTATTATATGTTTAACGGTTGTACGCATCTGACTCAAACACCCGAATTGCCGGCTACAGAATTGGACAGTGCATGTTATGCTGATATGTTCAGAGGATGTACGAGCTTGGTAAATGCACCTGAACTGCCAGCCACACATTTGCGTGATTTGTGTTATCGAGAAATGTTCTATGGATGTACAAGTTTGACTGTTGCACCCGAATTGCCAGCTACAGAATTGGACAGTGCATGTTATTCTTTTATGTTCTATGGATGTACAAACTTGATAGTTGCACCTGAATTGCCAGCTACGAAGTTAAATATTGGTTGCTATTATGGTATGTTTGAAAGATGTAAATCCCTTGAAAAAGCACCTGAATTACCAGCCAAGGAATTGGTGAGTAGTTGTTACCACAACATGTTCCGTGAATGCTCTAATTTAAATTATATTAAGGTGGGCGTTATGACGTTGGATGGCTATAATTCAACAAGCTACTGGGTTTATGACGTGAAAAAAGAGGGCGTCTTTATCTTCCCATGCGGCAGTAAGTATGACAAGCATGGCGCTTCTCAGGTCCCTGTTAATTTCAGGATAATAGGTTCAAATGTTGTCATCTTCCAAAATCCAGATGGAGAGGAGTTGTATCGTGACACAATCGGTTGCGATGTGTTGCCTGAGTATAGAGGTGAGACACCAACTTATAAAGAAGGACTTGTCTTCAAAGGTTGGGATCCGGAACTGACAATACATCCAGAACCAGATACGATCTATTATACGGCAGTGTATGAAGAGGAACTGACACCTATCACGGATGTTAGCAAGTGCTTGTGCTTCACGGCAGAAGAGGCTGGGTCTGAGGTGTGGGTGTCGTATGGAACTCGTCCGCAGGTTCAGTATTCTATCGATGGGGGAAAAACATGGCAGGATTTGTTGGAAGGAGAAAAAGTATTGCTTTCGAATGTGGGAGACAAGGCCTATTTTAGAGGAGATAATCCTAATGGCTTCTCGGATGTTGGTGTAGGTTTTTTGACTCACTTTAAAATGAATGGTTCTATCGCTGCCAGCGGTAGTGTGATGAGTCTGATTGATGGTGTGGGTGAATCGACAGTTATTCCGAATGATGAGTGCTTTAACGGATTGTTTTCTGGTTGTGCCTCTCTAACAAAGGCACCTGAATTGCCTGCTACGACTTTGACAAAACAGTGTTATGAAGGTATGTTCTCGAATTGTACCAACTTGATACAGGCACCAGAATTACCTGCAGTGACTTTAGCAGAAGGTTGTTATAAGTCTATGTTCTTGGACTGCTATAATTTGACAAAGGCACCTGAATTACCTGCTGTGAACCTTTCCCCTGATTGCTATTCAGATATGTTTATGGCGTGTACGAATTTGCGTGTCGCGCCTGTGTTGCCTGCCACTATTTTGAAAACTCGTTGTTATTCAGAGATGTTCTTTGGCTGCGACAATTTGACAGAGACACCTGAATTGCCAGCAATGACTTTGGCAGAAAATTGTTATAACGCTATGTTTTATGAGTGTGTGAGCTTGACTACTGTTTCAAAATTACCGGCAACAGAATTGGCAGAAGACTGTTATTCCGCTATGTTTTCGGGTTGTACTAGTTTGACTAAAGCACCTGAATTACTGGCAATAAAATTGGCAGAAGGATGTTATTCCTCTATGTTTTCAGGCTGTACTAGTTTGACTAAAGCACCTGAATTGCCAGCGACTGAATTGGCAAAAGGATGTTATTCCGCTATGTTTTTTGGTTGTACTAGTTTGACTAAAGCACCTGAATTGCCAGCGACTGAATTCGTTGAGGAATGTTATATGTATATGTTCTCTGCTTGTTCCAACTTAAATTATATCAAGGTGGGTGTCATGACCTTGGATAATGAATTTGATGCCACAGAAGAGTGGGTGACGGGTATTGATAGCGAAGGAGTCTTCATCTTCCCATGCGGTAGCAAGTATGACAAGCATGGTGAATCGGAAGTGCCAATGAACTTCAAGATTATCAGATCTCCGATTGTTATCTTCCAAAATCCTGACAGTACGGAATTGTGGCGCGACACCATCGGTTGCGACGTGGTGCCTGTCTATGGAGGAGAGACCCCATCCATGAGTGGATATTACTTTAGAGGCTGGGACAAAGAACCAACCATCCATGAGACCCCTGGCGTTTATTATTATACGGCAGTGTACGAGGATATGCAGAATGATCCACTTCATCTGATTGTAGACGATGATCTCTACTTGGTGTTGCCTGGTGGCTCAGAGAACATTGGTTATGAACTGTTGGAGGGCGGAGGTTCACGCTACGAGATATGGTACGATGGGGTGAAGATTACTGATGGAGTGGTGACGAATGACAGCATCGTTCTGCTGAATTGCCCTGCAGAACTGACTCCAGGCTCCTATGAGGCAACCTTGGTGATGTATGATGAGAATGACGAACGTGCGTCCAGCGATTTTGAATTCAACGTCATGTTGCCAGACAACAAAGAGAACAGCTACTACGTGAAAGTATGGAATGATGTGGTGATTTGTCGCAACGGCGATGGCATCTTCCAATCATACATGTGGTATAAAGACAGAAAAAAACAGGAAAACAGCTCATTCCAGTATTACAATGATAAAACACTTTTGAATGGCGAATACATGGTTTATGTATGTGACACCTACGGTAAGTGCTACTTCATAGAACCAACTTCGTTCCAGATAGAAGAGGCTGTATATTCGGTTTCTGCACATCCAAATATTGTGGATAGAGGAACAGACTTCATTGTCTCCGTGTCGGGTGTGGATGATCTTCACCTGAAAGATGCTCGTATCGTGATCTATCGCTCAGATGGTGTGGTGGCACGCATCATAGATGAGGTGGAGGTAGAGAATGAGATGCATTTAGGTTTGGGTGAATATGTGATTGTATTGACCGTGAGTGATGGTAAAAATGCGAATTGTAAGGTATTGATAAAATAGAGGCATAATTATGAATAGATTATTTAAGCGATTGATGTGGACTGCCGTGGCACTGTTGCCACAGTTGGTCCCAGCACAGGAAAAGTTGTTCAACATCTCTCTCGGTGGGGGAATGGAGATATTGAGTTACACGCCGGAGATAGGAAAACCAAAGCCAGGTGGAGGTATATTGTTCGAGTGGCAGTATCAGCAATTCTTCCTGAAAAATTTGGGGTATGGAGTAGGTGTCGGCTTATCTTATTTTACAGCCAACTACTATATCAATGAGACAATCGAGAAACAGATTGTTGATGAAACGGATGCAGGTGTTCCTTATACGCTTCGTACCATCTTCAATGATTTCAATGAGAAGCAACAGACCTTCCAGTTGGAGGTTCCCGTAGGACTCTACGGACAGTTTGAACTGAACTCCCGTACGCATTTCATTATTGGTGCGGGTCCAAAGGTGGCTTTTCCTCTCGTTTCCAAATATAAATATTCGAGAGGTTCGGTGGAGACAAGAGCCTATTTCGGTGGAGATATCGAAGCAGAACTTTCGGAGATACCACATCATGGACTGCATAAACAAGATGCCAACGGACGAAATGACATAGATCGGAATATAGTGCTACTCTCTATCTTCGGAGATATGATGTGGACCTATAGCATTAATAATTCATGTATGTTGCACATGGGACTTTATTTCTCGTATGGCATCACCGATATGGTGTCGAATCATGATGCCACCATGGGTATCAGTCGGAAAAGTATCCTGAACAGCAGTTTGACGGAGAAGATTGTTCCTATCTGTGTGGGCGCGAAAGTAGGTGTTTCCCTTCCATTGAAGAAGGGTGGTAAACGATTTGCTTCTGACGGATGGTGATAAAATGATATAAGGGGGAAAATAAATAAACATATATTTAGTTATATCAGATGATTTCTGTCGTTTCAAAATCCCACGAAATGGATTTATAGGATTCATCTTGATAAGGGAATGTAAATTTAGAATGAAATGAAAAACATTGGTAGAATAAACACGCTATTGCTGTTCCTTATCCTTTTCTGTTGCCGGGGAATGGCCGCTAATTATCTATGTTTTACGGCAGAGATGGCAGGGTCCAGTGTGTGGTATGTGAATGGGGCTGACAACGAACCGAATGTACAATACTCTTTGAATGGTGTGAACTGGTCTGATTGGCCTGCAGATACACCTGTGACGTTAGCGAATATAGGTGATAAAGTCTATGTTCGTGGTGATAATCCAGATGGCTTTTCTCATGATAATTCATCTAATGATGCGAATGGACCAGGAACGACCAACTCTCGCTTCAAAATGTCGGGTCGTATTGCAGCCAGTGGTAGTGTGATGAGCTTGATAGATGGAGTGGGTATCTCTACCCAAATACCATGTGCCTACTGTTTCTCTGATTTGTTCCGTGACTGTGTTTCCCTCACGAAAGCACCAGAGTTGCCTGCCACTGAGTTGGCTCCGAATTGCTATGCGTTGATGTTCCAGAAATGTACCAACTTGACTAACGCACCCGAACTGCCTGCTACAGAGTTGGCTGCTAGATGTTATATAAGCATGTTCCTCAATTGCTCAAGTTTGACAGATGTGCCAGCATCGTTGCCTGCCACTAAGATGGAGACAGGTAGCTATTGGGGTATGTTTGCGTACTGTTCAAAATTGATTAAATCGCCAGAGTTGTCAGCTACAGAATTGGCACCGAGATGTTATAATTCTATGTTCATAGGTTGCGAAAGTCTAGCTGAAGCTCCGAAATTGGTTGCTACAGAGTTGGCAGACTCTTGTTATTACAAAATGTTCAGTGGCTGTACCAGTTTGGTTAAGGCTCCTGAGTTGCCAGCTGATTCGTGGAAGAAAGGATGTTATTCGGAAATGTTCAGTGGATGTACTAGTTTGAATTATATCAAGGTGAATGTCTTGACGTTGGATAATGATTTGGATGCAACAAAAAAATGGGTCGACGGTATAGATGGAGAGGGAGTCTTTATCTTCCTTTGCGGTAGTAAATATGACAAGCATGGTGCGTCGGAAGTGCCAACGAACTTTACAATTGTCAGTTCTCCAATTGTTGTCTTTCAGAATCCAGATAGTACGGAAATATATCGAGATACGATTGGATGCGATGTGATGCCAGTATATCGAGGAATAGAACCACCATATTGGAGGGATGACTATGAGTTTGTGGATTGGGATAAGGAAGTGACGAGACATTCAGTTCCAGGGGTCTATTACTATACCGGAATATTTAAGGAGATCGAGAAAAAAACACCAAGTCTTGATAAAGTACTTTGCTTTACTGCGGTCAAGGATGGTTCCTCAGTGTTATATAATAATTTTGGAAATAATTATCCTGATGTGGAGTATACTTTGGATAGTGGAATAACGTGGCATTATTTACTCCGTGGAGAGGCAGTCGTTTTAAAAAACAAAGGAGACAAGATGTATTTAAGAGGCGATAATCCAGATGGTTTTTCGTTTAGTGAATCTCAATATAGCGTGTTTAATTTGGGTTGGATAGCAGCATCGGGAAGTGTGATGAGTTTAATCGATCAAAAAGGAGAAGCGACGGAGATTCCGAACGACTATTGTTTTTACAGATTGTTCTCACTTCAAGATGGAATTGTACAAGCACCGGATTTAACGGCTACAAAATTGAAAAAACACTGTTATGCTAGTATGTTTTATGGCTGTTCAAATCTACAAAAAGGACCAGAAATAATTCCAGCCACTACTTTGGCAGAGAGTTGTTGTGCTGACATGTTTTGTATGTGTGAAAACCTTCAAGAAGTGCCACAACTGCCAGCCACCACTTTGGCAGAGAGTTGTTACGCTGGTATGTTTTATATGTGTGATAAATTAGAAAATGCGCCAGAATTACCTGCTGTTGTGATGGAAAAATCATGTTACAATAGGATGTTTGGTGCTTGTGAGAACTTGCTTCAGGCACCAAAGCTGCCAGCCACCATCTTGGCAGAATCTTGTTATCAAGGCATGTTTTATAACTGTTATAAATTAGAAAAGGCACCTGAATTGCCAGCAACAGAATTGGCTCCGTCTTGCTATAAAGATATGTTTGTGATGTGTTCGTCTTTAGAAAATATACCTGAATTGCCAGCAATAGAATTAGCTCCTTCTTGCTATGAGAGCATGTTTTATGGTTGTGGTAGTATTGAACAGACACCTACATTACCAGCCACAACATTGGCAAGCAGATGTTATGCCTATATGTTTTTCGGAACTCTGTTAAACGGAATTCCAACATTGCCAGCAACAGAGTTGTCAGAATATTGCTATGCGGGAATGTTCAAAGAAGGAGGTAGTATTAAGCATGGAAATGTTGAATTGCCTGCTACTGTATTGGTGGAAGGTTGTTATGAAGAGATGTTTACGAAAGTTTTTGTCTTGGATAGCATCAAAGTGGGTGTTATGTCCTTGGATAATCAATTCAATGCTACAACAAATTGGGTTGATGGCATTGATTATGAAGGAGTGTTTGTCTTCCCTTGTGGTAGCAAGTATGACAAACATGGAGTCTCTGAAGTACCAGAGAACTTTACCATCATCAGTTCTCCAATCGTAGTGTTCCAAAATCCAGACGGAGAGGAGTTGTATCGTGACACGATTGGTTGCGATGTGTTGCCTGAGTATAAGGGTGAGACTCCAACCTATGGTGAAGGACTTGTATTCAAAGAATGGGATCCTGCATTAACAATTCATGATACCCCAGGCACATATTATTATACGGCTGTTTACGAAGAAAAACCTGTCGCAAAGAACAATTGGCTTTGCTTTACAGCTGAAGAGGCTGGTTCTACGGTAGGACTTTATAACGTGAACAATGAACCAGATATCCATTACTCTTTGGATAGCGGACAGACATGGGTGCCATGGGCAGAAACGGATGTTGTGACTTTGAAAAATGTAGGAGACAAGGTCTATGTGAAGGGAGTCAATCCAGATGGATTCTCTCATACTATTGGACTAGTAGCACTTTTTCAAAGTAATCCGTCATCCATTCATAATACTAGCTTCCGTCTGACAGGACGCATTGCTGCTTCCGGTAGCTTGATGAGTCTAATTGATGGAGTAGGTGAAGCGAAGGAGATACCTTGTGAGCATTGTTTCTCTTATCTGTTTTCTAACCAGACTGCACTTGTGTCAGCACCTGAATTGACGGCAACTACAATGAAGAGATATTGTTATGTGAGTATGTTTAGGAGCTGTTCCAACCTAATTCAAGCACCTGAATTGCCAGCTACGCAACTGGCATTGGGATGCTATTCGGGCATGTTCATTTTTTGTGACGGTTTGACAAAAGCATCGGCATTGCCTGCAACGCAATTAACGTCTCAGTGCTATAATTGTATGTTCTATGGTTGTAGCAGTTTGACAGAAGTTCCTGATTTGCCGGCAACTACATTACGAGATAGTTGTTATATAAAAATGTTTGGTGAGTGTACTAGCTTGACCAAAGCTCCAGAATTGTTAGCTACCACATGGGCGAAAGATTGTTATTTGGAAATGTTCAAAGGCTGTACTAGTTTGAATTATATCAAGGTGAATGTCTTGACGTTAGATAATAATTTCAATGCGACAAAAAATTGGGTTGACGGCATAGATGGAGATGGTGTCTTTGTCTTCCCATGCGGTAGCAAGTATGACAAACATGGAGTCTCTGAAGTACCAGAGAACTTTACCATCATCGGTTCTCCAATTGTAGTGTTCCAAAATCCAGACGGAGAGGAGTTGTATCGTGACACGATCGGTTGCGATGTGTTGCCTGTGTATAGGGGAGAGACTCCAACTTATGGAGAAGGTCTTGTCTTCAAAGGTTGGGACAAGGAACTGACGATTCATGAGAAACCTGATACGTATTATTATACTGCAGTATATGAGGAATATCAGCCGATTTTAGGTAATTGGCTCTGTTTTACAGCAGAAGAGGATAACTCTGTTGTGTCATATATTAGCGTCGGAAATAACCAACCAGATGTGATGTACTCTGTAGATGAAGGGAAAACGTGGAAACCATTGCAGGAAGATGAAGACGTTAAACTAGAAAAACAAGGCGATAAGGTCTATTTAAAAGGTGATAATCCAACAGGTTTCTCAAAGGATGAAAATAATTATACACATATATGGACGAGAGGAAAAGTTTCTGCATCAGGAAGTGTGATGAGCCTGATTGATGAAGAGGGCATCTCTACAGTGATTCCTAATGATTATTGCTTTTATCATCTGTTTGCCAGTTCACCTGCATTGGTGACAGCACCGGAATTACCTGCTACGGAATTAAAGAAATCTTGTTACGAAGGAATGTTCGAAAATTGTGCTGTTTTGGAAAAAGTTCCTGCATTACCTGCGACTACGTTGGAGGAGCGATGTTATAAGAATATGTTTGGACAATGTTACAAGATAAAAGAAACACCTGTATTGCCAGCTACTACATTGGCAAACGAGTGTTACTATACAATGTTTTCTTCTTGTGTGGAGGTAACAGAAGCACCTCTACTACCTGCAACCGTAATGGCCGAATCTTGTTATTACGGTATGTTTTATGGTTGCAATGGACTGACTGAGGCTCCAGCATTGCCAGCGACTGAATTAGCATATGGTTGTTATAGAGATATGTTTTGGGATTGTTGGAATTTAGAGGTCGCTCCAGCATTACCGGCAACTGAGTTGGCTGAGTCTTGTTACGAGGGTATGTTTACTGAATGTGGAAATCTGACGAAAGCACCAGCATTGCCTGCTACTGTTATGAAAGACTTTTGCTATTCGAGTATGTTTTCAGGATGTGAAAAATTACTTGAGGCACCTGAATTACCTGCCACTAAATTGGCAATGGATTGTTACAATTCAATGTTTCTTGGATGTGAAAATCTGACGATGGCACCAGAATTACCTGCTCAAGAACTGGCTCCTGCGTGTTATATGTATATGTTCGAGGGATGTTCCAATTTGATTTATATCAAAGTGGGTGTTCTGTCTTTGGATAATAGTTTCGATGCTACAACTAACTGGGTTGCTGGTATCGATGGTTTTGGAGTCTTCGTCTTCCCATGTGGCAGCAAGTATGACAAACATGGTAGGTCGGAGGTTCCCGATAATTTCACGATTATCAGTTCTCCTGTTGTCGTATTCCAGAATCCAGATGGCGAGGAACTATATCGCGACACAATTGGTTGCGATGTGTTGCCTGTGTATAGAGGCGAGACACCAACTTATAAAGAAGGACTTGTCTTCAAAGGTTGGGATCCTGAACTGACGATACATCCAGAACCAGATACGTTCTATTATACGGCAGTGTATGAAAAGGGACAGACATCGATCACGGATGTTAGCAAGTGCCTTTGTTTTACGGCAGAAAAAGCTAATTCATATGTGTATTATCAGAACCATGGAGGAAACTCTCCAGATGTACAATACTCTATAGACGAAGGAAGAACATGGCAGTCATGGGGTGAAAATGAAGTTCTAATCTTAAAGAATGTAGGTGAAAAAATTTATGTAAGAGGTACTAATCCCGATGGTTTCTCTCACATGGCGAACTTACAAAAATCAGATGGTGAGGAAGTAGGTCAGTTTACAAATTTTAAAATGTCGGGAGAAATTGCTGCAAGTGGTAGTGTGATGAGCTTGATTGATGGGAAGGGAGAATCTTTAGTCATACCTTGTGATTACTGCTTCGCTCATTTGTTTAATAGTACAAGAAATCCTCAGCAACATGAAGATGTTATGACAACTGCGCTTACAAAGGCACCAGAGTTGCCAGCCACTACTTTGACCATGGGATGTTATTTAGATATGTTTGGAACTTGTAGTTTGTTGAAGGAAGCTCCTGTCTTGCCAGCTACGGAGTTGGCTTCTTCATGTTATGTCTCCATGTTCAATAATTGTCGTAGCTTGGAAATAGCACCAGCCTTGCCAGCTACGAAGTTGTCGAAGTACTGCTACGAAGGTATGTTCAGTAATAGTGGCATTGTAGTAGCCCCAGAGTTGCCAGCCACGGATCTGATGGATTCATGCTATTGGGGTATGTTCCGTTTATGTAAGAATATGGAATCAGCACCCGAACTGCTTGCTACAGAGTTGAAACCAGGTTGCTATGAAGGAATGTTCGCAGGTTGCAGCAACCTGAATTATATCAAGGTGGGTGTCATGACTCTGGATAATGATTTTGCAGCTACCAATGAGTGGGTTACTGGAGTGAACGGTCCTGGTGCCTTTATCTTCCCATGTGGCAGCAAGTATGATAAACATGGTATTTCGGAGGTTCCAGATAATTTCAAGATCATCAGTTCTCCTGTTGTCATATTCCAAAATCCAGATGGCGAGGAGCTGTATCGTGATACGATTGGTTGCGATGTGTTGCCTGAGTATAGAGGTGAGACACCAACTTATGGCGAAGGACTTGTCTTCAAAGGTTGGGATCCTGAATTGACGATACATCCAGAACCAGACACATTCTATTATACGGCAGTGTATGAGGGACAGACATCGATCACGGATGTTAGTAAGTGCTTGTGCTTCACGGCAGAAGAGGCTGGGGCTGAAGTGTGGTGGTATTATTCTAGTAATTCATATAATAGGATTTCAAGGCCAGATGTGCAGTATTCAATTGACGAGGGAAAAACATGGCAGATTTTGCCTGCTCATGAAAATGTAGTACTTGCGAATGAGGGAGACAAGGTCTATTTTAGAGGATTTAATCCTGAAGGATTTTCGTATGTTAGTGAGGATAGAAAAGGCGTGTATTTCCAAATGTCAGGAAAAATAGCGGCGAGTGGAAGTGTAATGAGTTTGATTGATGGCATTGGTGTTACTAAAACTATTCCTAATAAAGGTTGTTTTGCAGGTCTATTTAGTGGCTGTCATGATCTGACACAAGCTCCCGAATTGTCTGCTACAACTTTGACGGATAGTTGTTATGCGGGCATGTTCAGTTTCTGCTATAACCTGACTGTGGCATCGGATGGATTACCTGCGACAAAATTGGCTAATGAATGTTATTCAAACATGTTCGCATTTTGCGGACTGACAGAGACCCCAAAATTACCTGCCATGGAATTAGCAGATAATTGTTATTCAAATATGTTTAGAGGATGTACAAGTCTGATTAAGGCACCTGAATTGCCAGCGACAAAATTGGCTGATGGGTGTTATTATTATATGTTTGAAAAATGTACAAGTCTAGTTCAAGCTCCCGAATTGCCCGCTACAGTCATGGCTAGTTTTTGTTATTGCGGTATGTTTTCTGGATGCGAAAGTTTGACTGCCGCTCCAGAGTTGCCAGCTACAGAATTGGCTTATGTATGTTATAATAATATGTTTAATGGATGTGTGAATCTGATACAAGCTCCCGAATTGCCTGCTACAGAGTTAAAGAGTGCTTGCTATTATTCTATGTTTGCAGGGTGTGAATCCCTTGAAAAGGCACCTGAATTGTCAGCTTCAGAATTGGTGAGTAGTTGCTATCAAAAAATGTTCAGCGGATGTACCAACTTAAATTATATCAAAGTCGGCGTTATGTCTCTGGATAATGAATTTAATGCCACTCTAGGTTGGGTTGAAGGTGTTGATGGTGAGGGCGTATTTATCTTCCCATGTGGCAGCAAGTATGATAAACATGGTATTTCGGAGGTTCCTGATAATTTCAAGATCATCAGTTCTCCTGTTGTCATATTCCAAAATCCAGATGGCGAGGAACTATATCGCGACACAATCGGATGCGATGTGTTGCCTGAGTATAGAGGAGAGACACCAACTTATGGCGAAGGACTTGTCTTCAAAGGTTGGGATCCTGAATTGACGATACATCCAGAACCAGACACATTCTATTATACGGCAGTGTATGTGAATGAAATGGATAATGCTCCGGATGTACAGTATTCTGTAGATGGAGGACGTACCTGGAACGTGTTAGCACCAGAAGAACATGTGGTTTTGACTTCTGTGGGTGATAAGGTTTATCTTCGAGGTAATAACCCATCTGGTTTCTCTCATGAAAGAGACCGTTCTGCGCTAGACTTGATTATGCCTGGCATTTATACTCATTTTGGAATGACAGGTTCGATTACTGCTTCTGGTAGTGTGATGAGTTTGATTGATGAGGTAGGAGAGACGATAGAAATCCCTAATGAGAATTGCTTTTATAAATTATTTGAGGAATGCTCCTCTTTGATTCAAGCACCAGAATTGTCGGCCACTACTTTGAAAGAAAGTTGTTATGAATCTATGTTCTATCAGTGCACATCTCTGACACAAGCTCCAGCATTGCCTGCTACAAAGATGGCAGACAGATGTTATCTTTCTATGTTTGCATCTTGTTCAAATCTTACTGAGGCACCACAACTTCCAGCTACAGAATTGGCTCCTAGTTGTTATGCTTCTATGTTTTATTCCTGTGAAAGTTTGGTTGCGGCACCTGAGCTTCCTGCTACCCAATTGGCAAATGCTTGTTATGCTTCTATGTTTTCAGGGTGTACGAGTCTTACAGAAACACCGAAGTTAATTGCAACGACGCTATCTGATGAGTGCTATAGATGGATGTTCCGTGAATGTACAAGTTTGACAAAAGCTCCAGAACTACCTGCGACAACTTTGGCGCATAGCTGTTATGCTGGAATGTTCTCAAAATGCTCATCTTTGACGGATGCTCCTGAATTACCAGCTACTACCTTGGCAGAATATTGTTATGGAAACATGTTCAATGGATGTTCTAATCTGACAACTGCACCGGAATTACCAGCGACAGAGTTGGTGAATGAATGTTATAATGGTATGTTTGGAGAATGTCACAGTCTGAATTACATCAAAGTGGGTGTGATGACTCTGGATAATAATTTTGAGTATGGCGCAACAAGAGACTGGGTTTCTGGTGTGGATGGACCAGGTATATTCATCTTCCCATGTGGTAGCACGTACGATAAGCATGGAGTGTCTGAGGTGCCAGATGACTTTGAGATAATGAGGGGTGCGGTGATAGTCATCTTCCAAAATCCAGACAGTACGGTGTTATGGAAGGATACTATCAATTGTAATGAAGTCCCAGAATACAAAGGAGAGACACCGACTATGGGTGAAGATTATTTCTTCATTGGCTGGGATAAGGAATTGACAGCAGTGGGAGATGAGTCAGTATATTATATCACAGCAGTGTATGAGGACCTCAATAAGTACAAGTCTCTTCATTTGACCGTGGATGATTCTCTCTATCTAGTGTTGCCAGGTGGCTCGGAGACCATCGGCTATGAGCTATTGGAGGGCGGTGGTTCACGCTATGAGATATGGTACGACGGAGTGATGATCACCGAGGGTGCTGTGACGAATGACAGCACCGTACAGTTGATCTGTCCGGAGGACTTCACACCGGGTGCCTATACCGCTACATTGGTGATGTATGATGAGCATAACGGACGAGGTGCAAGTGATTTCGTCTTCCATGTGATGTTGAAAGATGACCCTACGAACAGCTACTACGTGAAGGTATGGAACGATGTGGTGATCTGCAGGAACGGAGACTACAGGTTTGTTTCCTATCAGTGGTATAAGAACCGCAAGATTGTAGAAGCTACACTTCAGTATTATAATGATGTTGAGTTACTAGATGGCGAGTATCTGGTATATGTAACCGACCAGTCAGGTAAGAGCTACTTCATCGAACCGATACGATTTGAACGAGAGGAGGCATCCTATTCCATTGTAGCAGAACCTTCTATTGTGAATCGAGGAACGAACTTCAAGGTGGTTGTGTCAGGAGTCGACCAAGAACACTTAAAGAATGCCCGCATCGTGGCATATCGTAATGATGGTGTGGTGGCACGCATCATAGATGATGTGGAGGTAGAGAATGAAATGCGTTTAGGTTTGGGTGAATATGTCATTGTATTGACTGTGAGTGATGGTAAAAATGCGAATTGTAAAGTGTTGATTAAATAATGAAATTAGAGAAGAGTGTATTTCTTAAATTCCTATGGGTATTGTTGGCATTCCTGCCACAGTATGTTGGAGCGCAGGACAAGTTGTTTAACATCTCTGTCGGTGGTGGATTTGATGACTTGCTTTATACTCAGGAAATGGGAAGAAGATATGTAGGTGGAAATGTGATGTTAGAGGGACAGTATCAGCAGTTCTTCTCGAAAAAACTAGGCTATGCTGTGGGCTTACAATTTTCATATTTCGCTGCAGGTTGTGATTTTAAAGATATCTTCGAAAAATCAGCCGAAGGAAGTGATGTGGTGTTTTATGGTAGTGTTTACGAAAAACAAAGATTTCTTCAGATTGATGTGCCCGTACTCTTTAATCTTCGTCACAAAATAAATCTTCGTTCCCATTTTTTCTTTGGAGTTGGTCCGAAATTATCCTTCCCTCTCATTTCCAAATTCGAATATGTAACAGGATCTTTGGGAAATGGTAATAATATAAATACGGAGTTGTTGGATGTCTCACCCGATAGAGTCGACGAGCAAAATGAGAATAAGTGGGGCGATATAGATACAGAAATTCTTATTATCTCACTTTCTATGGATGTGAAGTGGAGCTATGCTGTCAAAAATTCGTGTATACTACACATTGGAGCCTATTTCTCGTATGGGTTGAACGATTTGGTTTCGAATCACGATGCTCAGTTTGGATTTGATAATAAAAGCATTTTGAATGCTACCATTACAGGTAAGGTGACTACTATCTGCGCTGGATTGAAGATGGGTGTCACATTCCCTCTTCAAAGACTGAGAAGAAGGTCAATAGCGTATGATGGCTTTTAGCGAAGTCGTTGTGAAACATGTTTTATGATGTACGGCTACAATTATCCTTTACGATGTCGTATGCTTTGTTGATTTTGACCATCATTTCTTCGCATTCCTTCACACGATCTGCGTTTTTCGGAAGGTCGGGATGGTGCTGCAGTGCTAACTCGTGGTAGGCGCGCTTGACCTCTTCGATTGAGGCTCCCTCTTCCAAACCTAAAATGTCGTAATACTCTTTTAAATTGGAGGATGAATATTCAATAGTGGTGGTTTTCTCTTCCCGTTCATAGTCTTCGAACTCGGTGCGCAGAGATCCGTATCGATCCTTATAGTAGGCTAAGTAGTGCTTGTTGAAATTCAACGCATACATGATTTGCATCAACAGTTGCCATTCATCGTTATGAATACCATCTTCTAAAGTAGAGAGAAGGAATAGCCTGTCGACTAGTTTTTTCTGCTCGGGTAGGTCTTGCGATTTTATATGTGCTATGGACATTTCCCATTTGTCATTACTGTAATCAGAGATGAGATTATGTTCAACATATTTAAGGGCATTGAAGTCAATGTCGTACCATTTTTTTAGTGCTTTCATCTGCTCGGCTGTCTCCTCTCGATTGAACTTGCAAATAGATTGAATGACTGGCATATAGGGCTCAATATCCAATAGTGAGCGGTAACAATCTTGAGCGTCTTCCTTACTCATGTTGACCTCATTCAGAAATTTATCCTCTTTTCTTTTCTTTGTTATATAAAAATATAGAAAAATTAGTGTGCAAAAGGTTGCTAATATGGTAATTGCAATGTTAGTATGGTTGGTGATAAGGAAAATGTTGATGATTACGCAAGATATAAGTATGCGGCCCAATGTCGTATCATCGAATAGACTTTCCTCTAATGCATTCTTGTAATCTTCTATTGATGTTATTTTGTTATCCATATTCAATGATAATTGATTGTATTGTGATATTGTTGGATGTTTGTGTTAGTATAGGTCTGTATATAGTTGATTTTTAATATTTTATTTATTTTTATTGATTGGTGGTCATTGCTATGAATGAGCACATTCGTAATGCAAAATTCAGAAAAAATCTTGTAAAATGCAAGCAATTGTTTCATTCTGATTTTTTTATTGAAAAAAATTAATATATCTTTGTTATTAGAGTAACTAACCATGAAAAACGCAATGATATGAAAAGGATGAAATGGATGTGGTTTGTTATCCCTCTATTATTCGCATGCGTTTCGAAAAATGACAGGGGTGAACGATATTCTGACTTGGAGAAAGTCATAATGTCGGACACTTTGCGTGTTGTCACTTTGTCGCGATCCACTTCTTATTTTGATTATAAAGGTATAGAGATGGGCTATGAATTTGAATTAGCTCAGCAGCTGGCTCGTTCGCTGAATGTAAATCTGAAAGTGGTTACGGCAAGAGATGAAAATCAGATGGTGGATATGTTGGAAAAAGAGCAGGTGGATGTGATTGCTTATCCTGTAACGATCTCGCCGGAGATGAAGGAGCGAATTGAATTTGTCCCACATGAGTACCGAACAAAACAGGTCTTGGTACAGCGTAAGGTGAAAAAGAAAGCGGTGATACAAGATGCTTTGGATCTGATAGGAAAGGAAATCTATGTGGTAGAAAACTCCAAATATCATAAGCATCTGCTTCAGGTGGATGATGAGATTGGTGGTGGAATCTTAATTCAGACCGTTTCCAATGAGGAGGATGAGGAGTCGTTGATCGAGAAGGTTTCCAAAGGAGAGATTCCGTTTACTATATCGGACGACAATATAGCGGCTGTCAATAAGACTTATTATAGTAACATCGACGTGAGAATGGGAATGAGTCATCCGCAACGCTCTGCATGGGCGGTACGTAAAGGCGCATCCGATTTGAGGGATACCATTAATAGTTGGTTTACAGAAATCCAGGGTGATTTCACATACCAATATTTACACAATAAGTATTTTGAGAAGAACAAGAAAAGATATGCGCAAGATGTACCTAAATACATCAATTCTAAAAAGATATCCGCATATGATCCCTTGTTCAAAAAGTATGCTAATACCGTACGATGGGATTGGAAGATGCTTGCTTCCATTGCCTATCAGGAGTCGCGCTTCAACCCTGATGCCAAATCATGGGCGGGCGCTGTGGGAATCATGCAATTGATGCCCAATACGGCGAAACGATTCGGCGTGGATAGTGCGTCGATCTCTAATCCGGAACAGAATATTAAGGCGGCTGTCAAATATTTAAGTAATGTGGATGCTGTCTTTAAATATATTGAGAATGAAGAAGAACGTACGAAATTTGTCCTAGCTAGTTATAATGCGGGCGTAGGTCATGTGAGAGACGCCATGGCTCTTGCTGAGAAACATGGTAAGAGCCCAGAAAAATGGAGTGACGTTCGTGTCTTCATGCTGATGAAAGCCAAACCGGAATTTTTCAACGACCCTGTCGTGCGCCATGGATATTTAAGAGGAGAGGAAACTGATAATTTTGTAGCTGAAATCATTTTGCGATATAAAGAATATAATGATGTAATCATCGATTAATTTCATATCTTTGCAACAGAAAGTTGAATAAAATGGGTGATTTCGTTTTTTATAGCATGGCGAGCGGTAGTAGCGGCAATAGTTACTATATTGGCAATGGTCAGTATGGTTTCTTGATTGATGCTGGTATCAGTGGTCGTGCTATTGTGAAACATTTGAAGGCAATTAATGTCGATCTGATGCAGATCCGTGCTTTGTTCATCACTCATATTCACAAAGATCATACGAAGTCGATGAGCGTCTTCGGTAACCGATGGAACATACCCGTCTATACTACCCGTAAAGTCCATGTGATGATTGATGAGGCCAACTACATCCATAAGAAAGTCTCTAAAATCAACCGACGATACATCGAACATGAAGATCGAATTCAATTGGGCGACTTCCATATCACCTCTTTCTTTGTGCCTCATGATGCAGTCGATAATTCGGGTTTCATCATCGAATATAAGGGCATAAAATTAGTCCTCGCTACAGATATTGGACATGCCACTCCACAGTTGATTCAGGCAGTGAAAGAGGCAGATTACTTAATCGTGGAGTCGAACCACGACCGTCAGATGCTCGAGAATGGAAGCTATCCCATGGAACTGAAGAAACGTGTGGCGAGCGACGTTGGTCACATGTGTAACGAAGATGCTGCACAACTGGTGGCTACTTATCGAAAAGACTCCCTTCGTCATGTCTTCCTATGTCATCTTAGTGTGGAAAATAATACACCTGAGTTGGCCGTCGCAACAATGCGCAACGCATTGGGTGACAAGGTGCCCGTTGATGCATTGAATCGTAATGTTCCACAACTATTTATACTATCTTGAAACGAAATAATTAGATATTGATCGTATGTTAACGTTGTTAAAAAAAGAATTCAGTAACTTCTTCGCCTCTGCTATGGGGTATATCGTGATAGGTGTCTTCCTGGTGATTACGGGATTGTTTTTGTGGGTCTTCCCTGGTGAATACAATGTGATGCAGGCTGGTTATGCCAATCTGGATGGACTCTTCTATTTCGCTCCTTGGCTGTATCTCTTTTTAGTGCCCGCTGTTACCATGCGTTTGTTCGCAGAGGAGAAAAAGACAGGAACAATGGAACTGCTTTTAACTCATCCAATTACTGTTCAAAACATCGTTCTATCCAAATATCTGGCTGGTTTGCTATTGGTCATCTTCTCATTGATTCCAACCCTTGTTTACTTCCTCTCAGTTTGGTTCTTGGGCGACCCTCAAGGTAATATCGATACGGGAGGCTTTTGGGGCTCATATATCGGCTTGATTTTCTTGGCTGCTGTTTATGTTGCCATTGGTTTATTCGCCTCTTCGTTGACGGACAATCAGATCATCTCTTTTATCATTGCCGCTGTGGCTTGCTTCTTCCTCTATGCAGGATTTGATATCATGTCGGGAATGGCTTCTAATGGAGGAACGGAAAGTTTCATCGCCTCCATCGGTATTGATGCTCATTATAAGTCGATGAGTCGCGGTGTTATCGATAGTCGTGACGTTATCTACTTCTTGGTGGTGACGGCCTCCTTCCTCTTCTTGACAAGAGAAATGTTAGCTCGTAAAAAATAGTTATGCTGTTGCTGGAACAATCACTTGATGAGGATGCCCGTTTGGCTGTCTGGCAAATGGAGGAAACAGAGGAAGAACTCTGGTCATTCTTCCACGAACAGCGAGAACGATATGAAGAGGAACTCCGCTCAGTCTCAAATAAACATAGACGGTTGGAATTGCTCACTGTCCGCCTGCTATTGTTGCATTTAATTCATCAAGAACCTGTTATCGTTCATGATGAAGAGGGTCGACCTTCGATTGAAAATTCCTCTTTGCGAATCAGTATCTCCCATACGAATCGTTATGTGGCGGTAATCATCAGTGAATCGCATGATGTGGGAATCGATATCGAAATGAAAAAAGAAAAAATATTTCGTGTAAAGCATAAGATTCTTTCACCCAAGGAGATAATTGATGAGAACAGAACTTTAGACTCTCTTCTGTTACATTGGTGTGCCAAAGAGACCATCTTCAAACTGTCAGATGTTTCATTACCAGAGTTCTCAGAAGATATCATTGTCAATCCGTTTGCGGTGAATAACGAAGGGACATTCCAAGCTTACGAAACCAAACAACATCACTCTTTCTTGTTACATTATCGTGTGATGGAAGATTGTGTGTTGGTATACGCTGTTCGTTAAGTCAATAGGCGTGTTATATTATAGATTAAACACACATACTCTTTATGTTAATAAAAAAGCTATTATATCCGTGTTGGAAGTTGAACGACGAGAAACTGCATTCGAAGTTTAAAAACAAATGGGTGTTGATTACTGGCGCTTCTCATGGCATTGGTAGGGAACTGGCTTGCCGACTTATGTCGTGTCAGACTAAATTGCTGTTGGTGGCTCGTGATATAAATGAACTGCAAGGACTGTGTGAAAAAGCAATCGCTATGGGATGTGAGGCGGAGTGCAGATCTGTTGACCTTCGTGACAGAACGGCATTGGATGCCTTGTGTGATGAACTTCGTCAGCAAAACACACCAATCGACTATTATTTCGCCAATGCTGGCAAATCTATTCATAGAGAGATTACAAGTGCGTTAGACCGCCTTCATGATTATGACCGTACCATGGATGTCAATTATCGTGCAATGGTTGCACTTGCCTTGACCTGCATTCCTTTGATGAAACCAGTGAAGGGAACAATGGTCTATACTTCATCTGTCAGTTCCCTCTATCCTCCTGCTCCCGGTTGGTCGGCTTATCATGCATCCAAATGTGCAGGTAACACATGGTGCGAGACTGCCAATGCGGAACTGAGTAGACATAGTGTCCACATTAAAATAGCCTATATGCCACTTGTGCATACTCAGATGTCTGACGTTAACACTACATATAAAAAGATGCCCGCCTATACGGCAGCGGAGGCGGCAGAACTGTTAATCCGTCTCGCTGTGGGATGTCGTGATTCGTACAAGCCTTGGTGGACACGTATCACAGCTCCATTGGCTACATTATTATCACCAATCATTCGTTTCGCATATAAACATATCTCATGACAAAGAAAACATCCATATTAAAGGCTCTATATAAACTTCATCTAATCACACCAAGAGGATTGTTTCGATTGGCTGGTTGCTTCATTAAAGAGGGTGTGACATTGATGGCAGTATTGCGTTTCGCTTCACGATACTATCCTGATTGTTGTGCCATCGTGTCGGAAGGCGAACGGTTGACGTATAAACAATTATATGACTATGCCTTGCAAGTGACGGATGTGTTGTATTCAGAATATCATTTTCGTCCCCATGATCATGTAGGCATCTTATGCAGAAATCATTCTGCGTCGGTTGCCTTGTTCACAGCACTGTCTCGATTAGGTGTGAATATCAGACTGTTGAATAGCGATATGGGTTCTGAGAAAATGGAGGCTTTTCTGCAAAAATGGCACTTGAATGCTATTGTATATGATGAAGAGTTGCAGCAGCGATGCCTGCCTGCTGAATTGCCATGCGAAAGTATCACCATAGAATCCGTCTGTAAAAAGGTGCAAAGAGGACTCGTTGGAGAGGCGAAACGACCAAGAATTACCAGAGGCGGACAAATCTCAGTCTTTACAGGTGGGTCCAGCGGAAAGTACAAAGAGGCTTCACGTAAGACGGGTGTGTTGCAGTTTCTTCCTCCTTTTTTAGCATTGTTGAAAGATATCTGCATTCAAAATTACCAAAGCGTATACTTATCACTTCCTTTTTATCATGGTTTTGGTTTGGGCACACTTGTCATATCGATGGCAATGGGTAAGAAGATATGTCTGGCGAGACGTTTCAAAGAAGAGAGTGCATTGGAGATGATTGCGAAAGAACAAGTTGAGGTGATGCCAACCGTGCCAGCCATGCTTGCCCGAATTTGGCAAACTGAGGGATCGGAAGAAAAAATGAAAAGTGTGCAGTGTGTGATTAGTGGTGGCGACCGTTTGAGTAAAAAATTATTGGACACTACCCGTGAGAAACTGGGAGATGTCTTGTTCAATCTATATGGAACGTCGGAGGCGGGTTTCTTTATGATGGCTACACCGAAGGACCTCTCATCTAAAGCGGAGGTGACATTAGGAAGGCCGATAACAGGTGTGGAGTGTGAAGTGCGTGATAAGGATGGTAATGGAGTTGGAACACTATGGGTTCGGTCCAAATGGGCAATGATTGGACAACAAAACAAATGGCAGAGTACGGGAGATAGAGTGCGATGTGATGAAGGGGGCTATTTCTTTCATGAGAGTGCAGGAAAAATGGTTGTCTGTGGTGGCGAAAATGTCTATCCGGAAAATGTCGAACAGGTGATTGCACAATATCCAGAGGTGGTCAATACTAAAGTCTATCCTGTAGCAGACGAGACGTTTGGTTTCGTGCTAAAAGCGCAAGTGGAACTAGCAAAAGATTCCCATCTTACAACCGATGAACTGAAAGCATGGCTTAAGCCGAAGCTGGCGAGAGCCGAGATGCCACATGAAATTGTCTTTCAGAAGATAGAGATTCTTTCCACAGGTAAACGAGGAGTAGGATGAAAAAATACAAGAAATGAAATCCTCGATGATTAATTTTATATTTTTTTAATTTGTTATGACGTCTCTTTTCAGTAGATTTGCGGAGAGTTTTTATCTTGTATTATAAAAGAATGAAAAATAAAATTAAGCGAATATGAAACTAACTTCAAAGATTAAACACATTGCCATGTATGCAACATTGGGTGTGGCAACATGTGCATTTACCTCATGCGATGAGGAGACATTGCAAAGTTTTACAACAGATGATACCGTATTGGCCTTGAAAGAGGCTTTGAACATTGGTGCACAAACAGCTTCTCAGAATTTAGGACAAGAAGGTGGTTATTTGAATGACCTTGCTGTTCGAATTGAAGCTCCAGAAGAGGTGCAAACCATCATGAAACTATGTAGTTCTGAAAAAGGAAAAGCAGTGCTTTCTGCTATTGGCGCAGAAGCATTCGATGAGGAAAACCTTGTTACCTTGATGAATCAAGCAGCTGAAACTGCAGCTCCAGAGGCCGCAGGAATCTTCAAGACTGCAATTACCGGTATGTCTATTTCTGATGGTGAAGCAATCCTATTCGGATCGGAACATGCAGCTACAGAGTATTTGCAAGAGAAAACATCAGCAGATTTGACAAAAACTTTCGGTAAGGTAGTAACTGGTACTTTCGATCAAGTGAAGGTGAGCGGTCGTTCTTTGAATGATGCTTGGGCAGGTTTCACTCAGTATTACAATAAGATCCCTGGTTTGATTCAATCTGCAAAGAATGGAAGTACTGCTAAAAGAATTGCTGTTAATTTAGCTTTTGAAGGACTTAAAATTTATGATGAAAACTTGTACAATACAGTTAATTCAATTCAACAAGTGAATACCAACTTGGGAGAGTATGTGACAGCGAAAGCGTTGGATGGATTGTTTGTTAAGGTGGCAGATAAGGAGTCTGGCATTCGTCATAACGTAGCAGAGCGTACCTCTGATTTGCTGAAAAAAGTATTTGGTAGATTGGATACGAACAATTAAAAATTTTATCATATTGAAGAGAAAAAGGCAGCTGTTGAGGCTGCCTTTTTTGATGCTTTACAACTTTTTAAGTCTGAAATTATGTTAATTAACATTATTTTACTACTTTTGTTTGTCTTTTACGAAATTTAAGTTTATGGTAAAAAAATATGAGTCCGATTATGTCGGTATAGAGGAGATATCTGACGTGTGGAGAGTGTTGACTCAGGAGCAGTTGACTTATCTCAATCGTAACTGTATGATCCGTAAGTTTAAGAAGAATGAGATGGTATATTGTGAGGGTGAGCTTCCTACGCATGTGTTGTGTGTTGCACAGGGCAAACTGAAGATATTCCGTACTGGAGTAGGGGGAAGAAGCCAGATTGTTCGAGTGGTAAAGCCAGGTGAGATGTTGGCATATCGTGCAATGTTTGCCATGGAGAATTTTGTGACGAATGCATGTGCATTCGAGCCTGTGGTGATATACATGATACCAAGGGATGTGATCAAAAACTTATTGATGCAGAATAGCGAATTGTCATGGTATTTTATTCATAAACTATCTGTCGATTTAGGTATTGCGGATAAACGAGCTGTTTCGTTGACGCAGAAGCATGTACGTGGAAGATTGGCAGAATCACTTATTTTCTTAAGAGATAATTTCGGATTAGAAGAAGATGGTGCCACTTTGGATGTGAGCTTGTCTCGTGAGGATATTGCTAGTCTTTCCAATATGACGACATCTAATGCAATACGCACACTCTCGTGGATGGCGCATGAGAATATTATTCAGATCGACGGACGTAAGATTAAGATTGTTGATGAGAATTACTTGTCTTTTTTGAGTAGAAACGGATAAACACTCATGTTGTGTTGAAGTTTCTGAATGGATATAATTGATTATTATTTGTAAAATATGACAATAGGAATTATCGGATTAGGATTGATCGGTGGCTCTATGGCCATCGATTTACGTAGAAATAAGTTTGCAGACCATTTCCTGGGATGTGATAATGTGGAATTGAATGCATTGACTGCACAACGTATTGGATTGGTGGATGAAATCGTCACGATGGATGAACTGATTGCAAAGAGTGATTTGATTTTGTTGTCTGTTCCAGTTAGTGCTGCCATTCGCATGCTTTCTGATATTTTGGATAAGATATCTGACAATCAGTATGTGGTGGATGTTTGTTCTACTAAGGAGAAGTTGAATGATTCAGTTCATTATCATCCACGTCGCAAGAACTATGTGGCATCGCACCCGATGGCAGGAACAGAGTTTAATGGTCCGTGGGCAGCTATCCCTAACTTGTTTGCTGGTCGTGCCGGAATCATATGTAATGCAGAGGATTCAGACAGTAAAGCCGTTGAATTGGTGCGCAGAATGTATGATAGTCTTAACATGCGTATCATCTACATGCGTGCTGCTCATCATGACGTTCATGTGGCGTATGTTTCCCATATCTCGCATGTGATTTCGTTTGCTTTGGCATTGACCGTTTTGGATAAGGAGAAAAACGAAAAGAATATCTTTGATTTGGCTTCCGGAGGTTTTGCATCAACGGCTCGTTTGTCTAAGAGTAATGCAGACATGTGGGTGCCAATCTTCTTGCAAAACAAAGAGAATGTGCTTTCCGTCCTTGATGCGTATATGGATAAATTAAAACAATTCAAGGTGGCTATGGAGGAAAATGACGATACTGCATTGCGTCATTTGATCGAAGAGGCAAATCGTATTAAACGTATTTTACGTTAATAAAAAAAAGAGGCGAATTTAATTCGCCTTTTTTGTGATAATATTAATAGGGGCGAATGCTATTCGCCCCTACATTTTTTTTGTACATGGATGATAGGTTTAATCCGCCCGTACATTTAGTAGAGAGGATTGAATTCCGTCAGTTGTGTGGATCATCACCACATAGATGCCGTTCGGAAGGTCTGAAATCGTCAGTTTTGCTTGTCTGGCATTGCATGATATGCTTTTGCAGAGGGTGCCAACGGTGTTGTATAATTCTATGTTGTTGATGATAAAGTCGCTTGATACATTCACCACTTGTGACGCTGGGTTAGGATAGAGAATTGGTTTTTCTTTGGCCAATGTGTTGTTGACACTGGTCTCTCCATTGCCCAATATCACTGCAGTGATAGAATAAGCAGGCAGGCTCATTCCGAGGGTGTTGCCAGTTAACTCAATCGTGCCAGTTTCCAAAGCATTGCTTGTGTGTGAATTGAATGTCTTGGTTTCCGGAAGATTTTGAAGCGTATAAGTGGTGTAAACTCCGTCTTGGAATTTTGTGTGCAACACTTGTGTTAATGCGTTTTGAACCTTGTTGCTTCGGTTGACAAAGATAACGGTGATAGAGTCACCTTTACTGTTTTTGGATGTATAGGCGGAAACGTTTTTCTCATCACTTGAAACGGCTCCTACATTGATCTCCTTTGCACAACTGCTAAAGAGGTGAACCACTTCCCACATGCTATCATACCATGTCCATGGTGTAAAATATTCCATACCATGACGAGAGCCTTCACCGATACAAGAAGCGTAGGAGAGTGCTTGTGTCATTTGCGTGGCAGTGTTTTTGATGTTGTATTCACCCACGCCAAAGGTGATTCCGTTGTCCGAACCGAAGTATTCGATGATCCAATCCTTGCATCGTTCGAAGATATACTCTTTGGTTTGTGTATTATCCCAACCACCGTTAATTTTCTTTACACCGTTAGCTCCTGGGTAGTTGTAATTTTTATCGTAAAACATTCTGTGAGTTTGTAGCATTTGAGCTTCGGTAGACACCTCTGGGTAATTGTGGATGTCTAAAACATCAATCATTCGAACACCCGTTGCTTTTTCCTCTTGTGCGCATCGCATGATGAAATATTCCAACCATGAGTAGGTTTTTCCGTCGACTGTAGGTTGTGTGTTTCCACATCCGTTGTACCATGTCCATTCGGAAGCTGCGGCAGGACCACAAAGTTTCACATTCGGGTTGATCTTTCGAATTGCCTTTGCCACAGCGAAATATTTTTGCATGATTTCCTCATACGTTTCATTGGTATAGACATCAGTTATGACGTCGCTGTGAGTGCCACCCCAGATCTCCATTTCATTGTCCATGTTCCAATATTCGAATTGGCTCATGTCGAGATTCAGATCGTTTTTCCAATGGTTGTAGATGCCTACGGTGGAGTCGGCTGGCCAATCTTGAAGGAATAGACTGGTATCGCCTAATTGAACAACGTTTCCGTTTTCGTCAAAGGAACCACCTCCGCACATCTTCTTGGAGCATCCGCTCCACCATTGAGAACGGTTGTATCCCCAATCGTTAAAATTGTAGTCTTTGGATTTTGCCACTTTGCCCAATAGCTGGAAGGCGAACATACCTTTCAAATTAGGCAGATTTGCCTGAAAATCGCTTGCACGTTTGTCCCAATCACAGTCATATACGTTATTGTACCAGTCGGGGTGACAAGTCAGTTTCTTTCTCCAATTGTATTTGGTACAATTGTTTCCGTCGTTCATGCGCTCAAAGCGAATACCCGCCTCTTTTATTAATGAGTATTCCGACGTAGAAGAAGGAGCTCCGTTTCTGCCATACATGTAAGGTGAAATGGCAATGTTATCACTTTCAGAGTCAATCGTGATGGAAATAGGGGCTTGTTGAGCTTGAGAACTTATGGCAAGAGCCATGAGTAGAGATGTAAATAGTTCGTGTTTCATTTTCTATCTTTGAATTTATGGTTTTAGTTTAGACAAATTTATATAAAATTTTTAAAAATGAACTACTGTTATGAGAATAATCTGTTAATAAAGAATAGTGGGTTGGAAGAGATTTTTGACAAGAAAGTGAGAATGATAAAATTTTCATTAATTAAGTTTTATTTGTGAATTTTTATAGTATATTTGCAAATAGTTTATGTGTGTTTTGAAATCTTGTAAGGAAACAATTAAAAGTTAAATATAATAGAAATTCTTAAAAAATGAAGAAAGTTTTCTTAGCAGCATGTGCAGCATTGGCATCTATGTCATTATTTGCACAATCAGAGGATACACCTTGGGCTATTGGTGTATACGGCAATAAAATTGAGGCTGCCAACGATTGGGGAAACAAATTTTTCCACGTGGCAGATGGTTTTTATGGCGGAGCCTCTTTTACAGTTTCTCACTATTTGAATAAGTATTTTGATGCAGAGTTGCAAGCTTTGTGGGGCCGTTATGGAACAAAAGGTGGCGACTTCAATGCAACAGATCCTGATTTCAAGGCTGGAATGGGCTATGTAGACCTATCTGGAAAGTATAAATTCATTCATGCTGATACGACACTTCTTAATCCATTTGTATTTGTGAGCTTAGGTGCAAGAGCTATCTATGGATTGGATGGTGCAGATGGTTTCCAAACTACTCTACCAGATAATGAAGGATTCAACTTCGTAATTGGTGGTGGTGCTGGTGTAGATCTTAGAATTTCAGAGAAATGGGGTCTTCGTTACTTCCTAAAATATGGTTATCCAATTGGCGGTACTGCTGATGCAAACGATAATCGTAAATGTGGTAAGTTCAACGACCAACATTTGATTCATAGCTTGGGTGTATACATCAACATCGCATTCAACAATGATAAAGATGGTGATGGTGTACCTAACAAGTTAGATATATGTAAAAATACATTGCCAGAGGCTGTTAAGTTTGTTGACGAGAAGGGTTGTGATAAGGATTCAGATGGTGATGGTGTTCCTGACTATTTGGATAAATGTGCTAACACTCCTTCTGGTATCAAAGTGGATTCTCTTGGTTGCCCAGTTGATACAGATGGTGATGGTGTAACAGATGACATCGACTTGTGTCCTGATACTCCAGAAGCTGCAAGAGGCTTTGTAGATGCAAACGGTTGTCCATTGGATTCTGATGGCGATGGTGTATTTGATTACCTTGATCAATGTCCTGGTACTCCAGCTGAGGCTAGAGGTTTCGTAGACGAGAAGGGTTGCCCTACAGATAAAGATGGTGATGGAATTTTCGACTACAAGGATGTTTGTCCAGATCAACCAGGAGTAGAGGCTAACAATGGTTGCCCTGAAATCAAGGCTGAAGTAAAACAAATCTTCGAAAAGGCTTTGAATGGTATCCAATTCGAAACAGGTTCTGCTAAAATCAAGAAATCTTCTAACGGTATCTTGGATCAAGTGGTTACTGTTATGAAAGAGAACCCAAGCTGGAAGTTGTCTATCAACGGTCACACTGATAACTCTGGTAAACCAGATAAAAACCAAAAATTGTCTGAGGATCGTGCCGCAGCTGTTAAGGCTTACTTGGTAAACAAAGGTATCGAAGAGAACCGTTTGACTTCTGCAGGATTCGGTCAAGACAAACCAGTTGCTTCTAACAAGACTGCTGCTGGTAAGGCTAAAAACCGTCGTGTTGAGTTTATCGTAAGATTCGAAAAATAAAAATTGAATCAATCTAATAGAGAGAGGGAACTTTCGGGTTCCCTCTTTTTTTTGTTTCCCTAATTGTGCATGCTATAAATTCATTTCAAATGAGAATTGATTTCAAATTCAAAAATTTTTCTTATATTTACCGAATACTAATTTGGATGCTATATGGAAATGTTGAAACTAATTAAAAACGACCCGTGGTTGAAGCCTTATCAGGATGCAATCGTGGGTAGATATAAATACTATCTTAAAAGGAAAACCGAGATAGAGCTAAAACAAGGATCTCTATCTGATTTTGCAACAGGATATCTCTACTTCGGATTACATAAGATTGCTAAACACTGGGTGCTGAGAGAATGGGCTCCTAACGCTACTTCCATTTTTATCATTGGTACATTCAATGATTGGAAAGAATCGGAGTCATATCAGATGAAACCATTGGCGAATGGCGTTTGGGAATTAGAATTGCCCGAATCTGCCATGAAACATTTGGATTTATATAAGTTGAAGGTCTATTGGAATGGTGGATGTGGAGAAAGAATCCCTGCATGGTGCCGACGTGTGGTTCAGGATGATTATACAAAGGTGTTCTGTGCTCAGGTGTGGGCTCCTCAACAACCGTATAAGTTTTCAATAAAAAAATTCAAACCAACTGTATCTCCTCTTCTTATCTATGAAGCTCATATAGGTATGGCAGGTGAGGAAGAGAAGGTCTCTACCTATACAGAATTTAAAGATAATGTTCTGCCAAGAATCGTGGAGGATGGCTATAACTGTGTTCAGTTGATGGCTATCCAAGAACACCCTTATTATGGCTCTTTTGGATATCATGTATCCAGTTTCTTTGCTCCTTCTTCTCGTTTCGGTACTCCAGAAGAGTTGAAGGCATTGATCGATCGCGCTCATGAGCTGGGATTGGCTGTCATCATGGACTTGGTTCATTCTCATGCTGTGAAGAATGAGAACGAGGGACTCGGACTATTTGATGGAACTCGTTATCAATATTTCCATGAGGGAGATCGTGGCGAACATCATCAATGGGATTCTTATTGCTTCAACTACGGTAAAAATGAAGTAATCCATTTTCTTCTATCTAATTGTAAATATTGGTTGGAAGAGTTCAAATTTGATGGATTCCGTTTTGATGGTGTCACCTCTATGATCTATCTGGACCATGGAATGGGAACCTCTTTTGGCACTTATTCAGATTATTATAGTCCTAATCAAGATGGCGATGCTATTTGCTATCTGACAATGGCTAATGCCTTGATTCATGAGGTGAATCCTAAAGCAATTACTATTGCGGAGGATGTCAGCGGTATGCCAGGCTTGGCGTCCAGAATAAAAGATGGTGGTATGGGATTCGATTATCGCTTGGCGATGGGTATTCCTGATTTTTGGATAAAAATGATCAAAGAGTTCAAAGATGAGGATTGGAAACCTGGTCATATCCTATATACGTTAACGAACCATCGTGCGGATGAGAAAGTAATCAGCTATGCAGAAAGTCATGATCAGGCTTTGGTGGGTGATAAAACATTGATGTTCCGTTTGGCGGATGCCGATATGTATTGGCATATGTCTCGTTTGTTCCCATCTTCTTACATGGTAGATCGTGCTATTGCATTGCATAAAATCATACGTCTGATTACTATTTCTACTATCAATGGTGGATACCTGAATTTCATGGGTAATGAGTTCGGTCATCCGGAATGGATCGATTTCCCTCGTGAAGGAAATGGCTGGTCGTACAAACATGCACGCAGACAGTGGCATTTGGTGGACGATCATGACTTGAAATATAAGTATCTGGGCGACTTTGACAAAGCAATGGTCAGTTTAGTGAAGTCGACGACTAAATTCAATGAGACCCCAATCTATCAGTTGTGGGATAAATCAGACGATCAAGTGCTAGCTTACCAAAGAGGTGATTTGGTCTTTGTTTATAACTTCCATCCGTATAAATCGTTCGAGGGATACGGCATCTTGGCAGAAGAGGGTGCCTATGAAATGGTGTTGAATACAGATGATCCATGCTACGGAGGTTTTGGATTGGTGGATGATAACCAAAAACATTTCACTATAGAGGATGTGAATAAGACAGCTGTCGGCAAAGGTTGGTTACAATTATATCTTCCTTCCCGTACGGCGTTCGTCTTCCGTAAGGTGGATTGATTAAAATTTGATAAAAGGATATTTTTTTTCTAGTTCGGCAATTCTGTTGAGCGTCTTTTCATGAAAACTTTTGTAAGACTGACTCTCGGGATTGAAAGGTCTGTGGTGGAGGGCTTGATTCAAGCTTTCCACCTCTTTGTTAATGGCTTGTGTCTCTTCGGAAAAATAACAATCAGAGAATCTTTCCCAAATATAATTTAGCGCGAATTCGCTTGGATGAAACATATCGTCTGCGTAAAAACGATAGTCTCGCAACTCGTCCATCAAAATCTCGTAAGAAGGAAAATAGAAACAATCAGAATACATTTCACATATCTTATCAATGGCAAGCAAGAGTGTAGCTTTGCTTAGTTGATTGCCGTGAGCTCCATCTTTCCAGTGGCGGATGGGACTGACTGTGAATAGGAAGTTGGCATGTTCATTGATTGTATGAACCTTTTCAATGATGCTAAGAATAGCGTCGCAACATTCGGTAGAGGATATTCTTCGTCTGTTGAATCTGGCGCTTGCAACCTTGTGGCAGTTGGCAACTATCTCGTTTGTCTCAGTATCTTCATAGACCCAAGCTGTGCCTAATGTGATGATAAGGAAATCGCACGACTTTATGAATTGATGAGACTCTTCGATAATTGGGTTGATGTTGGCTAAGTAATCGGCAGCGGACAACTTGGCAAATTGACTGTGGAATGCGAACGAGTTCCATACTCCTTCGTATTCGAACAACTCCTTCTCCGTTACTTTTTTGTTGTCGACGACCCTGCTGATTGTTTGAAGAATGGAGATGGGGTTGAAAAGAATTCCCAAAGGATTGCAAGAAACAGAGAATTGATGATCGATCAGTTTTTGACCGATGTTCTCTGTAAAACAAGAACCGAACATCATCACCTTGTTCGTGTGCTTGATGTCCAGTTCTTTTTGTATCGGAATAATTGTTCGAAAAGAATCCATCTATAGCTTATTTTTCGAGCATAGCTTCCATCAGTTCGTCGAGATTTGGACTGAGAATGATTTCCGTACGTCTGTTCTTGCTACGAGATTCAGATGTTAGGTTATCATTAATAGGGCAAAACTCTGCGCGACCAGTGGCTGATATTTTAGCAGGATCCACATTTGGATTTTGCAATAAGATACGTACAATGGCGGTAGCACGTTTGGTGCTTAGGTCCCAGTTGTCGAGAATGTATCCGTTTCCTCTGTAGGCAAGGCTATCTGTATGACCTTCTACGATGACGTTGATATCTTTGTTCTCGGCTAAGAAGTTGGATAGCGTCGTGAGAGCAGTGCCTCCCTTTTCTTCTACTTCCCATTTACCAGATTTAAACATCAGTTTTTCGTCAAGACTGACGTATACTTTTCCGTTTTTATTGACAACTTCAATACCTTTCCCTTTGAAATTAGCGAATGCAGCAGCAATCTTGTTTCTCAAGTCTTTCAAGACACTGTCTTGCTTACTGATGATGCTGCTCAGTTCGTTTACCTTTTTCTCTTTCTCTGCCAATTGTTTTTCAGATGCTTTTAGATCATCTTCTCTTTTCTGCAATTTCTCCTGTGTTTTTTGCAAATCAGCCAAGAGCGCCTTTACTTCGGCGGAGTTGGTGGAAGAAGTGATTCTGTCAGACAACTGTTTGTTTGCCGCCTTTAGATCGCGTAGTTCCATTTCGGCTTGATGAAGTGTTTTTGATTGAGAAATGGAGTCAGCCATCAATTTGTGGATGGTTTTTTGCGCTGCTGCTGAGTCATATTGCAGTTGTGTGATATGTTTTTTCATATCATTGATATCAACCCGTTGAGCTTCACGCGTGGTTTGGCAATCAAGAAGTTTTGAATTGGCCGTGGTTAACTCTTTTTTACTAACACAGGATGTGGCAAGAGCGCCTATTAGAAAAATGGTCGTGAGTTTTTTCATTGAAAAAAAGAATTTGTTTCGAGAAATTGAAATTATCTTTAGGTGGGTTCTATAATTCATTTCGTGGAATTTTATAGAACTTGCCTTTTCTTATGCAAACTTACATAAATTCTATGAGAAGAATGGGAGAATGAAGAATATTTTTGTCAAAAAATGTTACATTTCACATAGCTAACTTTTTTTTTTGTATCTTCGTGCGGATTTATGGAAAAGACCGTTTTAAAGTTGAGATTTATAAATTCACCATTATAAAACGAAAAAAAATAAAAACGTTAAGTAGAGGGTAATCCTCAAAATGAAATAATTAGAGAAGACGATGTCGGATACTGTTGGTGCATTATTGCAGAAGGTTGAATATCCATCAGATTTGAAAAAACTGAAGGAAGAGGAGTTGCCTCAATTTTGCCAAGAATTACGTCAGTTTATTATTGATGAATTGTCGCATAATCCGGGTCATTTGGGTGCGAGTTTGGGTGTGGTGGAGTTGACTGTGGCACTCCACTATGTCTATGATATGCCAAATGATAATATCGTATGGGATGTGGGACATCAGGCTTATGGACATAAGATTATAACGGGACGTAGAACGTTGTTTCACACCAACCGTCAATTGGGTGGCTTGTGTGGATTCCCGAATCCTTCGGAGAGTGAGTATGACTCTTTCATCGCTGGACATGCCTCTAATTCCATCTCGGCGGCTTTGGGACTTGATATAGCATCAGCCAAATTAAAAGAAAGTAAGCATACAGTGGCGGTGATTGGAGATGCGGCTATCAGTGGCGGTTTGGCTTTTGAAGGATTGAACAACACCTCCTTCTACAAGAATAATCTGCTGATTGTCTTGAATGATAATCACATGGCTATTGATACGCCTGTTGGTGGATTGAGCGATTATCTAGTTCGCCTGACTACCTCCAAGACCTATAATAAGTGGCGTTACCGCTTTTCTCAGTTGATGCAGAAATGGGGGTTGATCAATGAGAAGAAAAAAGGAATGATGATTCGTCGTAACAACTCCTTAAAGGCAGCTATTACGAATCAACATAATATTTTCGAAGGATTAAACATCCGTTACTTCGGACCTGTTGATGGTCATGATGTTCAGCAATTGGTGAAGATCCTTCGTGAGATTAAAGATTATGAGGGACCGAAAGTTCTTCATATCAAAACGACAAAGGGAAAAGGCTTTAAACCAGCAGAGGAGTCTGCTGCAGAGTGGCACGCCCCTGGTAAATTCAATAAAGAGACGGGTGAGCGTATCATCCCGCCAATAACAAAGGATACACCACCTTTGTTTCAGGATGTCTTTGGACATACTTTGTTGGAACTGGCTCGTGAAAATGAGAAGATCATAGGTATCACACCAGCTATGCCGTCGGGTTGTTCTATGTCGTTTATGATGCATGAGATGCCAGATCGTGTCTATGACGTAGGTATATCGGAGGGACATGCAGTGACCTTCTCGGCAGGATTGGCTAAGGAGGGAATGATGCCGTTCTGTAATATCTATTCCTCTTTCATGCAACGTGCTTTCGATAATGTGATTCATGACGTGGCTTTGCAGAATCTGGACATGGTTTTATGCTTGGATCGTGCAGGTTTGGTGGGTGCGGATGGCGCTACTCATCATGGCGCTTTTGATTTGGCAGCCTTCCGTTGCGTTCCGAATCTGACGATAGCGTCGCCTATGAATGTTATCGAACTGAGAAACTTGATGTATACGGCCTCTCAACCTGGACACGGACCATTCATGATTCGTTATCCAAGAGGAAAAGGCGTTTTGCTTGATTGGCACTTGCCTTTCCAATCGATGGAAGTGGGTAAAGGTTATTGTGTGACGGAGGGTGATGATGTCGCTGTCTTGTCGCTCGGTCCATTGGGATACATGGTACAAAAGACCATTTCAAAGGCAAAAGAATTAGGAATCTCGGTTGCACACTACAACATGCTCTTCCTAAAACCTTTAGATGAGACTCTTTTGCATGAAGTGGCTAAGAAGTTCAAGAAGATTGTGACAGTGGAAGATGGCTCTATAAAAGGAGGTTTCGGTTCTGCTGTGTTGGAGTTCCTTGCAGACAATAACTACACGGGTCACATAGTGTCACGTGTCGGTTTGCCAGATCAATTTGCCACGCATGGTACGCCAGATGAGCTATATCATCTCTATGGAATGGATGTGGAAGGTATTCTGAAAACGATACAAGATTGCGTGAATAAATGATGTTAGAGTGAAATAACGAATATTTTAATATGCACAAATATGAGTGGAACTAAAATTATCGCGATTGTAGCTGGTGTCATATTGGCTATTTTCTTGTTATTGAATTTTGTTTTTACTGAGACTCTCGACTATTATGAAGCAGTATGGGACAATACAGTACCATCATACGTTTCATTTCGAGATAGGTATCCAAGTGGAAAATATATCAAGGAGACGAATGAGAGAAAAGCTTTGTTGGAAGAGGATTATTTTGCACAAAAGCGTAAAAAGGATGATATCCGTGCGTATGAAGAGTTTTTGCATGCCTTTCCTGCAGATAAATACACGGCTGAGGCAACCAGATTAAGAGATTCTCTGTTGCAGTTGCAAAGTGACATTGAAAAATATGGTAATAACACCTTGCCTAATGGAGAACTCCCTTATCAAGCCTTTTTCGGTGATAATGCAAAGTCAAATAAGAAATTCAATACAGACGTTGTTGTGGTTGCTCCTGTTGCATTTGATATGGTGACTGTAATTAAGGAGAATGATGAGAATGGAAAGGTGGTGGCTCATGCCTACGTGGCAGCTGATAGTACCTATACGTTTAAAATTGACAACGGAAAATATCAAGTATTCTTCTACATAGGCAATGGTTGGAATCCTAACAAACAGATGGAAGATGGTGTATTAGGTGGTTTCGTACGAAATGAAACTTATTCGAAAGATGATCCTGTGTCATTGGCTAATGAGGTGATTACCTATCAGTTGAGTATGAAACAACGTAAAAAATCCTATAAGTCAAGTTCAAGATTTGAGGTGTTCCATAAAAATTAAAAATTCACTTAAATGGCTATACAACTACCACCCGAATGGATTCCACAGTGTGGTGTCATGCTGACATGGCCCCACGAGGATACGGATTGGAATTATATATTAGAGGATGTCACTCGGTGCTATATCAACATAGCACATGAAATTGCAAAACGTGAGCGTTTGCTGATTGTTTGTCATGATGAAAAACAGGTTCGTACTTTATTGTCAGATATAGAAGATTGTATTCTGTTTCGTCAAATAGATACAAACGATACATGGGCACGAGACCACGGACCAATAACAGTCTATGTGGATGGTCAGCCTTGCTTGTTCGATTTCCAATTCAATGGATGGGGACTTAAGTTTGCTGCTAACTTAGATAATCAAATTACTCGTAATTTGTATGCATCAGACCTTTTTTCAGCGAATACAGGATATTTTAATTTCCTACATTATGTGTTGGAGGGTGGCAGTATTGAATCCGATGGGTGCGGAACATTGCTGACGACAAAGGAGTGCCTATTGTCGAAAAATAGAAATGAACATCTGCAACAAGAAGAGATTGAGGCATTCCTAAAAGATATATTTGGTTTGAAACGAATCTTGTGGCTCAATCATGGTTGGTTAGCTGGTGATGATACAGATAGTCATATTGACACCTTGGCGCGTTTCTGCGGAGAGGATACGATTGCGTATGTTCAATGTACGGATAAGAATGATGAGCATTATGAGGAATTAAAGGCGATGGAAGAGGAACTGAAAACGTTCACCATGGAGGACGGCTCCGCTTATTCTTTAGTGCCATTGCCTATGCCGGAGGCTCGTTATGAGGATGATTTCAGGTTACCTGCAACGTATGCTAATTTTTTGATTATCAATGGTGCTGTTTTGGTACCTACCTATCAGTGTCAAGAAGACAAGGTGGCATTAGAACGATTGCAGAAAGCCTTTCCCAATCATGAGGTGGTTGGCATTGATTGCACTCCATTGATTCGACAACATGGCTCACTCCATTGCGTGACAATGCAGTTGCCGTTGGGCGTTTTATAATTAGGTTCTATTCATAAAATTTACGTTCTATGAAGGTAGGTTTGATTCAACAACATAACACGTCTGATGTTAAAGATAACATTCAGCGTTTGGTTCAAAAAGTTAGAGAGTGTGCTGCACAAGGTGCTGAACTGGTTGTTATGCAAGAGTTGCATAACGCACTCTATTTCTGTCAGGAAGAGGATGTCAATCAGTTTGATTTGGCAGAAACGATACCTGGTCCGTCGACCGACACATTCTCCGCTTTGGCAAAGGAACTGAAGGTGGTGATTGTCCTTTCATTGTTCGAGAAGAGGGCAGTCGGACTCTATCATAATACAGCGGTGGTGATCGAGAAAGATGGAACCATTGCAGGAAAATACCGCAAGATGCATATACCAGATGACCCAGCCTATTACGAGAAGTTCTATTTCACGCCAGGTGATTTAGGATTCAATCCGATCAAGACCTCTGTCGGTACATTGGGCGTGTTGGTATGTTGGGATCAATGGTATCCGGAAGCAGCCCGTTTGATGGCATTGGCTGGTGCTGATTTGCTTATTTATCCGACTGCTATAGGATGGGAGAGTACCGATCCGCAAGATGAAAAAGATCGACAGTTGGATGCGTGGATTATCTCGCAAAGAGGACATGCAGTTGCGAACGGTTTGCCAGTTGTCTCTGTGAATCGAGTAGGGTATGAAGCTGATCCGTCGGGTGTTACCAATGGCATTACCTTCTGGGGAGATAGCTTTGTGGCTGGTCCGCAAGGAGAGTTCCTTGCCCGCTTGTCCAATACGGAGGAGCAGATTGCCGTTGTGGAGGTCTCTTTGAAACGTTCGGAGGATGTGCGTCGTATATGGCCATTCCTTCGAGATCGTCGCATTGATTCTTATACGGAGATCTTGAGACGTTATCGGGACTAATTAACAAAAGGCAGATAGTTATTAACAAAAAAAGGTTGAAAACTATTTCAGGAATAGCAAAATCAGGACTTTAAGCAAAATAAAAACGAAAGAGACCACTTGACATTCTTTTCTATAGTCAAAAAATATTTTATCTTTGCGCTAACAATTAAAAAGATACTTTTGTATGGGAAAGATAATATCATTAGCAAATCAGAAGGGTGGCGTGGGAAAAACAACCACGACAGTCAATCTGGCGGCATCATTAGCTGTTTTAGAGAAAAAGGTGTTGATTGTGGATGCAGATCCGCAGGCGAATGCCTCCTCTACGTTTGGGTATGATGTACGTAGATTGGCACATCCAGATAAGACTGTTTATGAGTGTTTGTTAGGGTCGATAGATCCGCACGATGCAGTTTTAGATACCGAATTGGATAATTTGAAGATTATCCCTTCTCATATAAATCTTGTTGGAGCGGAGGTTGAATTGGTATCGATGGAGAATCGTGAGATGTATATGAGAAATACATTGGGCAAATTGAAAGATGAATATGATTATATTTTCATCGATTGTTCTCCATCATTAGGATTGATTACATTGAATGCTCTAACGGCAACGGATTCAGTGATTATTCCTGTGCAATGTGAGTTTTTTGCCTTGGAAGGAATCTCTAAGTTGTTGAATACGATTAAGTTGGTTAAGAGTAAGTTGAATCCTGAATTAGAGATAGAAGGATTTGTACTGACAATGTATGACCCACGTACGAGACTCAACAACCAAGTGGTGGAGGATGTGCGCTCTCACTTCGATGATATGGTGTTTAAGACCATCATTCAACGAAACATTAAATTGAGTGAGGCTCCTAGTTTCCATAAGCCAGTCATAACGTATGATGCAGAGTCGAAAGGTGCACAGTGTTATATGCAGTTGGCGCAGGAGTTGTTGGAACGTAATAAGGTAAATAATTAATCGAAGGTGATATGGCAAAGAAATTAGGCGGTTTAAGTAGTGGTTTGGATGATATGGACATCGACACATCTTCTTTGAGAAAAGGTGGCGGTGTGAATGCTCTTTTCGGAGATACGAATGTGAAGGTGGATGGTGCATCTTCCATCAACGAAATAGAGATGGCTGATATCGAAGCCAATCCAGACCAACCTCGTCGCGAGTTTGATGAAGAGGCGTTAGACGAATTGGCAGATTCTATCAAGCAATTGGGTGTTATTCAACCTATCACTTTGCGTAAGTTAGCTGAACATAAATATCAAATTATTGCTGGTGAACGTCGTTTCCGTGCTTCTCAGAAGGCTGGTTTGAAAAAGATCCCTGCCTATGTTCGTGAGGTGACGGACGAACAGGTGATGGAGATGGCTTTGATTGAGAACATTCAACGTGAAGATTTGAATGCCATTGAAATTGCGCTTTCCTACCAGAATTTGATGGATAAGTGTGACTACACACAAGATCAGTTGAGCGACCGTGTTGGAAAGAAACGTGCGACAGTAGCCAACTACGTGCGTTTGCTTCGCTTACCTGCTGAAATTCAAATGGGCATCAAGGATAAAAAAATCGATATGGGTCACGCAAGAGCGTTGCTCGGTGCGGAAAACTCTGTTGATCAATTATCCATCTATAACGAAATATTAAAAAACGGACTCTCTGTCAGAAAGGTGGAAGAGATGATTCGTAACATTGGTAAGAAATCTTCAAAAACCAATAAGGAAAGTAAGAACTTGCCAGTGGAATACGATTCTCTAAAGTCTCGTCTCTCTTCTTTGTTTGAATCCAAAGTTGATTTGTCATGCGATTCAAAAGGAAAAGGAAAAATCACCATTCCTTTCAAAAATGATGATGAGTTCGCTAAAATCATGGAAATCTTTGATTCCATACAAAAATGATAGTTTTTTGTTGAAGTATTTTCGCATATTATTTGTTTTTCTTTTTTCACTGCATTGTGGCTTTTCTTATGCGGTGGATGGTGTCTCACCTTCTGCTGCCGATTCCATTTTGACCGATACCGTAGAGGCTGTTGTCCCTGAACTCTATGTTATTGAGGATAATATGGATGATACCATAAAAAATACACAAGCAAATACGAAAAAAAAGATTGAAGAACAACCGATAAAGAAGGATTACTTCAAACCAGATCCTAAAAAAGCAACATGGTATGCTATCGTTTGCCCTGGATTGGGACAGATTTACAATCGTAGTTACTGGAAATTGCCTATCCTTTATGGCGGAATGTTAACGTTTACTTATCTGATTCGTTGGAATGGTGGTATGTATAACGATTATCATAATGCCTATCACGATATCTTGGACAGTGATCCAAACACTCAGAGTTATCTCTCGTTGGTTCCTGAATATGATGGCACGCAGACATGGTTGAAGACCACCTTAAAATCAAAAACTGAACGTTATCGCCGTGCTCGTGATTTAAGCACGTTTGGTATGGTCGCTTTATATCTTGTTAGCGTTGTTGACGCTTTTGTCGACGCTCACCTCTATGATTTCACTGTGACGGATGACCTCACATTGAGAGTGGAACCAATATTTAATTCTTATGGATTGGAGAGTTCAATGGAAGGGAAAAATCCTATGTTCGTTGGACTTCAATGTAGTTTTAGCTTTAAATAATTAATAATGAAATATTCGCTTTTAATTTTTTCGCTTGCTTTTTCTTTTTCTTTGTATGCAGTAGAGTCGACCGACACATTGTCGCTTGAAGAGGTTTTCACAGAAGATGCTTTGGTGGCTGATTCCCTTTTGTCATCAACCCCTGATTCGGTGGTTTCTCAAATGGAAAAAGATTACCCAGAATCATTAGAGTCTAATTTAAATGCTCTGCTTAGTATCTATCCTAATTCTGTTGTCTCTTCTAATTGCGTCTCCGATAGCGTCGGACCACAAATTGATGACTCCTTGACAATGGCAAGATTGCAAAAAATTCCAGCACTCTTCGAATTGGTCTATAATCCGATTGTAAAAAAATACATCGAGTTGTACACCCTTCGTCGTCGTAAACAGATGGAGTATATGTTGGGTGTCGGCAACTACTATTTCCCTATTTTCGAACAGGCGTTGGATGCAGCTGAACTTCCATTGGAACTGAAATATCTTCCAGTGATTGAATCCGCTTTGAATCCACGTGCTTTCTCTCCTGCTGGTGCATCTGGTCTGTGGCAGTTTATGTACGGAACAGGTAAATTGTATGGACTGCAGGGAAATAGTTTGATAGATGAGCGAAGGGATCCTATTAAGGCAACCACTGCTGCCGTTCGCTATCTGAAAGATCTTTATCGTATTTACAATGATTGGTCGCTCGTTATCGCAGCCTACAACTGTGGTCCGGGTAATGTGAACAAAGCCATCAGACGTTCTAATGGTAAAAAGGATTATTGGGCTATCTACCCTTATCTTCCAAAAGAGACAAGAGGTTATGTGCCTGCTTTCATTGCTGCTACGTATGCAATGACCTATTATAAGGAACATAAGATCTGCCCGGCTCGTGTGGAATTACCATTTATCTGTGATACCATCCGCTTAAATGAACGTCTTCATCTGGCTCAAATTTCTGAAGTGATGGGCATCAACCTTGAAGTGTTGAGAAACCTGAATCCTCAGTATAGAAAAGATATCATTCCTGGAAATGGAGAGACCTACACATTGTGTCTTCCTCAACGTAAGGTGAATGATTTCATCAGTTTAAAGGATTCTATTGCTGCGTATAAGGCAGACTCGTTTAATGTTATCACGCGTGTTCAAGTATTGCCTGCTGCTGCCGATCCTTACTTTAGAGCTCCTGGTGGAGGAGGAAAGGGTACGTATGTTGTTCGTAAGGGTGATACGTTGTATTCCATCGCCAAGAAAAAGAAAGTGCCTGTAAGTAAGATTAAGAAATGGAATAACCTACGTTCAGACCATATCTACATCGGTCAAAAACTGAAGATTTATTAATGATTATAGATACCTAAAACGAAAGGGGAATGCTCGGTTGAACATTCCCCTTTTCGATTATGTTTTGTCTTAAAACTCTATTTCGTTGGATTTTAGTCTTGTAGGGACGTGGCGTGCCGCGTCCGTTTCATCCTCATCTGTTGCTGTACCTTACGCCAACGCCTTTACAATCTCCTTAGCAAAGTCGGAGAGCGTAGTGTCTCTCGCTCCCATAATCAGAATGACATCACCGCTTTTGGCGTTTTGTTGAAGGAACGGAATCATATCTTTCCTGTCTGGGAAGTAGATGACTTGCTGACTCTTCTTCTCCATCTCTTTCACCACATCGGCTGTGGTTACTTCTCTTGTGACTGTTCCTCCTGCATAATAGACATCAGAAAGGATCAGTGCGTCGGTAGGACGTAGGGCTGCGATGGTCTCTGTTTCCAACTCTTTGTGCATGAATTTCAGCGGACCAAATCCGTGAGGCTGAAACCATGCAAAGACTCTCTCACCAACTGTCTGGCATGCTTTGATGGCGCAGACAACCTCTGCTGGATTGTGGGCGAAATCGTCGATCACCGTTATTCCATTAGCCGTGCCTGCTAATTGCGTGCGGCGGTAGATACCTCTGTAATGACTTAATGCTTTGGCACAATCGGCAATGCTGACGCCAATCGACTGACAACAAGCTATGGCTGCCAATGCGTTCTCCATATTGTGCTTTCCAATAACGGGTATTGTTACCTCCTCTCCATTACATTTGAAGGAGATGGAAAAACCTTCTTGCTTGAAATCTGTTCCGTTAAATCCGCATGAAACATTGACTCCAAAGTCATATTGCTTGTCGACAGACAACTCCTTGCTTTTCGGATGACTTTGATTGACGATGAATCGTTGTGTGGTATGGTCGCGGAAGGTCTTAAACAAGGCTGTTAGTTCGTCATACTCCTTGTGGTCGCGGTCCATGTTCAATAAGAGAGCAATCTCAGAAGTGTAGTTGACGATAGAGCCATCCGACTCGTCGGCTTCGATCACCAACCAATCACTTTTGCCCACCCAGGCATTGCCAGGTAATCCTTTCTCTTGTAGAGAGGTGAGTCCAGCACCGCTCATGATAGAGGGGGAGACACCGTTCTCTTCCAAGATATGAAAAATCATGGCAGTAGTGGTGGATTTGCCAGATGTTCCACCCACCGCAATTGTTCGCTTTGTTCTTGATATGGAAGCCAACAATTCAGATCTTTTTATGATGGGAATGTTTAATTCTTTCGCTTTTTGATATTCAATGTTTGTCTCTTCTATGGCAGTGGATACAACTAGAACGTCGACGTCTGGTGTGACCCCTGACGCATCCTGAAAATAACATTGAATGCCTTGTTGTTCGAATTGCTCTTGAATGAGCATTTTATTCTCTTTGTTGAAGAGTCTGTCGCTTCCAGACACCTTCTTTCCTGTGCCTCTCAGATATTGAGCGATGGCACTCATGCCTGTACCGGCAATGCCCACGAAGAAGAAATGTTGGTGGACTTGGTAGTCATATTGATTCGTCATTGTTGTTTACTTTTGTTGTCTCTTTGTTGATGATGGGTAATATCAATGTACATAAGAAACCGAATACACAGAAGAATACGATTTCTATGACGTGTGCAATTGCTGCGAAGGTGCCAGCTTGTGATTGTGTGATGCCATACAACATGAGTGCTTGTATCGTCATGTATTCATAGGCGCCGATACCTCCTTGAGTAGGAACGATCATACCCAGTGCGCCAAACACGTATGTCACCAATCCAGCCTCCATAGATAGGTCTTTGGAGAAGTCGAACAACCAGAAGGTGGTGTAGAGCATCAGATAATACATGAAAAAGATGAGAAAGCTATAAAGTAGGAACAATCCCTTCTTTTTTATCTTTGTGAATGATTTGAGTCCGTTCCAGATTCCTACGCCTACACCTTTGAATTTTTGGAAAAATTTCAATTGCGCAATTTTCTTTCTGAAAAAGATAAAGACGATGGCGAATAAAAGGATTACCCCCCATAGATAGGGGTTGGTAACTAAATTGACAAGTTTGTCTAACAAATGAACGTTGGCTAAAAAGTTAGCCATGACATCATATTCAAACAAGGCGGCAAGGAAGACGATGGAGAAGGTGATGATTAGGTCGAAGGCGCGTTCCGTTATGACGGTTCCCACCAATTCACTCATCGGGATTCCTTCGTATTTGGTGAGGACACCACAGCGAGCAATCTCGCCACCCCTTGGTATGAGGTGATTGACGAAATATCCGATCATCACAGCTACGAGTGTATTCTTTGTTTTGGGCACTTTGGCAACAGGTTCAATTAGCATATTCCAACGTAAAGCACGAAACCAGGTGCTGAGAAAACAGATGATGATGGGAAAAATAATAAATCCCCAGTGCGCATTTTTTAGGTTCTCCTTTACATCATTAAGATCAATCTGTTTATATACGAGATAAAAAATTAGGATACCTAATCCTAATGATATGATTATCTGTATGGCGTTTTTAAGCTTCTTATTCATCTTAATTAATCAAATAATATGCAAAGATACTTTTTTTTTCATTTGATTCGAAAATGTGGCATTCAAGATGGCATTTTTTTTCGATAAAATGGTTCGTTTTTAATCCTTTTTATTACCTTTGCGTAATTATAAATGTGTCAACTTTAGATAATCGATGGAAGATGATAGTTACGCCCAAGAAATTCTTAGGGCAACATTTTTTGAAAGATCTGAATATTGCCCAGAATATTGCCGATAGTCTGGCTGTAACGGGACCTACGAATGTACTTGAGGTGGGTCCTGGAATGGGTGTTTTGACACAATTCTTATTAAAAAATCCGCAAATCAATTTAAAGGTCGTTGAGTTAGATCGGGAGTCTGTTGTCTATTTAAATGAAAATTTCCCAGATCTGAAGGGACGAATTTTGGCAGAAGATTTTCTGAAATTAGACATCTCCAACTTGTTTGGAGGTGAATCGTTCTGTGTCATTGGTAATTATCCGTATAATATCTCTAGTCAGATATTTTTCAAGGTGTTGGAACATCGTGATTTAGTGCCAATCTGTTCTGGAATGATACAGAAAGAGGTGGCGGAGCGGATTGCTGCCAAACCGAATAGTAAAGCTTATGGTATATTAAGCGTGCTGTTGCAGGCTTTTTATGATATAGAATATTTGTTTACCGTACACGAACATGTATTCGACCCACCTCCGAAGGTGAAATCGGCGGTGATTCGAATGCGTCGGAATGGTGTGCAGCGGTTGGACTGTGATGAGTCGTTGTTCATAAAGGTGGTCAAAACCTCGTTCAATCAAAGACGTAAGATGCTTCGAAACTCAATAGCACCGTTGGTTCACAAAGATTCTTCGTTGTTGCAAGACCCAATTGCCACGAAACGACCGGAGCAATTAAGCGTGCAGGAATTTGTCTCTTTGACGAATCGAATAGAGAATGAAATGAAATAAATAATTTGTGGTACTGACTATGTGATTGTCGAATGACGACACAACAAAATAAAAAGTAAGGTATGCAACAAAACACACAACAAGTCAGATTGTTTTACTTTGATAATAACAGATTGAAGATAGCAAAGGATATTGAAATTTTAAAAGAGATTCCTTTGAGTAATTTTGTATGGATTGACTTGAATAATGTTGCTCCGGAAACAGAGTCGGAATTGGAGCAATTCCTGAAAATTTACATTCAGGAGGAAGAGGAGATCGAAGAGATTGAGATGTCTTCTCGTTACATTGAAACGGAAGATACCATGGTTGCAAACTCCAACTTCTTGTTAGATTCTTATGAAAAGGAGCCCGTCTCTTTCATCTTGAAAAATGGCATCTTGGTTTCCGTTCGTGATAATTCGAATTTGAAGTCGTTTAATGAAACCGTGAAGAAGATGTTTGCCAATCCGCGCAACTATCCGACTGGATATCATATCTTCGTGGCATTAATGGAGACGCGAGTGGAGTATGATGCGGATATGATCGAGGATGCTACGAGAGACATCACCAAGCTAAGTAAGTCGATGACGGTGGCTGAGGATGTGGATGAAGACGTATTGCTCGCCATCAAAAACATGCAGGAACGTGTCATGCACCTTCGTGAGAACATCATCGATAAGCAGCGTGTGGTCTCCAATGTGTTGAAAAGTGCTTTGGTACCAGAAGACCTGAAGCCTCGTCTGAGCATGGTTATCAAAGATATTAACTCCCTTATCGAACACACGAAATTCGGTTTCGATCGATTGGACTATTTGCAAGATACCTTCCTCGGTTTGGTTAACATCGAACAGAATAAGATTATCAAGATATTTACCGTGGTATCAGTTATCTTCTTGCCACCAACCTTAATCGCCAGCATGTATGGTATGAACTTCGATTTCATGCCTGAACTACAATGGCGTTTCGGTTACTTGTTCTCAATCATTCTGATGATTGTTGCTTCTGGATTAACTTTACTGTTCTTTAAAAAGAAGAACTGGTTGTAACTTTTAGTATGTGATAGATATGGCGGAGACGAATTTTGTTGATTATGTAAAGATATATTGCCGTTCAGGTAAGGGTGGAGCAGGTTCTGCTCATCTTCATCGCGAGAAATTTACGCCTAAAGGTGGTCCTGATGGTGGTGATGGCGGTCGCGGCGGTCATATCATCCTTCGTGGCAATAAGGATTATTGGACACTGATTCATTTGAAATATGAGAAGCATGTTCTCGCAGGTAATGGCGAGAGTGGTGGACAAAGTCGAAGCTTTGGTGCTGATGGTGAAGATAAAATCATAGATGTGCCTTGCGGTACTGTTGTTTACGATGCTGAGACGGGCGATTTCTTGTGCGATGTGACAGAGGATAAACAAGAGGTGATCCTTCTGAAAGGCGGTAGAGGTGGATTGGGTAATTGGCACTTCAGATCTGCCACCAATCAAACTCCTCGGTATGCTCAGCCTGGTGAACCTGCCATCGAAAAGACGGTCGTGATGGAATTGAAAGTCTTGGCTGATGTTGGTTTGGTTGGTTTCCCTAATGCGGGTAAATCAACGCTGCTCTCCGTCGTTTCGGCTGCTAAACCGAAGATTGCCAACTATCCATTTACTACATTGGAACCTAATCTGGGTATTGTTGCCTATCGTGACCAAAAGTCTTTTGCTATGGCCGACATCCCTGGTATCATCGAAGGTGCTTCGGAAGGAAAGGGTATCGGTCTGCGCTTCTTACGCCATATTGAACGTAACGCCATCTTGTTGTTCTTGGTACCTGCCGATTCGGATGATATCGTGAAGGAGTATAATATCTTACTCAACGAGTTGGAACAATATAACGAGGAACTGTTGAAAAAACAGCGAATCTTAGCCATTTCAAAGTCGGATATGCTGGATGAGGAACTGATCCAAGAGATTAAACAAACTCTGCCAACTGATGTTCCAACCACCTTCTTCTCATCAGTGACAGGTGATGGTATAATGGAATTGAAAGACCTGATCTGGGCGGAGTTGAGTAAGGACGTTGACCGTCACATGACACTGACTCACAGACCAATGGAGGTCGGTGATGATGAGTCTGATGAAGAACTTGATGTGGAAATGGATGATGCTGATGATATAGAAATAGATTGGGACGATGAGGAGGCGAAATAACCTCCTTTCTTACGTTCCTACTGCCTTGCTCCTGTTGACCTTTGTACGATGATTTTGCTTAGGTGGGTTTTTGAAATTTAAGTTTACATCATAAAAAACCATGAAATGAAAAACACATTTATAATTATTATGAGACGAATCTTAGTCTCTTTGTTATTTGCATTTCTCTGTATGCCTATCTTTTCTGAACAGAAGTACTATGCATACTTGTTTGCCTATTTCAAGGGCGAGGGATTAGCGCAGGGTGAACAGATCTATTTTGCAATTAGTCAGGATGGACTGCATTGGACCGATCTTAATGAGGGTAATCCAGTTTTAACATCTACATTGGGAGAAAAAGGACTTCGAGATCCTTTTATCATGCGCTCGGCTGATGGTAGCAAATTTTACGTGATTGCTACCGATTTGAAGATTTATGGAAATGGAAACTGGACCGCTGCACAAACAACGGGAAGTAAATCCATTATGGTGTGGGAATCAAACGATCTGATTCATTGGTCAGATCAACGTATGTGTCAGGTGGCACCTCAGGGTGCTGGTTGTACGTGGGCTCCAGAGGCTATTTATAACGAGGAGACAGGAGAGTACATCGTATTCTGGTCTTCCAAGATACCATCTTCTCAGAATGTGGCTAACAACGATAATACCCACCGCGTCTATTATTGCACTACGAAGGATTTCGTTCGATTCAGCGACACAAAGGTTTGGATGGAACTGAAAAACCAAAGCGGCAGAACCATCAGTGTGATCGATGCAACGGCCATCAAGGTGGGCGACACCTACTATCGCTTCAAGAAAAATGAGGCGACAGAGGCTCATAAATCGGGTATGCCTTCCTCTGGTAAATACATCATTATGGAGAAATCCAACTCGTTGTTGGGTCAATGGACGGAGATTAATTCTGATATGAGTCAGATTTCAGGTGTGGAGGGACCAACTTGCTTTAAGATGAATGATGAGGATAAGTGGTGCCTCTTCTTGGATGATTTCGGAGGAAAGGGATATTATCCATTGATAACGAGTGACCTCTCTTCTGGCAAATTCACGCAGTTGAGTTCGAATCAATATTCTTTGCCATCAGTGATGCGACATGGCTCGGTTATCAACTTGACGGCAGCCGAATACTATGGATTGTTGGCACAGTATGATCCTAATCGAATGACGACCGCCTGCATCAATCCTGCTCAACGTCAGCAAACGTTGGAAGGATGGGGAATCTCTCTCTGTTGGTGGGCTAATATGTGTGGCAAATGGGATGATCGTAAGTTAGATGATATCCTCCAATTGTTGACATCTGAGGATGGATTGAATTATAATATTTTCCGATATAATATCGGTGGAGGCGATACACCATCACATTATAATGGACACATGTGTAATGGTAAAGGCAAACGTGCGGAGATGGAGGGCTTTAAGGCTGGTGAAAACACAGGATATGATTGGACGAAAGATGCCGGACAACGTAAAGTGTTGCAAAAAATTAAGGAGGTGAGACCCGATGCCATCTTTGAGGCATTCTCCAATTCTCCACCTTATTGGATGACATATAGTGGCTGTTCTGCTGGTAATTCCGATGCGGGCAAGGATAATCTAAAACCTGCATATTATGATCAGTTCTGTGATTATCTGATTGAAGTATGCAAACATTTTAAAGACGAGTATGGAATTGAGTTCAAAACATTGGATCCGTTCAATGAACCGAACACCAATTATTGGGGAGCTAACGGCGGACAGGAAGGATGTCATTTCGATCCTGCTTCTCAGGTTAAATTGATTCGTGTTTTGTATCCTAAATTGGCTAAGTCGGGATTGAAGACCGTAATTTCTGCGTGTGACGAGACGAGTGTCCCTACTGCGATTAACGAATTGAATTTGTATCGTAAGGAGGGGGATATCATACCTATGTTAGGCCAGTTTAATGTACATACGTATGGAGGTAACGTGATGGATAAGTCCAACCTACGAGATTTGATTTTCGAGACGAAACTGCCGTTTTGGATGTCGGAAACAGGTGCGGGTGGTACAGGCATAGCTGGTAATCTTTCAATGGCACAACGTTTGTTTGATGATATGAACTATCTCTTGCCTCAAGCATGGGTGGATTGGCAATATATGGAGGAGGCCAACGACCAATGGTGTTTGATTAGAGGTAATTTTGCTAATCAGACATACAATATCGTTAAGAATTGTTATGTGCGTATGCAGGTGACTCGTTTCATAAAGAAGGGATATACGTTGCTTCCAACCGGTAAGAGTGATTTGCTGGCAGCTATTAGTCCAGATGGAACAGAATTGGTGGTGGTGATGTTGAATACGAACACATCGGATAAGTTGATCAACCTTGATTTGTCTATGTTGAAGAATCTCTCTTCGACAGCCTCCTTGTATGTTACAAACTCAAAATATGATTGCAAGAAGATGTCTGACATTGAGATAGAAAACCATCAGTTAAACTATCGGATGGGGGCACAAGAAATTTCTACTGTCATCATCAAAATGGATAAAAGTGATGGGGTGGAACTCTTCAAAGAAAATACACCTTATATGATTGTTCCTCGTTCTGCCACATCAGTGATGAAAGCTGTGGGGGATGGATTGAAACTATCTCTATTCTCTGCAGAAGACACCTTGCAAAGGTGGTATTTCCATCCATTGAGTAATGGAAATTATTGCATCTACACGAAACGTAATGGACAGAAAGTAGCCATCACGGATGATGGAAGCTATAATCTGAAATTGTCACTCCTAAATGAAAATAGTGCGCAACAACAATTTAAGATTGAGACGTTGGATGATTGTTGTTTTAAAATCATTTCGTCTTCTAATGGCAAACTGTTTGATTTGGAGGGCGTCAGTACCGCATCTGGTACTAATATAGGTGTATGGCAAGCAGGATCAACAGGAAAGCAACAGGTGAGGAATCGCAGGTGACAGAGCAGAATGTGGATGCTATGCCTTATGTCTTTGGTGAACGAAACAACATAAAGATCTATAATCTGGCGGAAAACAGCATGGATATATGCGTGTATGACGTGAATGGCGTATGCGTGCATCGCATGACAAAGGAGACGAGATCCATCCTTTCTCTGCCATGCAAACAAGGTGTTTATGTGGTCAGATTATTGGTGAACGAGCAAGAGAAGACGAATAAAGTGATTGTAAAATAATCCTTCCGTACATAAATTATGTTTTATGAGAAAAAAAAACTAATTTTGCGCTCGATTTGGCAATAGCTAAAACAAAGAAAATAAATAAATAATATAAAAATAGATATGGCTTCTCAAGAAGATGTTTTTAAACAGTTAGTGTCTCACTGTAAAGAATATGGTTTTGTATTCCCTTCA